>JBIKSI010000004.1:0-45725 GCA_044348665.1 Crocinitomicaceae bacterium
CAGGCCTAATTGCGTATAGCTTTTTTCCTAAAAAACCAGCTATCAAATATGATGTAGATTTATCTTTACAATTGGCACTTTATTAATCGAACTGAGGTTACCAAATTTTCAAAATGAAAAAAAACTAAATGCTTTTATCAAAAATATTTTTAACTTTATCTCGTTAACATTTTTAGATGGAAAGATTTATCAATATTTTAATTGCTGATGATAAGCTTGTCAATCAGCGAGGCTTGAAGGAAATTCTAAATGGAGCCGGGAACAATGTCTTGTTGGCTAATTCTACCTTTGAGGCCTTTCAAATCTTGAATCAAAAGGAAATTGGAATTTTGATTATTAATATTGATAATACAAGTTTTGGGGGATTACAATTGCTCAGTGAAACAAAAAATGATCCTAAACTAAGAAATGTTTACAAGGTTGTTTTAACTGAACAATCGAGTACTTCTACACATATTGTAAATGGATTAAACGAAGGGGCTATTGATTTTTTAACAATGCCATTTAGTCCAAATTTGGTGAAGGCTAAAATTGAAATTTATAAATCACTGTACTTTAAAGACGGAAGAATTCGTCAATTGCTATCTAATATTTTTCCAGAGAAAGTTCTTGAAGATTTGAATTCTATTGGAAAGTTTTCGCCTAAAAGAATTGAAAATGGCGTAGTTTTATTTACGGATTTTGTGAATTTCTCCAACAAAGCAAAATCGATCAACCCAATGAAATTGTTGAAGAAATTGGAATCCTATTTTACTAAATTCGACGAAATTACGAATCGTTATAAATTAGAAAAAATAAAAACGATTGGGGATTCATACATGGCAATTGCTGGAGTTACTGAATCACTAAATCGACCAGAAATCAGAGCATGCTTGGCTGTATTAGAGATGCGTGATTTTATGCAAAATGAACGTGATCTGGCCAAAGCAATGAATCGGGATTATTGGGAAATTAGAGTTGGAATTCATGCAGGTCCATTGGTGGCAGGAGTAATTGGAACCAAAAAATATAGTTTTGATGTCTGGGGAGATACCGTAAATATTGCATCGAGAGCAGAACAAATGGCTTCCCCAGATTCGATTATGGTTACCAAAACAATTGCGAATTTGGTGGACAACTATTTTGACTTGACTTTATTTGGCGATGTTGAAATTAAAAAACGAGGTGGAACCATTCAAATGTACTCTATAAATCGGTTGAAATTAGAGCATTGTTTGTATGGTGAGGGAAAAATTGCCAACACAAATTTGCTGCAAGCATGTGAATTGCCTGGTAGTGATTTTGATCACATGCAAAAAGACATTTTGAACCGTTTGAAATCTATGTTACCTGAAGAATTGGTTTATCACGACATAAATCATACATTAAATGTTGAAAAAGCTGCAATTCGGATTGCAAAATTGGAAGGGGTAACGGATTATGAAACCATGTTACTTCGAACAGCGGTTTATTATCATGATGCAGGGTTTTTAGTTCAATATGATGATAATGAGGAGTATGCAGTAAAAATGGCTAATAATATTTTACCTTATTTTGGTTACAACAAGGAAGAGGTCAAAATCATAACTGAGATCATTGAAAGTACCAAATCTGGTAAAAAACCTCAAACAATTTTGCAACAAATAATGTGTGATGCTGACCATGATTATTTGGGAAGAGCAGATTATTATCACGTTGTCAAAAAATTACGAGAAGAATTAGAAAATCAAGAAATTTTCATGGATGACAATGAATGGCTCGATTTTCAGCTTAATTATTTGGAAAACAAACATCAATTTTATACTGAAACTGCTAAAAATATCCGTCAAGGAGGAAAAAAAGCACGTATTTTGGAATTAAAGAAGTTGCGCGAAGTAGTTTAAATGTTTTTGTACTAAAAATAACATTTTTTTAAGCTAAATGCAGCGTACCTCCAATTACATCTTTTTTCGCTCCAGTAACAGAACTCAAGCAATTAGGTGTTTTTTCCAAAAATAACAATCCTAAAAAGGCGAAGATAATTGCTTCCTTAAATTCGATGATTTCTTTTTGAGGAATTACAATTTTACCTTTGTAATAATGTTTTAGTCGCTCAATTAAGAAATCATTTAAAGCCCCTCCACCGGAAATGAAAACAGAGTTTAATTCGTTGTTGGTCAACACTTGTGCAATTTGATACGCAATGTGTTCAATCAAAGTTCGTAGATTATTTTCAATGTCGCGGTCAAATTTTATCAGAGGGAAAAAATCGGTTTCAAGCCATTCACTTCCAAGTGATTTTGGATACGAATTTTTGTAATATTCCAAGTCATTTAATAAATCGAGAAGAAAAAAATTGATCTCACCTTTCTTGGCTAAGCCTCCATTTTTATCGTAATCAAGATTTCTGAAATTAGCAAGTTTATTGAGTGGTAAATTTCCTGGACAAATATCAAAAGCAATAATTTGTCCTTCTTTTTTGAAGGAAATATTTGCAAAACCTCCAATGTTTAAAAAAGATTCAGCTTCATCAACAAACAAGGAAAAATCGCCAATTGGAACCAAAGGAGCACCTTGACCGCCAAAAATCACGTCACGTTTCCTGAAATCATTAATCACATTTATTCCTGTAAGCGCGGAAATTGTTGTTCCACAGCCAATTTGCACCGTAATTCCTTTGTTTGGCTGATGAAAAATCGTTTGACCATGCGAAGCAATTGCATCAATTTTGTCCTTGTCTATATTGTATTTTTTTATGAAATCTAAAATAAATTCCGCATAAATTTTCCCAATTTCATGGTCTAAACTATACATTTGAAAAGCAGGCAGATCAAAAGCACTTTTTAATTTTTCAACAAGTTCCTTGGGATAAGTAAATGTTTGATAATGAATTAATTTGTATGACCATTTCTCATTCTCAGTTTTCTTAAATTCGACTAAAACGATATCTAATCCATCGAGAGATGTCCCAGACATTAAACCAATAAGTTGATAAGATTTCATAAACTCTCCTTTAATAAAGTGGAAAAATAAAATATAAAGTTTAAATTTGCAACTTATTATCGTGAAAACTAAAAAAAACTTATATGAATTTTGATTTAACTGAGGAACAAATAGCTGTAAGAGACGCTGCTAGAGACTTTGCACAAAATGTGCTTAAACCAGGTGTAATTGAAAGAGATCGAGACCAAAGATTTCCTGTTGAAGAGATTAAGCAACTAGGAGAATTAGGTTTTATGGGGATGATGGTTGATCCGAAATACGGTGGAGGCGGAATGGACACTTTGTCTTATGCTTTGGCAATGGAAGAAATTTCAAAAATTGATGCTTCAACATCTGTATGTATGTCTGTAAACAATTCTCTTGTTTGCTGGGGTTTAGAAACATTTGGAACAGAAGAACAAAAACAAAAATATTTAGTTCCACTTGCAACAGGTGAAAAAATTGGTGCATTTTGTTTGTCAGAACCAGAAGCAGGATCGGATGCAACATCTCAGCAAACTACTGCCATTGATAAAGGAGATTATTATTTATTAAACGGAACAAAAAATTGGATTACTAATGGTTCTTCAGCTTCTGTTTACCTAGTAATTGCACAAACCAATGTTGAAGCTGGTCATAAAGGAATCAATGCATTTATTGTAGAGCGAGGAATGGAAGGCTTTATTGTTGGAGCAAAAGAAGACAAATTAGGAATTAGAGGAAGTGATACGCATACTTTATTATTTAATGATGTAAAGGTTCCAAAAGAAAATAGAATAGGAGAGGACGGATTTGGTTTCAAATTCGCAATGAAAACCTTGTCTGGAGGTAGAATTGGTATCGCATCTCAAGCATTAGGAATTGCCGCTGGGGCGATGGAATTGGCTTTGGCTTATTCAAAAGAAAGAAAAGCTTTTGGAAAAGAAATATACAAGCACCAAGCAATTGCATTCAAATTAGCTGATATGGCTACGGAAATTGATGCTGCAAGATTATTGGTATGGAGAGCAGCTGATGATAAAGATAATGGAAGAAATTACGATCAATCTGGTGCAATGGCAAAATTGTTTGCTTCAAAAGTAGCAATGGATACAACAGTTGAAGCAGTTCAAATTCACGGTGGATATGGTTTCGTAAAAGAATACCACGTTGAACGATTGATGCGAGATGCAAAAATTACTCAAATTTACGAAGGAACATCTGAAATTCAGAAAATTGTTATTTCAAGAAATTTGATTAACGGATAAACAATAATTCAAATCTTAAATCCCGATTCGCACTGATTAATCGGGATTTATTTAAGTGATAAAACAATACCCATGTGGTGGATCCCGATAATTATCGGGAGGTAGACATGTGGAGAAATACAATGCCCACGTGGTGAAATTGGTAGACATGCCAGCTTGAGGGGCTGGTGCCTTCAGTGGTGTGCTGGTTCGAATCCGGTCGTGGGCACAAAAGAAGTCTGACACGTAGTGTTGGACTTTTTTAATTTTGCATCTACTCAAACTTGTTTGAAAGTAGATGTAAATTAAAAAAGGACCGCTGTTTGCAAAACAGCAGACTTTATGCTTGGGATAGCCCCTTTTTTATAGTTCTTGAAAAAATCCAGTCGTGGGCACAAAAGAAGTCTGACACCTAGTGTTGGACTTTTTTTATTTCACATCTACTCAAACTTGTTTTAAAGTAATTGTAATTTAAACCTTAATAAATCTATTTTGAACTAGACCAAATTCAAGCCTTCACCACCCCAAATAGCTCACACAATCTGTCCAATACTTGCTCCACAACGGCATCTGGACAAGAAGCTCCAGAAGTTATTGCAAGGGATAATTTTGATTTGCCCTCAGGAAAAATGGATGTGCTATTTTTTATGTTTTTTGAATGAATATCAAAGTGTTCGATTTCATTTTTTGATTTTATTTCAGCGGCTGAATTAATAAAAAAAGTTGGAAATTTTGTTTCTAACAATTCTACTAAATGTGTTGTATTGGAGCTATTGTACCCTCCAATTACAAAGGCTAAATCTGCTGGTTCTTCCATCAACCCATAAGTTGCAGACTGATTATCATTTGTTGCGTAACACAAAGTGTCTCGGGTATCAGCAATGTGGTTTTTGATGTCATCTGAACCATATTTTTGTTCCATCGCTGCATAAATCAATTCGGTTATTTCTTGTGTTTCTGAAGCCAACATGGTCGTTTGATTCACTACGCCAACTTTCACCAAATCTTTCTCTGGATCAAAACCAGGTGAAAATTTTCCTGCAAAAAGATTGAAAAATTCAGATGATTCTTTCGTGCCAAGGATAATATCACACAATAGTTGGGCTTCATGAATGTCTTTTACTATCAATGACGCTGAATTTGTTGAACTATGTGAAAAAGTTGCCCGCGTTTCTTCATGATCGTGCTTGCCATGAATGATAATTGTGTGTTTATCTTGTCCTAGCTTTTCAGATCTATTCCAGACTTTTTCCACGAAAGGACACGTTGTGTTGTAAGATTTTACATCAACTCCTTTACTTTTAAGAATTCCTTCTGTTTCCAAAGTTGTTCCAAACGCAGGAATTATCACCACATTTTCCGCTTGAATTTGATCCCAAGGAATTAGTTGTTTCCCGTAAGTATCTTGAATAAATTCTAATCCATATGATTGCAAATCCTCATTTACTCCAGGATTGTGAATCATTTGACTCAATAAATAGATTTTTTTTCCCGGATTTTCATGAATCGCTTTGTAGGCAATTTCTATCGCATTTTCAACACCATAGCAAAATCCAAAATGACGAGCAATTAGAAATTCCAATTCAAAATTATCTTTCGAAAAATAGGAAATCTTTGTGGGTGTAAAATCTTTTTTTCTCGGATCCTCCAATTTTCTCCTCGCCTTCAACTCACTTATTGTCGGTGATTTGTAAAACTCTGGTATTTCAAATTTTTTCATCTTTTTAATTAGTTATAAATGATAAACTATAAATTATAAATGGGGTTCAAAGTGCGAAAGTAATTCTATTTTTAAAGTTCATAATTTATCATTATTAATTTATCATTTATCATTTATCATTCATCATTCATTATTCTAAATTCATCACTTTCCCAAGGATTTTTTAACTGTCATGATACTACTTCTTAATAATCTTAACAATTCTTCAGATTTTGAATGCAGATTTACAAAGTCCATTTTGTCAATATATTCGGTTTCTATCATAAGCTCTAACCAAAACATCGTTTCATCACACTCTTTTTGAGAAATTGATAATTTATGAATAAAATCTGCTTTGCTTTGCGCGTTATTTGCTTCTCTAACATTGGCTCCAATTGATGTTGATGATCTCACAAATTGTTTACTTAAAATGAACTCATTTTTCTCAGTTAGTTTTTTGTGTAATTTGACAGACTCAACTGCAAAATTAAAACTTTTTGTTTTTAATATATTTTCTTTCATACGGTTTAGTTTATCCTAAAATTAGAAAATATTTTCAAACAAATTTCCATTTACCAAAAAAATATTACTTAAAATATAAATCATTAACCAATTTATCACTACAAAATTTATAATTAATCCATTCATCATTTATAATTCATCATTTATAATTCATCATTAATAATTCATCACTTATCAATCCTTTTTCCAATCCTCTTTCTCTTTCGTGTATGGAATCGGAATCAGCGCCAATTTGTCCTCAATCGCTTTTAAAGCATCTAAACTAGTTTTGAAAATTGCTTTAAATTCCTCATATTCTTCTTTCACAATCGCTAAATTGTCGTATTGTGTTTTTGTTGGATTTGTAGTGCTTTCATACAATTGATACTCAACTGTTCCCAAGCGATTATTGATGCTCGGAACAAATTCAATTTCTTTTTGTGCTAAAATTTTGTCTCCATTCATCAAAATATCACATTTTTTGAGTTCTAAATCAATATTACGAATGTCTTTCAACAAACTCAAATCTGCATTCGGATATTTTTTGACCGCACTTTCAATCAAAGTAACTTTTTCCTTTGTTTCCTTTAATAAACGATTTGCTCCACTTATTGTTCTATTTAATTCTGCAACTTCTTTTCGAATGGCAATCATTTCTTCTGGATTTTTAGCAGGCAATGCATGTTTATTTATGCTTTTCACATTGAATGGTGTTTTGTCCACAAGCATTTCTGTGATTCCATTTTTTAAGAGAAAAACCTCTAAGGTATATGTTCCTGGACCAACTAAAAAACCATCGTCGCCACCTTCATTCGCTTTGATTGGATTGGAAGATTCCATTCTTAAATTCCAGTGGATGCGTTGAATTCCTTGACTAGGATTTTTAATGATTCTTTTTAATTCTTTGCCCGACAAATCTTTAACAATGAGAATCACTTTTGCTTCTTCGTCATTTTCCTCAGTATGCATTTGCTCCAAAGTAGGGTAGGGAACAGCCTGTTTATCTTTCTCTAATTTTTTCTCTTTTTCTTGACGTTCTTGTTTCAAAGTCTTGTAAGAATCTTTTAAATAAAGGGAAAAAGTTGCTCCAAATTCAGGATTTTCTCCTGCATACAATGCTGCTCCTTGCGATGCTTTCCCCCAATCTCCAAGTGGCGAAGATTGAATGTATATCAAAGCATCTTTTACTGGAAATAAATGCGCTGTTTTCTCCAAATTTATGTGTTTTAAGTCACGCAAAGGTGAATAATTATCCAAGACATAAAAACCACGTCCAAATGAAGCTGCAACCAAATCGTTTTCACGTTTTTGAATTTCTAAATCGTAAATTGCAATTGTTGGTAAACCGGCTAATTTAAACCATTTTTTTCCGCCATCATTGGAGAAATATGCTCCAAATTCTGTTCCTACAAACAATAAATTAGCATCTAAATGATCTTGTCTTACGCAATAAACAGTTCCTCTTTCTGGTAAATTTCCGCTTATGGATGTCCAAGTTTTACCTTTGTCGGTACTTTTCATCAAATAAGGTTTGAAATCACCTTGACGTTGGTTGTTGAAGCAAGCAAAAACGGTATTGTTATCGTGCAAAGATGCTAAAATCATGTTAACGCGCGTATTCGCAGGAATGCCAGCAAATGTGGTTTGTTTGGACCATGAAGAACCATCATTTTCTGTAATTTGAATGCAACCATCGTCTGTTCCTGCATACAATAGACCTTTCACTTTTGGAGATTCATCCAAGGCAACTACATTTCCATAAATGGTGGTAGAAGCATTTTTCATTACTGCGTCAACCGACCAAACTTGTCCCATTACAGGCAATTTATCGCGATCAATATCTTGAGACAAGTCAGGTGAAATTGTTTCCCAGTCGTCGCCCATATTTTTGGATTTGAAAAGTTTATTTGCCGCAAAATATAGGGTTTTGTTGTCATGCGGAGAAATTAACAAGGGTGCATCCCAATTCCAACGGTAAGCAGCTTCTCCTTTTTTAGGCAAAGGCTGAATAGCAACTTTTTCACCAGATAATTTGTCGTAACGCACCAACCAACCATATTGTGCTTGTGCATAAGCGATGTTTGGATTTAATGGATCAATTGCTGATTCAAATCCATCGCCGCCATTGGTAATAAACCAGTCTGAATTTAAAATCCCTGTGTTATTAATCGTTGCCGAAGGGCCACCCATAGAATTGTTGTCTTGCGTTCCTCCATAAACATTATAAAAAGGTGAATCATTATCTGTTGCAACTTTATAAAACTGTGTAATTGGTAAATTTGCATAGTATTTCCATTCTTTTGCAGCATTGAATGTTTCGTAAACTCCACCATCGCAACCAACAATCCAATGGTTTGTGTTGGAAGGATTTATCCAAATACAATGATTATCAACGTGTTTGTCTTTTTCACCTGTGTAGTTGAAATTTTTGCCACCATCCTCTGTATGATGTAAATAAGTGTCCATGGCAAACACTTTTTCCTTGTCTTTTGGGTCGCAAATAATTTCTTGGTAATAATTTCCAGAAGTGGAATATGAAGATTGCTTCTCCCAACTTTCACCTCGGTTGATCGATTTAAAGAATCCTCCTTTTTCGTTTCTTGCTTCTACGATGGCGTAGATATAATTGTTATCAACCGGTGAAATCGCGAGTCCAATTCGTCCCATTTCTCCTTTTGGTAAACCAATACTTATTTCCTTCCACGTTTTTCCACCATCGATACTTTTGTAAACAGTTGATTCTAGTCCACCACCAATGTATGTAAATTCGTGTCTTCTTCTTTGGTGAGCTGCAGCGTACAGTACATCTGGGTTTGTTGGGTCGATTATTACTTCATTAATTCCAGTGTCGTCAGAAACAAAAAGTGTCCTTTCCCAAGTTTTTCCGCCGTCCATACTTTTGTAAACACCTCTTTCACCGCCCGAACTCCAAACTGGACCATAAGCAGCGACCCAAATGATGTTTTCATTCGTTGGGTGAATGACAATTGATCCAATGTGTTCTGATTTTTTTAATCCCATGTTGGTAAAGGAATTTCCGCCATCAACAGATTTATAAACGCCGTCTCCGTATGAAACTGATCGTTGATTGTTGTTTTCTCCCGATCCTACCCAAACAGTGTTGTGATTACTCGGTGCAATGGAAACGCAGCCAATGGAATAAGAATCGTACGAATCAAATATCGGAGAAAAAGTTGTCCCATGATTGGTCGTTTTCCAAACACCGCCAGAAGCAGCTGCCACGTACCAAGTATTCAAATCATTTGGGTGAATGGCAATATCTGAAACGCGCCCAGAAGTTAATGCCGGACCAATGTTTCTAAAAGCGATTGCATTTGTAGTTGCTGTTGTAAATAATTCCTTTTCTTCCTTAACAGAAGTTTTATTTTTTTGAGAAAACAAAGTAAAAAGACTAAAAACAGAATACGTTAAAATGAAAATTTTGTGCATAGTTTAATTTTTCCATAAAATTAGTAGGAATAATTAATATTTGTTAAGAAAAATTATAAAAAGAAAAATTTAAGGATTAGCGGATTAATTGTAACAGTTTTGTAATTTCTTCCTTCGAATTAAAAGCATGCAAACAAATCCTAATTCGTTCTTTTCCCTCTGGGACGGTTGGGCTTTTGATAATTTTGGCAGCAATTCCTGCTTCTTGAAAACCTTTGTAGATTACATTTAATTCAGCAATAGTTTTGTTTTCAATGCTTTGTATGGGAGAATTTAGATTTACTTGGATGCCAATTTTTTGCGCATTTTCACAGTATAATGAAATTTTTTCTTGTAAAGATGCTCTAAGTTTTTCGTCTTCTGAAAATTTAATTGCTTCGCAAATTGTTTGATATTGTGCTGGTGGTAATGCTGTTGTGTAAATAAATGAGCGTGCAAAATTGATTAGGTATTTTTTCAACTCTTGACTGCCAAAAATTGCCGCTCCGTGTGTTCCATAGGCTTTTCCAAAGGTGACAATTTTCGCAAAAATCAAATCCTTGTAGGCAAAACTCAATCCTTTGCCCTTTTCGCCCAAAACACCGCAAGCATGGGCTTCATCAACAATTAAATAAAAATTGAACTCTTTTTGAAGTTGAATTATTTCTTCCAAGGGGGCAAAATCTCCATCCATGGAATAAAGAGATTCGATGGCAAGAAATACATCGCCTTTTGCTAATTTTAACTTCTCTTTAAGATGCGCAATATCGTTGTGCTTGAAAGAATAAGATTTTGCTATACTCAATCTAATGCCATCTCGAATGGAGGCATGAACGTATTCGTCGTATATTATGGTGTCATTTCTGGTGGCAATGCAAGAAAATAATCCCACATTTGCATCGTAACCCGAATTAAAAACCAAGGCACTTTCAGTTTCAAAAAAATCGGCTAAAAAGTGTTCGCAAGCCTCCGCTTCTATCGAATTTCCTGAAATTAAACGCGAACCTGTACTCCCAGCATGATTTGAAATAGAAGTACTTAATTTTCTGCTAATTCCTAAATAATCATTGGAATAAAAATCGATTGGCGCCTCATTCAAACTCAAGCTTCGAAATGTATTGTTCTCAAGTCGATCTTCTAGTTTTTTGAAACTCTTGGGCTGCATTTTTTATATGAATTTTTATTTTCGAAGAAAGAATCACTCATTCATAATTCATCATTAATAATACGTCATTAATAATTTATAATTCATCATTCACCACTACTAACTCTTCATTTTCAACTCATTGAACAGTAATCTTCCTCGGTTCAAAGCCCTTATTTTTTGCTTCTTCCAATTGAATTTCACGCAAACGTTCCTTTTCCTTTCTCGCTTCGATGATTTCATCTGGTTTGGAAACAGGTTTTTCTCCTTCCGTAAATGCTTCTTTCGGAACCAATCCAAGGATATTGAACATTTCTTTGTCTTCGTTAAATTCCGGATTAGGTGTTGTCAATAATTTATCTCCAGCAAAAATTGAACCTGCTCCTGCTAAAAAGCACAATGCTTGACCTTCCATTGACATTTTTGTTCTTCCTGCGGATAAACGAACTACGCTTTCAGGAAAAGCAATTCGTGTTGTTGCAACCATGCGAATCATTTCCCATTGTTCAATCGGTTTTTGATCTTCTAAAGGTGTTCCTTCCACAGCAACTAATGCATTGATTGGAATTGAGTTTGGAGGAGTTTCCATTTCCATGTAGCTCAATAATAATCCAACTCGATCCTCAACAGCTTCTCCCATGCCGATAATTCCACCTGAACAAACAGTAATTCCAGCTTTTCTAGCATTTTCGATAGTATTTAATCGGTCTTCGTATTCTCTGGTGGAAATGATGTCTTTGTAAAAATCTTTGGAAGAATCTAAATTGTGATTGTATGCAAAAAGTCCCGCGTTTTTTAAACGTTTCGCTTGGTTTTCGTTCAACATACCTAAGGTACAGCAAACTTCCATGTCTAAATCGTTTACTGCTTGTACCATTTCAACCACAGAATCAAAATCTTTGTTGTCACGTACTTCTCGCCAAGCAGCGCCCATGCACAAGCGCGAAGAACCGTTTGCTTTTGCGTTTTTCGCCTGCTCTACAACCGTTTCAACAGACATTAATTTATGTGCGTCAACGCCAGTATTGTATCTAGCTGCTTGCGGACAGTAACCACAATCTTCCGAACAACCACCCGTTTTTATGCTAAGTAAACTCGACATTTGCACTTCTCGGGGATTATGGTATTGACGGTGAATTGTTGCCGCCTCGAATACCAATTCTAATAAAGGTTTATTGTATAAAGCTAAAAGTGATTCTTTCGTGTTGTAATTTGGATTAACTTTCATAAATGCTTAATTTTTATTTAATGTGCGGTTGAATAATCTTCAAAATCTTCCACCATTTTTTTATTAAATCTTTTTGTAATGCTGATTGGAACATGTTCTACTACAACATTTGTTTTGTCTAAACCGAAATCTTCAGCTGGCGTTAAACCTATTTTTTTAATGAAACGGTAAGCTTTTACACTGATAATTTGAAAGGTTGTTAATTTATTGTCAGTTGCTACGCGTGAATTCAGTACAATGAATTTGAAGTCTGGACGAATAAATTCAGATTTTACACATTCAAAAGCGCTTTCATTCGTTATTTCACCTTTTTCAACCATTCTTTTTTGAATTTTATGAAGCATGTATTCAATACGATGCTCTTCTTTAAATCCAAGTTGTAATGAAACGTAATAACAATGCTTATCGATGATTTCATTCACAGAATAATTTACTCCCCATGGGTCAGATTTGATATCTAAATGCAAGAACCAAATAATTTGCGCTTTTCTAGGTTTTTTTCTGAAAAGTGAATAAAAAATAGTTGCGTCCAATTTTTGGCAAGTATCACTTCTAGTTGGGAAAACCAAGTTGGTTGCTTCAAAATGTATTTTATCGTCATTCCTAACCTGGTTTATTAGAGGAATAACCTTAGACATTGGAACATACTCCGTGATACTTTTTCGAAGTACGCGAGCTTTGTAATATAAAAACAACATGGTAAAAAAGCCTGCAGCAAGTAATAATGTAAACCATGCTCCTTCGATAATTTTTCCTAAATTAGAAAGTAAGAAAGTTCCTTCAATTGCAAAAAACATGACAAATATTGCAATGTAAAAAACCTTAGCTTTAGGATATTTCATCATCAAAAGATAAAGTAGGAGAATGGATGTCATCACCATATCAATTGTAATTGCAAGACCATAGGTCGCCTCCATAGCTGTTGATCTTTTGAAAATTGCGATAACTAGGAAACAGCCAGCCATCAAAAACCAATTGATAAATGGAATGTAGATTTGACCTTGGTGTTCGGTTGGATATTTGACCTTTAAATTAGTCCATAGTTTTAGTTTAATAGCTTCGTTCATTAATGTGAAAACTCCTGTAATTAATGCTTGTGATGCAATGATTGTTGCTGCGGTTGCAATTCCAATTGCCCAAGGCAATAAGTCGTGGGAAGTTGTTGAAACCATTTTGTAAAATATAGTCTGTCCTTTTTCTAGGCTAAAATTTGGACTCAAACAAAGTGCAGCTTGACCTAAATAATTTAGAACTAAAATACTTGACATAAATGCCCAAGAAATTCGGATATTTCCTTTTCCACAATGACCTAAATCACTGTATAAAGCCTCTGCTCCAGTTGTACAAAGAAATACAGCACCTAAAACCCAAAATCCACCATCAACATTAACAATTAGATTGTAAGCATAATATGGATTAAACGCTTTTAAAACTTCTGTATTATGCATCAAATTTGTGAAGCCCAAATAGGCTAACAAGCCAAACCAAATCAACATAATTGGTCCAAATGCTTTACCAATGGCTGCTGTACCAAACTGTTGAACAGCAAATAAAACAAAAATAATTCCGCAAACAACTGGTATTGTTGGGAAATCAGGGTAAATATTTTCAATTCCCTCGACTGCAGAAGAAATTGATATTGCTGGAGTGATAAATCCGTCGGCCATTAAGGTTGCACAACCAATTAAAGCGGGAATGATAATCCATTTTACTTTCTTTTCCTTGAGTAAGGCAAATAGGGCAAAAATCCCACCTTCACCTTTGTTATCTGCGTTTAAAGCAAAGTAAATGTATTTGATTGTGGCAAGTAAAATCAAAGTCCAAATTACCGCCGAAAGCCCACCTAAAACGAGTGCCTCGGAGACATTTTTACCTTGTCCTGTAATTGCTTGAAAAACATAAAGCGGTGAAGTTCCAATATCACCAAAAACAATTCCAATTGTTATGATAATTCCGGCTGCAGTTACTTTGTGAGAATTTGCTGACATAATATATTTTAAAAGGTGTAAAATTAAGCTATTTCAATGAAATAATCTTAAAAAATGTTAAAGTTTTTCAACAAGTTCTTCCAGACCGATTCCACGGGAACCTTTTAGTAAAATTAATTTGTTTTGAATTGGCTTATTTTCCAAGTGCAGTTTGAATTCTTCTTTTGTTTTAAAAAAATTAAGCTGCATGTTTTTTTGTTCATAAAATTCGAAAAAACGTTCACCAATAAAGCTACAAGTTAAGTTTAAATCACTGATTTGAGAAACTATTTTCGCATGTTCTGAAGATGAATCTGGTCCCAATTCAAACATGTCACCCAAGATCAAATGTTTACTTTCTTGTTCAATTAATTTGAAACTCTCAATCGCTGATTGCATACTAGATGGATTGGCGTTGTATGCATCGAGTATCAAGGTGTTAGTTTCTGTTTTTTTTATTTGTGATCGGTTGTTATTGGATTCGTAGTGTTGTATTGCATCACAAATTTGTAAATTATCAACTTTAAAATAATGTCCAATGCTGATTGCCGCCAAAAAATTGTAAAAATTATATTTCCCAATCATCGCTGTTTGGATTTCCTCTGATTGAAAGTCTGCACTTTTCCAACTTAGTTTTATAAAAGGATTAAGTTCGATTAACTTTCCGGAAATAGTTGCATTAGTTTCAGTTCCAAACGAGATAGCATGAATGTTTTGAGGCAAATTGTTTTTAAGTGTTTCATCGTCAGAATTATAGAAAAGTGTTCCTCCTTGATGTGAAACTGCTTCATACAATTCCTTTTTAGTTTTTAGAACGCCTTCAAAATTGATGAAACCTTCTAAATGTGCTTTTCCGATATTTGTGATAATTCCAAAGTTTGGTTCAGCAATTTGACATAATTCTTCTATGTCTTTGAATTTATTGGCGCCCATTTCTATGATGGCAATTTCATCTTCCTCTGTCAAACGGAGTAGGGTGAGGGGCACTCCAATATGGTTATTTAAGTTGCCTATAGTTACTAAGGTTTTATATTTTTTTGAAAGTACACAATTAATTAATTCCTTAGTACTTGTTTTGCCATTGCTACCAGTTATTCCTATTACAGGAATGTTGAATTTTTTTCTGTGGAAGTTTGCTAGTTTTTGTAAAAACAGAAGGCAGTTTTCAACATAAAAGATGGATGATTCGTTGCAAACCGATTTATCATCTGCAATAACATAAAGTGCTCCAAGATCTAATGCTTGTTTTGCAAAAGTGTTTCCATTAAACTTTTCTCCAGACAGACAAATAAATAGGGAATTTCCCTTGATGTTTCTTGTATCGGTAGAAACTCCGTTGCATTTATAAAAGAGTTCAAATAGTTTTTCCATGGTACAAAAATAAAAAAACCCATCAAATGAATTGATGGGTTTCTAAATATTATTAAGATAATTCTATCTTCTTTGTTCTTTTCTACGTTTTTTCTCTTTGGCTTTACCATTTAAACCTGTTGGACTTCCAACTCGATCCATGGCACATCTAAATCCAATAGTGCTAGTAGATTGATCTTCATCTAAGAATCTTCTGTTTGCACCAACTAACCAATATGCTCGGTCTTTCCAAGACCCACCTTTATAAACTTTAGATCTGTCTGAGATTAAAGTTGTTGGCCAAGAAGTTCTATCGTTTGGTTTCAAGATTTCACCATTTAAGTTATATTCCTCATGTTGATCTTGGTACATGATTAAATTTGGGTCTCTTGTCGCTTGATTGATAGAGTTTCTTCTATCGTCATTGTTGTAGTAAATTGAACTTTCAATGTCACCATCTAAATGGTCGATATAATCATCCTTACGGTAATTTAATCTTCCAATGTTTTCTTCCTCAGTTACGTTTCTGTATTTCAATTTACCTGGAGTATTTACAATGAATTCAGAAAAACCTTGTCTCAACATTGTAATTACTTCGTAAGCATATTCCTCACCTTCTTTACTTGTTCTGATTTCATCTACAAATAAACCTTCGAAGATTTGATCCTGAACTAATTGAGATGCATCAATATCGTACTTGTCATTTTTGTATTCAATTGCTTTGTCAAGGATATTGTTAATTCTTCTTAGTAAAGCTAATTCAACTGAATCTTTCTTTTTACCATGAGAAACAAAATATTGATCTGGTTCATAACCTAATTTTACTTTATTTCTTGATGCAATGTTTTTTTCTAAACCGGCGATTAATGAATCATTTGGATCATGTAATCCCGCAGATAAACGTTGGTACCTTACTCTTTCAAACTCATTCAAATATTCTTTCATTCCGTGAACGTCATATTGAACTTGAGCGTTTTTAGTTTCGATAGCACCTTCGTTATTCAACACTTTAGTTGTAAAAACGTTACCTCTAAATGGTCTAAATTCATCAAAGTCTTCAGAAGAAAGAGGTCTGTAAGTATCTAATACCCATTCAGAAACGTTTCCAGCCATGTTGTATAAACCATAATCATTTGGCCAGTAAGATTCAACAGGAGCAGTTACATCGGCATTATCATTTAATTGACCAGCAACCCCCATGTAATCTCCACGTCCTCTTACGAAGTTTGCATGAATAGAGCCTTTAAATTGGTCATCTTCATTTCTTACCCAGTGACCATCCCAAGGATATTGTCTTCTATCAGAGTTGTTTTCAGTTCCTGGCTCTAAGTTTCCAATTAAACCATAAGATGCATATTCCCATTCAGCTTCAGTCGGTAGACGGTAACGTGGAAGCAATAAACCATCCTCCATTTTAACAATACGTGAACCTAATTTTTTACCATTTACTTTAGAAGGATCTAAATCTTGCACCCCACCTTCAGGAATGATTTCTCCTTCGTGGTATTGGTTTGCTAAATATGATTCTGTATTAAATGTATTTTCGTTTGCTTGATCTACGTTAAATCTTAACACACCTTCTCTAATCAAAATATATTCATTAACACGATCGGTTCTCCATTTACAATAATCAGATGCTTGTAACCAAGACACACCAACAACAGGATAATCTCTGTATGCAGGGTGACGCAAGTAATAGTCGACATATTTTTCGTTAAATCCAAGTGGTGATCTCCAGCATAATGTATCTGGAAGTGCACTTCTGTGAACCAATGGATAAGTTTGGTAAGCTCTCGTAATCCAATAAAGATATTCTAACCAATGAAAGTTAGTAACCTCCGTTTGATCCATATAGAATGAAGAAACGGAAACTCTTGCTGGACGATTGTTCCAATCATACATTACATCTTGTTCAGCTCTACCCATTGTAAATGTACCACCTTCTACTAACACCAAACCTGGTCCAGTTTCTTGATCTACAAATGGTACTTTTTGAAAACCACCTTGTTTTGGGTCGTTGTAACTCCATCCTGTTGATGAAGATGTTTCTTTGCTACAAGAAGCAAGAAGTGCTACGGCAACTAATGCAAGTGATAAAAATCGTAACATTTTCATATTTATTTTATTGTTTTTCATAATTTATTCAATTATAAGTGGGTGCAAATTTAATGTATAAACGTAATTTAACAAAATAGTTACACTTTTTTTATATTTTTTTTTGACAAAGTTAGAATGAAGGACAGGATAAGGTTTTGAAAGAAGTTTGTTTGTCTTTACATTTTAAGTTTAAACCAAATGAAACTTCGTGTGATCCACCTGAAACACCATTATTAAGTTTTGATACTGTAACATCATAACTATAACCTAATCTCAATGTTCCAGTATTTATTCCAACTGTCAAAATAAAAGCATCTCTATTTCTAAACCAAGCACCTGCCTGAAAGTTACCATACCTAACATAAGTACCAATATTCATTTCCATAAAACCTCTTTGGTACTGAAAAATAACATTTGGCATAATGTAAGTTTTTGTTGCAAATCTAGATTTATTTCCAATTTGAATATCAGCTCCTGCATGTGCGGTGTAACGAATAGGCAATCTTGAAGTTCCTTGAATCATCGATTCATTAGGTCTATTTAAATGATGTGCTGCGAATCCAAAAAAGAATCTTTTGGAAAAACCAACCATTCCTGCTGAAGCATCAAAAAAACCTCTAGATCCATTGTTTCTAATATCGCCAGTTTGGTAAATAAACCCCTTTCTTTCATCAATCATATCTCCAAAAGTAAGTTTATCCCAATTTAAAAATTTTTGGGTCCAAGCTGCTTTTGCACCAAACAACATAGAAAACTTTCTGTTTACTTTTAAGTGAAATGAATAGATTAAACCTAAATTAGATGTGTTTATGGTTCCCTTTCCCTGTTGGTCGTGAGTAGCTAAAAGTCCTATTCCTCCCGAGATGTTTTTGAAGTAGGAATCATAAGACGCACTATAAGTAACATAATTACTCGACAAGCTTGGCCATTCATTTCTATAGTTCATGTTAAATCTGGGACATCCATGTGATCCTGCAAATGCGGGATTTAGATACAAAGGATTCGCATAAAACTGTGTAAACGTAGGGTCTTGTGCCAACATTTCTTGTGAAAATGACATCCCTAAAAGTGTGATAACTATATACTTAAAGTTTTTCATGTTACTTTATAAAGTTATTAAATGGTTTATTTTTGCTAAAAACAACTAACAAAAAGTTCTACAATATTACGAAAAATTTATTAATTGGTTACAAAATTGCAAATCAAAATGCAATAATCAAAAAAAATAAACGTTTTTAATTTCACATTATTGTATTTTTAACGAACTTTGTAAAATGAAAAAACAACAAATAACTTGCCAAATTAATTTTTTAAATTTGGTTTTATTATTCATTTTCTCAAATTTAATTTTTCTTTTAAATTCTCAGACCAAAGTTGAGCAAATAGAAGTGATTTGGGGTGAAAATCAAAAGAAATCTGTTGGGAATAAAGATTATTTTTTACCTTTCATAGTTGGACAAGAATATGACGTCTATATGCCAAATTTCACAAAAAAAATTAAAGTAGGCAACAATTCGGATGTTAAGGTAAAATTAGTCAACAAGAATCTTGTTCAAGCAACAAGTCAAGACCTTGAATTTTTCTCATCCTTCAATATTGAAATCCCCACTAGTATTGAAATTAAATCAAAAACGTCAAAAGCTAGAAATACTAATTTTTTGGTGATTGATTTTTTTCCTTTTGTTAAAGAAAATAATGTTGTCTACCGCATTTATTCCGTCGATCTAGAATTGCAAGAATTTTCGACAAATAATTACACTAACAAAGATTATGTTACCCAATCCGTTTTATCTGATGTTGAAAGTCAGTTTTTTAAAATTTCGGTAAAAACGGATGGTATCTATAAAATGGATAAGAATTGGTTTGATGCGAATGGAATAAGTACAAGTTCATTGAATCCAAATCATGTGAACATTTATGGTAATGGAGAAGGAAAGCTTCCAGAATTGAATGGTGAGTTTCGGACAGATGATTTAGCTAAAAATGCAATAAAATTTGTTGGCGATTCTGATAATCTATTTGAGTCTGATGAATATTTTATTTTTTATGCTTGGGGTCCAAACAAATGGAACTATTCTTCTAGTTTTTTTCGTAGAGATTTGAATGTTTATTCAGAGGATTCCTATTATTTTATTAGAATAAGTGAAACAGAAGCACCTTTGAGAATAAATCAAATTGCGTCAAGCAATCAAGTTGAGCAAACAGTTGTTACTGATTTTGATCATTATGATATTTATGAGAATGATTTAAAAAATTTGACTGGTGGTGGACAACGTTGGTATGGTGAGTTGTTTGATACAGAATTAAGTAGGAATTTTAGCTTTTCTATTCCGAGTTTAAAAATAAGTGAACCAATTAAATTATTTGGATCTTTAGCTTCAAATGCAAAATCTGGAGGAAATACGATAGAGATAGGATTCAATGGTAACAATGTTTACAATGCATCATTCCCTTCTAGTTCAACGGATTATAGACGTTTGGATTTTAATTTTGAGGCACTTAGTTCAAGCGAAACTAATATTGTTAATATTACTATAAATCGTTTAAGTCCTTCCATATTAAGTTATTTAGATAAGATTGAGTTAAACTGCCGCAGAAATTTAGTTTTTTCTGGTACACAATTTAGGTTTAGAGACTCAAGATCGGTTGTTTTGGGGTCTATCTCGAAGTTTGAAATATCTAATGCGCAAGCATCTTATTTTATTTGGGATGTTACCAATCGTCATGAGCCAAAAATAATTGAAAGTGTTTTTAATTTGGGGAAATTGAGTTTTAATGTATCAACCGATTCTTTGCGCGAATTTGTTTGTTCCAATGGAAGTACTTTTAATGCTCCAACTTTTGTTGGAAGGCTTAGTAATCAAAATCTGCATGGATTGACGCCAGCTAGTTTGTTGATTGTTACCCATCCTTTGTTTTTAGGTGAAGCGACACGTTTAGCCCAAATTCATGTCAATGATGGGACACCAACCCACGTTGTTACAACTGAGCAAGTTTACAATGAGTTTTCATCAGGAAGTATGGATCCGACAGCGATAAAAACTTTTGCGAAAATGTTTTATGATCGTGCAAATGGAGACATAAGCAAAATGCCTGAAAATTTATTACTTTTCGGAGATGGAACGTATGATCCTAAAAATCGAGTTTCAGGGAACAATAATTTTATTCCAACCTTCCAAACTCAAGGTTTAAATTCGGAAGACCATATATATAATTTAGTCACCGACGATTATTTTGGGATGTTGGATAATAATGAATCCCTAAACAACTCTGATATGATGGATATTGGTGTAGGGAGGATGATTGTTTCGACTGAGGAAGAAGCAAAGGAGCAGGTGGATAAGATTGTGCAATACCTAAAGCGTGGAATTAATGTGGCAGAAGTTTCCAATTGTGGAAATGGTGAAGCAAATTGCAGTTCTTACGGGGATTGGCGTTTAAAATGCGTTCAAATTGCTGATGATGAGGAAAATGGATATTTTATCAATGTGGATACAGAGCCACAATATGAGGCGATAAAAATGAATCATCCTGAAATTAATTTAGAAAAAATATATCTGGATGCTTACCCTCAAGTTACCAATGCTGGTGGGGAGCGTTATCCTGATGTTTTTGTTGCCATCACTGATCGAGTGCAACGAGGTTCATTAATTGTGAACTATGTTGGTCATGGTGGAGAGGTTGGTGTGGCTGAAGAGCGAGTGATTACAATTCCTCAAATTCAATCTTGGACAAATATGTGCAATTTAAACTTGTTTGTTTCTGCAACTTGCGAGTTTACAAAATTTGATGATCCTGCCAGGGTTTCTGCTGGTGAGTGGGTGTATTTGAATCCTACTGGAGGAGCGATAGCTTTGATGACAACCACACGTTCAGTATTTTTTGGGGTTAATTCCATAACTGGGGAGAAATTTTTTGACAATGTTTTTGATCGAGATGCAAACAATAGAGCGCTTACTTTTGGAGAGATAATGAGAAAAACAAAAAATGAAGCAGGTTCAAGTTCAAATAAAAGAAGTTTTAATTTAATTGGAGATCCAGCGCTAAGAATCGCATTGCCAGAATACAAAGTTGTGATTGATAGCATAAATTCATTTTCTCCTTCACAGTATCAAGATACTCTGGAGGCATTATCAAAGGTTCGAATTAAGGGAAGAGTAGTTGACTATTCAAATAATACGATTCCAAATTTTAATGGAATTTTAACTCCTTCAATTTTTGATAAAATTAAAATTGCACAAACTTTAGGTCAAAATGAAAAATCACCAATAATACAGTTTGAAACTCAAAAGAATGTCTTATATAAAGGAAAGGCAAGCGTGAAAAGTGGGGTTTTTGATTTTTCATTTATTGTACCGAAAGATATTAATTATTCTTTTGGCAATGGGAAAATTTCTTTGTATGCCAATTCTGAAAATCTGGATGCAGGAGGAAATGAAAATAAAGTAATTATAGGGGGGATTTCAGAAGCTGGTTTAAATGACAATATTGGTCCTGAAATCAGCTTGTTTTTGAATGAAGAGACCTTTATTGATGGAGGATTGACGAATGAAAGTCCTATTTTGATTGCTAAAATTTTTGATGAAAATGGAATCAACACGGTAGGGAATGGGATTGGACACGATATTACTGCAATTATTGATGCTGAAACATCTAATCCAATTGTTTTGAATGACTACTACAATGCTGATTTGGACACTTATCAATCTGGTAGTTTGCGTTATAATTTGACAAATTTAGAACCCGGTGAACATAGTTTGACTTTAAAAGTGTGGGACGTTAATAATAATTCGTCAGAAAGTACAATAAATTTTGAAGTTAGACTAAGTGAAGAATTTGCCCTCGACCATGTGTTAAATTACCCGAATCCTTTTACAACCAATACTTCCTTTTTCTTTGAGCACAATCAAGCTTGTAATGCATTGGAAGTTCAAATACAAATATTTACAGTTTCAGGTAAATTAGTCAAAACGATTAATGAAGATGTTTTTAATGAATGTTTTAGATCTGATGGAATTGCTTGGGATGGTAGAGATGATTTCGGAGATCAACTTGCAAAAGGAGTTTATATTTATAATTTATCCGTAACAAATTCTGAAAATAAAAAAGCAAGTAAAATTGAAAAATTAGTGCTTTTGAAATAAAATATCAGTTTTTATTAACAATTTCAATCACTGAAACAATAAAATTTATTGTTTTGCGTATATTTGTAAACGATTTATAATTTATTTAGCTCAAATTATGTTAAAAAATATCTTAGCGTCTTTAGTTGTATTAATATCATTTTCCACAAAAGTGTTTGCCCAAGCAACGGATGACGATTTACAATTAAATACAATTACTACATCCCTACCTTTTATGAGTATCACGCCTGACTCTCGTTCAGGAGCCATGGGTGATGTTGGTACGGCATTAAGCGGAACCTCAAGTTCAATTTTTTGGAATACCGCCATGTTAAATTTTGCAGAGAAAAGCTCTGAAGTGAGTGTTTCTTATACACCATGGTTGCGTCAATTAACTAATGATATCCATTTATCTTATGTTTCAGGATATGCAAAATTAGGTTCCAAGCAGGCATTTACGGCGGCTTTACGTTATTTCAGTTTGGGGTCTATAACTTTTACGGATAATGCAGGTGCAGTTATTCGAGATGACAAACCTAATGAGTTTGAAATTACTGGGGGTTATGCATTAAAGTTAGCAGATAAGCTTAGTGTTGGAGTAAATGGTAAGTTCGCTTACTCTAATTTAACAGGAGGTTTACCTGTAGCTGGTGCAAGCACCAAACCTGGAATTGCAGGAGCAGCAGATTTATCATTTATTTATTACAATGATAATTTTAAGCTAGGGTCAAAAAGTGGTTTTTTCTCTTTTGGAACAACGATTAACAACATTGGAAATAAAGTAAGTTACTCGGATGAGCTATCTGAGGATTTTCTTCCAATGAACTTAAAAATAGGTTCTGCGTATACCTCAAAAATGGATGCATACAATTCTATTACTGTAGCATTGGATTTACAAAGATTACTAGTACCAACGCCGGCTATATATGATCAAGATCAAAATTTAATTGGTGGGAAATCTGATGACATTGGTGTTATTTCTGCAATGCTTCAATCATTTTATGATGCTCCTGGGCAATTAGAGAAAGATGCAAATGGGGATTACATTTTAGATGCTGAAGGTAAGGGGACAGCAATCAAAAATTCTAAATTGAAAGAAGAATTGAGAGAAATAATGATTGCAACAGGAATCGAATATTGGTACAATAAGACGTTTGCAATTAGAACAGGTTTTTTCTACGAGCATCAATCTAAAGGGGCAAGACAATATTTTAATGCTGGTGTTGGGTTGAAATACAATATCATTCAAATTGATATGTCTTATTTATTGCCATTAAAAAGAAATAATCCTTTGGCAAATACCTTACGTTTTACTTTGCGTTTTGACATTGGATCGAAAACTACAAATTCGGCAACCCCAATTGAGTAAGAATGTCTGATTTGAGAATTGGTTTTGGAATTGATGTTCATCGCTTAGCTGATGGATTAACTTTAATGGTAGGTGGAAAACAAATTCCCTCAACCTTTGGTGCTGTTGGTCATTCAGATGCTGATGTTTTGTTACATGCCATTTGTGACGCCTTACTTGGAGCATTAAATTTAAGAGATATTGGTTTCCATTTTTCTGATACTGATCCACAGTATAGAGGAATTGATAGTAAAATTTTGCTTAAAAATGTTTATGAATTAATCAAGGATAAAGGTTATCTCTTAGTTAATTTAGATTCTACTGTAATTCTTGAAAAACCAAAATTAAACCCTCATGTTCTGGAAATGCAAAAGATTATTTCTGAATTACTTGAGTCAAGTACTGATGTTATTTCGATTAAAGCAACTACACATGAAAAGGTTGATTCTTTCGGAGAAAGTTTAGCAATAAAAGCTTATTGTGTTTGTTTGTTGGAGAGGAAATAACTTAAATTTTTCTATTTTTCTTTTTCCTCTAAATAATTTAAGGCTAAATCATAACTTTTTAGTCCGAATCCTGATATGCATCCGATGCAAACAGCACTTATAAATGAAATGTGTCTAAATTCTTCTCTTGCCATTACATTGGATAAATGAACCTCAATTACTGGAGTTTTTATGGCAGAAATACAATCTCGAATCGCAACACTTGTATGTGTGTAGGCTCCTGCGTTTAAAATGATAGCGTCAGCATCTGTTTTTTGTAAGGTATCAATAAGCTCTCCCTCGATATTTGACTGAAAATAGCTGATTTCGTGAGAAAATCTATTTTGTAATTGAATGAAATATTCTTCAAAACTGATATTCCCGTAAATTCCTGGTTCTCTTTGTCCTAGTAAGTTTAAATTTGGACCATTAATAATTAATACTTTCATGCCATTGAATTGAGAGTGCGATATTAATCAATTTATTTCATATCTGAAAATTCAATTAATATTTGTAAATTTGTTCTTTAGGATTTATCTTGATAATTTGCATATAGGGTTTTTATCAAAATATTGCAGAGTTTATTATGAACTGGGAACTTTTTATCAAGCAATTTATTTCATATTTGAAAATCGAAAAGGGATTATCATCTAATTCAATTGATGCTTATTCTCGTGATGTAGAGAAATTAAGGTCTTTTGCAGAGGACCTAAATAAGAAGGTGGAAGATATTGAGCTTGTTGATTTGCAGGATTTTATTGCAGAACTAAATGACTTAGGATTAGCTGCTCGCAGTCAAGCTCGAATTATTTCAGGAATCAAACATTTTTTTTTATTTTTAATTTTGGAAGATGTTCTAAAAGAAGATCCCAGCGAATTAATTGAAATGCCTAAATTGGGAATGAAATTGCCAGAGGTTTTGGATGTTGAAGAAATTGAGGATTTGCTAGCTTCAATAGATTTGAGCAAAAATGAAGGCCATCGAAACAAGGCAATTATTGAAACTCTATATAGTTGTGGTTTACGAGTTTCGGAACTGGTAAATTTAAAATTTTCAGATTTGTATTTTGATGAAGGCTTTATTCGTGTCCTTGGTAAGGGTAATAAACAACGATTAGTTCCTGTAAGTGAGCAAGTTGAGCATGAAATACATCTTTACACTGAAAATATTCGCAATCATCAAAATATTAAAGCAGGAAATGAAAATTATGTTTTCTTAAATCGTCGAGGAGCCAAATTAACTCGAAATATGATTTTTATTATGATCAAAAATTGTGCGGATTCTATTGGTTTAAAAAAATCAATCAGTCCGCATACATTTCGACATTCTTTCGCTACGCATTTGATTGAAGGTGGAGCAAATTTAAGGGCAATTCAAGAAATGTTAGGTCATGAATCAATTACAACAACAGAAATTTATACACATTTAGATCAACGTTTTTTGCGAGAAGCTATTTTGAACTACCATCCAAGAAATAAAAATTAAAACGCATAATGTAGACCAAAACCGATGTCAATTAATTGTCTTTTTCTTGGGTTTGTTGGATTTCTGATACTTGAGAAATCATGGATAAAATTAGTGTTTAAACTCACACCGAATTTAGAAAATTGATATCTTAGTTGTGTTCTTAAACAAAGTTTTAATCCAAATTTTGATTAGTCTAATTCGGGAATTAGGGGATTCGCTTCCTTACTAAATTTCACGGACTGATAACTTACAACTCCTCCTGCCATGATGTCTGCATAAAAATTTTGTCCAAATTGTTGACTTAATGAAAATTGAAACGGAAGACTAAACGAAAAAACGCTGTAACTTAGATTCTCATTCTTTAATGACGTAATATTTTCATAAATTGAATTTACCTCATATTTGGAAAGGGTTATAGTCGAGCTATCAATTATGGCTCCCGAGGAATCAACTTGAAAAACTAAAGAATCATAAAAAATTAATGTAGAATCGTAACCAACAAATGTATTTGTAGTTATTCTTTTTGTTCTGCTAAAATCTTCTTTGTGTGAATTAAAATTTAATCCAGTGGATATTCCGGCATTTGTTTTTGGGCCTAAACTGAATATGTTGTAAATTCCATCAACTTGTATTTGAAATAAGTTTTTCTCTTTTACGGAGTTGCTATCTTGGTATTCGAAAGAATTACGTGTAAACCCAGTTCCAGTGCGTAGACTAAACAGGTATTTTGATTTTTTAGAATTTGCTTTTTTGACAATCTTTTGAGCTTCCTCTTTTTTAACTAAAGCTATTTGATTTACTGTGTCTTTTGAGACCACCTTTTCATTTAAACTATCCGTTTTATTCTCTTTTTCCACATCATAAATGTCAATTTTATGCGATCTTTATATTCATCTACCAAATCATTTTTTTGTTTTTGATCTGGATCCATAGGCACTAATTCATTTAACTCAAGATTTTTTCGTTCTTTCCTAGCTTTTTTATTTTTTGCAGGTTTATTTTCTTTTTTTAGTTGCTTGGAAGTTCTCTGATTGGGATTTACTGTTTTTGATTTTTCTTTAATTTTATTATTAATTCTGGCAGTCGTTTTTAATTCGCTCGTTGTTTCTTGATTCTTATTGGAAGCTTTTTGCTTAAAAGTGGAAGAATTATCATTCGTTGATTTTTGTTTTGCCTCTGACTTTGTTTGAATATCTAGCTGCTTTTCAGTCCGAGTCAAGGTTTTTCCCGTTTGATTGAATTGTAGACCGATCCAAGTAAATCCGAGTAAGCAAATACCTACAAAAATAAAGAAGAATAATAAAAATCTTCGTTTTCGTTTTTTTTCCAAAGCAGCAATTGTCCCATCAATTTTAGTTTTTAAATCGAGTGGGGGAGAGACCTCAAAATCCTGAAAAGTATCTCTAAATAATTTTTCTATGTCTTGATCCTTATTCATAACTTACTTTTTCTTTTTCAATGATTTGTTGAATCATTTTTTTTGCTTTGAAATACTGAGATTTAGATGTTCCTTCGCTGATTTCCAAGTATTCTGCTATCTCTTTATGTGTTAAATTGTCGATGGTATATAAATTGAAAATTGTTCGATAACCATCAGGTAATTGGTTTAAAATATTGACTAATTTTTGTTGTAATTCTTTGTAATCTATTTCATTTTCATTTTCAAATTGAATTTCATCGAGATTTAATTCATTTTCTATTAATTTGTACTTGTAGTTTTGTTTGATGTATGTCAACGCCGAATTGATGGTTATGGTTTTTATCCATGCAGGGAATGCTTGCTTTACATCATATTTTTCTCTATTAACATACACTTTCACAAAACTTTCTTGGAGCACATCTTGGGCATCGTCCTTACATCTCGTATATCTGAGGCAAATTCCAAACATAGCCGGGGCATACGACTTATAAATCAGGTCGAAAGCATCTTTTTTGCCCTTGCAGAAATCCAATAATATTGCCTCAGTTATCACACTGTCAATTCATGTTTGTACAAATTCTGAACTAATAAAATTTGGCTTAGAAATCATATTTTCTCCTCCAAAATGTATAGTTAATCTTCTGTGTTTATGTTATAGTTACTTTTGAAATTTTAAATGGTTGCCTAGGAAATAAAAAAAGCTTCAACCTAGTGGCAGAAGCTTTTTATAAATTATATAAAAAATATTAATTTACTATTTCATCATATTTTGCTTTGAAGTCTTCATCACCTTCAAACCATTGAGCAACTTTACCTAATAATGTTTTAGCTTTTTCGACTTGTTTCATGGAGATATAGCATTCAGCTGTTTCAAAAATTCCAATTTTAAATAGTTCCTTGTCTTCGTCCGAATAATCTTTAAATTTTATTAATATTGGTTCGCTTTTCTCTCCCTTTTTTACTTCTTTTGGAGCTTCATCTGAGGTAACTTTCATTAATAGTTTATCTGTTTCTTTCCAAATTTGGTTTGCCCCACCTTTGTCAGCATTTCTAAACTTACATGCAGCTTCTAAGTATTTTGCACCTAAATCGTTTGGGTTAATTTTGTATGCTTTTGTGACCCATCCAGCTGCTTTTCTGTAATCCTTTGCCTCTAATTCGTTTTGAATTGATTCTACCAGTGTTTTTTTAACATCAGCAATAAAATCCATATGTTGTTCTAATAATTTTCCCTCCTTATCTTTTTTTACAAATTTACCAATGGAGTTGAAACAATCTTTGAATGCATTTTTATAATCCTCATCACGGTCGGCTTGAAAAGAAATTTTATATTGAGCTTTTGCCATCCATAAGTATACAATCGCATCGTTTTTTGTATTATCTTTTTCAGAATACTTTGTCGTTTCTTTTATAAGTTTTGCATAATTCCCATCTGCATACAAAATTAATAAATCATCGTATGTTGGTGGTTGCGCATTAAATTTGAATGCCAAAACTAAAATGCAAAATAATGAAATAATTTTTTTCATGGTTTAAATATTTACTTTTAAAGTGAATTTTCAATAATCATGCCGAAGTTAGTAATTAATTTTTATCCAGCAAAATTTTATAATTAAAGATGCTTTACGTAAAAGTATATTTAATGTTTCAAATATTGTAATTTTACGTTTTATTTTGGCGCCTTTTCCAAGTACAGCTGCAAGTCCAGTAGGGCTTTTCGCTTACCTTGGGGCGTGCTTGCGCTTAAATACTAGTTTGAATAAATTAAGGTCGTCGATTCTAGTTTATAAATTAAATTTGGAAGAGATTTTAAGCGAAGAAATAATATGATTCTGTAAGCTCCATATTCTTCATAATTCAAAGAACTTTTTATCAAAAATAGAAAAACTAAATCGATATTTTTAACTAATTTTGCTCCATGAGAAAAAAAATAATGCTTTTAGGTAGCGGTGAATTAGGAAAAGAATTCGCCATTTCATGCCAACGATTAGGACAATATGTAATTGCGGTAGATTCTTATGAAAATGCTCCTGCAATGCAAGTTGCACATGAATTTGAGGTGATTAATATGTTAGAGGCAGAAGCATTAAAAGCGATTGTTTTAAAACACAAACCCGATATTATAGTGCCTGAAATCGAAGCCATAAGAACTGAATGTTTTTATGGTTTTGAAGCACAAGGAATTCAAGTTGTACCAAGTGCTAAAGCAGCAAATTTTACCATGAACAGAAAAGCTATTCGAGATTTGGCTGCTAAAAAATTAGGTGTTAGAACTGCAAAATATAGTTACGCATCAACATTAGATGAATTAAAAGCGGGTGTTGAATTCTGTGGTTTACCTTGTGTTGTTAAACCTTTGATGTCCAGTTCTGGTAAAGGGCAATCAGTCATAAAAACGAATGAAGATATCCAAAAAGCTTGGGAATATGCACTGGAAGGTTCACGAGGGGACTTAAAAGAAATGATTGTTGAAGAATTTATTTCCTTTGATTACGAAATAACACTTTTGACTGTTACGCAAAAAAATGGAAAAACCTTATTTTGCGCACCCATTGGTCACAGACAAGAACGCGGAGATTATCAAGAAAGCTGGCAACCGATGTCGATGGAACAAAAGCACATTGACGAAGCACAGGTAATGGCAGCTAAAGTTACTGCTGAATTGGAAGGTTTTGGATTGTGGGGTGTAGAGTTTTTTGTTTCTAAAAATGGGGTTTATTTCTCTGAATTATCGCCCCGTCCGCACGACACAGGAATGGTAACACTTGGAAATACTCAAAACCTTTCCGAATTTGAATTACATGCACGTGCAATTTTAGGCTTAGATATCCCTGAAATTAAACAAATTCAACATGGAGCAAGTGTTGTTATTTTATCAGAAATTGAGAAAAATGAAAGCCCTATTTTTACTGGATTAGAACAAGCTTTTAAGTTTAATAATACTGATGTCCGACTTTTTGGAAAGCCAACTTGTCGCAAATATAGAAGAATGGGTGTTGTGCTTACTTTTGGCGATGAAGACGTAAAAGAACTTGTTGAAAAAGGCAAAAAGATTGCGAAAGAAATAAACGTACACTAGTTTGCTGCCTTTACCATCTTCGTTTGCTAGTTGTAATTTCTCTTTTTCACAGTTCACGAACTTGTGCGTGTTTTCCTGAAGTCGAAGCCACCAACTTGTTCAGTCGTCAAAATGTTTCAGAAAACTATCCAACTCCGCTTGGGCAGAAGATATAACGTGATTTCAGGAATAAATTTTTGTATTGAGTGTTGGTTATTGAAAAATAATGTTAGCTTTGTTAAAAATTTTAAAAAATAAAATATGAAAAAAGGATTAATTATGTTTATGGCTGTAATTTTTATTGCGGTTACTTCTTGTTCGAAAGACGCAAAAATCAACAGAAGAATTGATGGAGATTGGAAAGTAGTTTCAATTGGTAGTGAAGTTCTAACATCTGAGTATGCTCTTACGATGAGTTTCAAAAAGGACGAAAAGAAAAATGGTTCAGGTACATTTACTGAAACTTATGATGGTATAAATGAATCAACTGCATTTACATATAATGTTGCGGATGAAAAAATTTCTTTGATTGTTGATGGATATGCTGAAATTCTGACAGTTAAGACTTATGAAAAAGATAAATTAGAATTGATTGACTCCTACAATGATGTTTGGGTATTAGATCCAAAATAAAATAGCCTAATATTTAAGTAAAACGTCCAATAATTGTTAATTGGACGTTTTTTTTGATTCATATTTTAGGCTTAATTTTCTCAATTCAATGCTTCTTCCAAATCAGCCCAAATATCTTTTACATGCTCCAATCCGATAGAAAGGCGTACCAAGCCATCTGAAATACCAACTGCTTCACGTTCTTCTGCTTTTAATTTAGAATGTGTGGTAGAAGCTGGATGCGTGGCGATGCTTCTCACATCACCTAAATTGGGAGTTAAAGAAAATAAATTCAAGTTATTCAGAAATTTTCTTCCGGCTTCCAATCCCCCTTTTATTTCAAAAGTTACAATTGCTCCACCTCCAAACATTTGTTTTTTGGCCGTTTTGTAATGCGGGTGTGATGGTAAGAAAGGATATTTCACCCAAGCAACTTTTGGATGTTTTTCTAATTTTTTGGCGATTTTTAATGCATTTTCTGTCATTCGCTCGACACGAATATGCAAGGTCTCGATCGATTTTGAAATTACCCAAGCATTAAACGGACTCAATGCTGGACCAGTATGTCGGGCAAAAGCTTCAAATTTTGTGATGATGTCCTTGTTTGCCAGAATTAATCCACCTAAAGTTCTGCCTTGACCATCCATAAATTTTGTGGTCGAGTGAATCGAAATATGCGCGCCTAAGTCAATAGGTCGCTGTAAAATTGGAGTAGCAAAACAATTGTCAACAGCAAATAGAATTCCTGCTTTTTTACAAATTTTAGCTACTTTCTCAATATCGATTATCTCTAAAGCGGGATTTGATGGCGATTCCAAGTATAAAATTTTTGTGTTTTCTGTGATCGCATTTTTATAGCCTTCGTAATCCAAAGCATCAACGTAAGTAGTTGTAATTCCCCATTTTGGGAAAATTTCAGTAAACAAACGATGCGTAGAGCCAAATACAGAACGACTCGAAACAATGTGGTCTCCAGACTTCAATAAAGCAGCAAAAGTTGTAAACACTGCTGCCATGCCGGACGATGTCGCCCAACCAGATTCGGCATTTTCCAATAAAGCTACTTTATCTATTAATTCTTGCACATTGGGATTCGAATAACGAGAATAAATATTACCTTCTTGCTCATCGGCAAAAACCGCAGCCATTTCCTCTGCAGAATCGAAAGTAAAACTACTTGTCAAAAACAAGGGGTTAGAATGCTCTTTTTGAGCAGTTTTCTTTATTTGCGTTCGGATAGCTAAGGTTTCGTTTTGTTGTTTTTTCATAATACTATATTTCTTTATGGTGGTGATTTTGACTCATTTTGATATTTCGACAATCTTAAAAAAATTGCAATGCATAGTCGCTCAACCACCACATTTTAATTAACTTATTTTTTCCACTTCGCTTCATTTGGTGACTTCGACTTCGCTTCATTTGGTGACTTAGACTTCGCTCAGTCACCAAATAAGCAGAAGATAATAATTATTTCAGTTTTAAGTTTTGAATGCTCTTAATTATAGCTTTTTAATTCTTCATTATCTAAACCTGGCGACTGAGCGGAGTCGAAGTCAACAGGTTTATTTTTATAATGACTTTCATTCTTACATTCTGCTAATCCATTTAATCTATCGGTAAAACCTTCAATTAAAGCTTGTTTCTTTTTTCTGGTCCAACCTTGCACTTGTTTTTCTCTGTAAAAAGCCAAATCAATTCTAGAGAATTCTTCAAAATATACTAATTGAACTGGCAATCTTTTTTTTGTGTGATTAGCACCAAGACCATTTTGATGTTCATCAAGCCTTTTTTCTAAGTTAATTGTACTTCCAGTGTAATAACTATCATCTGCACATTTTAAAATATACATGTATCCAATCTTCATTAATTCAACTATTAAAGCTATCAAAATTTAATAACATATCAAAAAATTTATTCTTTTTCAACACGGTACGTAATTTCTATTTCTTTCGATAAACTTGCACTTACCGAGCAATATTTTTCTACGCTCAATTGCACTGCTTTTTCCACTTGTTCGATGGGATCATCTTGTCCAATCAAAAAAAATAAATGTATACTTTGAAAAGCTGCAGGAACTGTATCTAAGCGTTTTGCCTGAATTTCAATCTGGTAATGTGACAATTCAATTCTTTTCTTTTTAAGTATCAATAAGACATCAATACTCGCACAAGAAGCCATGGAAGCGGCCAACATTTCCATTGGTCGCAAACCTAATCCTTCCCCTCCAATTGCTGGATTAGCATCAAAGTTTGCAGTGATTCCTTCTTCATTTTCTGCCTGAAATGCCAACTTTTCATTTAGCCGATTGAGTTTAATTTTCATGTTTTCTATTTAAATACACTTACAATAATAACAAAAAGATCTGTAGATTTATTTGAAAATCTATCTTTTAATTTAAGCGATTTTTTCCCCGCAGTCCCTGATAGCTATCGGGATGAAGAAGATTAAAACGCTGATTCGAACAGATTTTAATTCTCGCATGAGATTAAAGTCTAATATCTTATATCTGTTGTCTTATATCTATTGTTCGCCAGCCTCAATTAAATACTTGCAAAAACAATTTTTCTTCAAAACCATTTTCAAATTCATCTTCCAACAAAAATTTATCAGGTAAAACGGCAAAAAATAGGTCTTTCAACTTATTAAAATCAAAGTTTCTAATTTCACTAAATTTCACCCAACCCGTTTGGAAATTGTAGTTTTTACTTTGAAATAATTCATCGATTTTATAAAAAGGAATTTCTTGAATCGATTCAATAAACTCTGATCCAATGTATATTTTTAAGAAAAAATCATCCGAATAAGTTAAGCCTTCGTTCTCGCTATTTGTTTTTTTGTACTCGTAAGCGTAATCAAATTGTAAGGCAGAAACATCAGATAAAACAGCAGAGGCAGTTGGGTACGCGCCAGCACCTTTTCCTAAAAACAATTGTTTGTCAGAAAATAATGCTTCTACAGAAACAGAATTAAACTCATTATTCACATTGTAAGCAACATTATTTTCTGAGATAAAATGAGGTGCTACAAATCCAACTAATTTATCTCCAATTTTTTCAGCTCTCGAAAATAATTTTATTCTAAACCCTTTTTCACTTGCATAACGAACATCTTGTCCTTTTACATTTCTGATTCCATAATTAAAAACACTTTCAGGTTTTAAACTTAAACCAAAGGCGTGTTTGATTAGTAAAATCAATTTATATTTAGAATCGTAACCATCGACATCCAATGTTGGATCTGACTCAGCAAAGCCTAATTCTCTAGCTTCTTGTAATGCAGTTTCATAGTCTTTCCCGAAATTTGTTTGAGTTAAAATGTAATTTGTGGTTCCATTCACAATTCCTTGAATTCCAGAAAGTGAATCGTTGTTGTAATATTCTTCTAAATTTCTAATAATTGGAATACTGCCACCAACTGAAGCTTCATAAAGTAAAGAAACATTGTTGTCTTTTGCTAAATTCACCAATTCTTCTAGGTTTTCAGCCAACATTTTTTTATTTGCAGTGACAACACTTTTTTTACGTTTAAGTGCTTCTGAAACAATCAGATACGCAGCTCTTGCATCATCAATTAATTCAACAACTAGATTAATTTCAGGATCTAGCAAAATATCCGATTTATCGTAGGAGAAATTTTCCTTTGGAATTTTTCGTTCTTTGTTTGGGTTTTTAACCACTATTTTTTTAATTTTTGCATCCAATAAATTCGATTTGTTTAACACCTCGTAAAGTCCATTCCCTACAACGCCAAATCCGAATAAGCCTATGTTTAATTTATTTCTCATATTTTTAGATTGTTCGATTGTTAGACTAGTCGATTATTAGATTGACAAACATGTCTAAAAATCTAATAATCCAATGATCTAGCAATCTATTTTTTTAAAAAATTATCTATTATTTGTTCTAAAACTTCTGTTTCAACTAAAAATCCATCGTGACCAAAAATTGAATCAATGATTTCAAGTTGCGCGTTTGGAATTGTATCAGCCAAGTATTTTTGTTCGCTTACTGGAAACAAAATATCGCTTGAAATTCCAATTACTAAAGTTCCAGCTCTGATTTCTTTTAAAGCGCTTTCAACTGAAATTCGATTTCTTCCGACATGATGCGAATCCATGGCTTTTGACAAATACCAATAGGAGTAAGCATTAAATCTTTTTGCTAATTTTTCGCCTTGGTATTTTTGGTAAGAGGCTGCTCTGAAATCAGAAGTTTTATGTCTGTCATTTTCCGATTGTGTTTTTAAATACCCTTCGTAAGACCTATAGGATAACATGGCAATGCTTCGAGCAGCAATTAATCCTGCTTCACCGCCTTTTTCAGTGAATTGTAAAAATGTTGGATCCGCTTGAATGGCCATTCTTTGCGCTTCATTAAATGCAATCCCAAATGGTGAGTGAAATGCATTTGTGGCAATTAAAATTAACTTTTTCAAGTTGTCTTTGAGTAAAATTGCAAATTCCTGTGCTTGTTGTCCGCCTAAAGAAGATCCAATTAATAAGTCAATATTTGAAATTTTTAATTCATCTTTGAGCAATAAATGAATTCTTGCAAGGTCTCTCGTTGTGAATTCTGGAAAATCTAAATAATAGATTTCATTTTTTTCATTTTTTGACAAAGGTCCAGTGGTACCATAACACGAACCTAAAACATTGGCACAAATTACAAAATTATTGGCATCATCAAAATACTGATTTTGACCAAAAAGTCCATTCCACCAATCAGAGACATCAGAATTTGCAGTTAAAGCGTGGCAAACCCAAATGACATTTTTGGATTCAGAATAAGTTCCAAATGTGTGGTATTGAATTTCTAAATTTTTAATTTTTTTGCCATTTTCAAGAAGGAAATCATCTTGCGAAATGAAAATATTTTTTTTGAACATAAAGTATTTGTTGATAAAATGAAACGATGTGAATTGAAATCTTAAAAAATCAGCAGCACATACAACAACAAATAATTTGTGAAAAATTAAAAACGACTTTGTAGTTTTCTTTTTGCGAAGAAACTTGCGTTTTGATTTGAGGAAAATGACTTTGTTTTTTCATAATTTTAATTTATATTCTTCTTCAGCAACATGCATCAGAATCTGGAATTGGCACCGGTTTTCCAACCCCTTTCGGGACTTTAAGTTGGTTGCCAGAGGTTCAACGAGCCAGTCTCTCACCTCTTCTTTATAAATCAATTTGGGTAGAAAAGAAATTCTGCCTTTATTTGATGTTGCAAAATTATATTATTTTTTAATACAAAAAACGATTTAGGGATTTTTTTTTGTTTTTAGCAAGAAAACATAGAATTTGAGGTGTAAAAATCAAATTTTTAAAAAACAATTTATTCATCAAATAAATAATTAGACACAAAAAATAGTAAATTTGCTTCATGACAAATAAAGCAATTGGTGTTTTTGATTCGGGGTATGGCGGTTTAACTATATTAACTGAATTGAAGAAAAAACTTCCACGGCATGATTTTTTATACTTGGGTGACAATGCAAGAACACCATATGGAACACGTTCATTTGACGTTGTCTATGATTTTACATTACAAGCAGTTGAATTTCTTTTCGAACAAGGATGTGAATTGGTGATATTGGCATGCAATACAGCTTCCGCAAAAGCTTTGCGAAGTATTCAACAGCAAGTATTACCTTTTAAATATCCTGAAAAACGAGTACTTGGTGTGATTCGTCCTACTTCTGAAATCATAGGAAATTATTCCAAAACCAAAAATATAGGTCTTTTCGCAACGGAAGGTACAGTCAAATCAGAATCTTATTTAATTGAAATTGAGAAATTTTTCCCTGAAATTCATTTAGAACAACACGCTTGTCCAATTTGGGTTCCACTTATTGAGAATTCTTTGCACGAAACCGATGGAGGTAAATGGTTTATTCATAACGATTTAGAACTTTTGTTGGCAAGAAATCAAAGAATAGATACCATTTTATTGGCATGTACTCATTATCCCTTGGTAAAATCTATCATTGAAGAAAAATTGCCCCAGCATATTTCATTAATTTCTCAGGGTGAAATAGTTGCAGATAGTTTGGTAGATTACCTTACTAGGCATCCAGAAATGGACCAAAAAATATCTAAAACTAGCAAAATTGAATTTTTAACAACAGAAAATCACCTAGATTTTGATAAAAAAGCTGTACAATTTTTCCAGCAGAAAATAGTGTCAAAAACAGTAAAATTGAATTAAAAAGAGAATTTTTTTTTCAATTTCAAGGTAGGTTTTTCAACTACAAACCAGGAGAAAATGGCAAATAATAATGTGGTGAAAAAAGAAATTATTATTAGTACATAAAAATCCATTTTTCCTACAAAAAGCGCTGAATAAGCTTGTTGAATGGGGAAAGCGTATAAATAGAATCCATAGGAGAAATCTCCATATTTTGCAAAATTGTTTATTTTCGGAATTTTTAGAAATGCAAAGTAAAACACTAAATAGGACAATGTAAAAACATTAAACAATCTAGGGATAGATTGAAAATGCATCAAAATTAAAATTAAAATCATCAGACTTAAACCCCATAAATTAAATTTTATTAATGATTTGAATTGAAAAAAAAGCATTCCCATAAAAAAATATAAAAAGGGAAGCATTAATGAGCTAAAAGTAACTCCAATTAAGGGAATTACTAAGGTGTCAATTTGTGGTTTATAATTGAGGTAGGCTAAAAATAGAATTATAAAAAGTAGAAGCAAAACAAACTTACTGTTCACTTTGGGGATCCTCATAAGTATATACAAAAAACAATAAGAAGTAAATTCATAGGGAATTGTCCAAATTGAGCCATTGACACTTGAAGAATGGATGTTATTCTCGAAAACTCCTGGTAAATAATAATGGGTCCTAAAAATAAGACAATTTTGAAAATAAAGTAAGGTTGTTTGATGGGTGATAAATTTTAAGAAAGAAAGATTTGAAAAAAATGCGCCTAGAATCAGTATCGATAGTAAAATCGCACAGATTAATGCTGGCAAAATCCTTAAAATTCGTTTGATAAAAAAATCTGCCAGCGAAGATGAATTTTTAAAACTTTGAGAAATTAAGAAGCCACTCAAAATAAAGAAAATGCCGACTCCAATTGATGCTGAGGAAAATTGAAATAATAAGCTAAAGATGTCAAAATCAAATGTTTTAGCCTGAAACAACACAGAAGAATGTTCGAAAAACACCAAAAAAGCGGCAAAAAAACGTAAAAAATCAAAATTATTTTGCCCTCGTTCTAGCTGTTTGTCAGAAATAAACATGTTACATTCCTGGCATTCCGCCTTTCATTCCCTTCATTTGTTTCATCATTCCCATCATATTTTTTGGGTTTGACATCATTTTCATCATTTTTTTCGTATCCTCAAATTGTTTCAAAAGCTTATTAACTTCTTGAACGTTTGTTCCACTTCCTTTGGCGATTCGTGCTTTACGATTCCCGTTTAAAAGTGTAGGATTTGATCTCTCCTGAGGCGTCATCGAAAAAATAATAGCTTCCAAATGTTTGAATGCATCATCCTTGATATCAACATCTTTCATAGCTTTTCCCATTCCTGGAATCATGCCCATCAAATCTTTTACGTTCCCCATTTTTTTGATTTGTTGTAACTGGGCTAAGAAATCGTTGAAGTCGAATTGATCTTTTTGGATACGCTTTTGAAGTTTTCTTGCTTCCTCTTCATTAAATTGCTCTTGAGCTCTTTCTACCAAGGAAACAACGTCACCCATTCCCAAAATTCTGTCTGCCATACGGCTTGGGTAGAACACGTCAATTGCGTCCATTTTCTCACCAGTTCCGACAAACTTGATAGGTTTTTCAACAATTGCTTTAATTGATAGTGCAGCTCCACCTCGTGTATCACCGTCTAATTTTGTTAAAACAACTCCGTCAAAATTGATTTTTTCATTAAATGCTTTTGCTGTATTAACCGCATCTTGACCGGTCATTGCATCCACAACGAACAAGGTTTCAGTTGGTTTTATTGCATTTTTAACCGCCTCAATTTCATTCATCATGTCCACGTCAATCGCTAAACGACCCGCAGTATCGACAATAACAACATTGAATGAATTACTTCGTGCATATTGAATGGCATCTTGAGCAATCTTAACTGGATTTTTTTCTTCCTTGTTGGAATAAACTTCAACTCCCAATTGTTCTCCTAAAACATGTAACTGATCAATCGCAGCTGGACGATAAACATCACAAGCAACCAACAAAGGTTTTTTTCCTTTTTTAGTTTTAAGGTAATTTGCCAATTTTCCAGAAAATGTAGTTTTTCCTGAACCTTGCAAACCTGACATTAAAATAATCCCTGGATTTCCTTGAAAATTGATTTCCTGCTCATTTCCACCCATCAATTCAATCAACTCTTCATGACAAATTTTCGTCATCAATTGTCCTGGAGAAATAGCCGTAAGAACGTTTCTACCAATGGCTTTGTCTTTTACACGAACAGTAAAATCTTTAGCCGTTTTAAAATTAACATCGGCATCAAGTAAGGCTCTACGAACCTCTTTCAAGGTTTCAGCTACATTGATTTCTGTAATTTGGCCTTGACCTTTTAAAACTTTAAACGCTCTTTCGAACTTATCGGTAAGATTTTCAAACATTTTTTTAGAATTATTTAAGTACAAAATTAAAAAAAATAGCTGAAATAAAGTAAAATGCTCAAAAGAGTTTTAAAATTCCGCCTATTTTTTTTGAATAATCATTATTTTTGTCGGATGAAATTTGAAATAAAATCAATATCAGATTTGAGTCAACTTGTTGATTTCGTGCACGAAAAAATGGAATCAAACAAGTTGTTTTTGTTGAAAGGTGAAATGGGAGTTGGAAAAACCACTTTTGTGCAAGCTTTATTAAAACAATTGGAAATCGAAAAATTGAACGGCTCTCCAACATACTCATTAATAAACACTTATGTTTCAAAAGTTTTTGGAGAAATAAACCATTTGGACCTATACAGATTGAATTCTACCGATGAGGCTTTTGATATCGGAATTGAGGAAATTTTAGATGGAAATTCAATTTCATTTATCGAATGGCCAGAAAAAATTGAAGACTTAATTCAAGAGAAACACCTTATCCTTTCTTTCAAATTAAATAGTGATTTGAGTAGAACGGTCGAAATATCTCAAAATTAATTATCTTTGCTTTTTTCGAAAGATAAGTCTTAAAAATCGGAATAAAGAACAAAAATTGAGGTATGGAAAACTTTATCATAGATAAAATTGAGGAAATTGCATTTACAACAGTTTCAAAAACTGATTCCTTATGGGAAGAAAAAGTTTTAGACTCAATTACAATAGTTGAATTGGTCGTTGAATTAGAAAACGAATTCAAAATAAAAATACCTTTCAATGAAATTATTGTAGAAAATTTTGAGACTGTAGAACGAATTGTAACATACATTCAAACGAAAAAAAGTTAAGATTGAAAGCCTTTGTAAAGTTTCATTTTTTACCCTTAATTCTTGCTTTTGCCAGCAGTATTGTACTCCTTTTTGCTCTAAATTCTATTTTCTTTTCAAAAGGATCTTCCAAGGCAACCACCATCAAAAACATCAAAGGAAAGCAAAAACTTACACGCGGAGTTCAGGTGAACTACGCCACAGGAGTTGATGCTGAAATCAATTTCCTAGCAAATATTCGCAACAAAAACCACCTAAGCTTGATGGGCTCGTCTGAATTTGCAGATTTACCCTATAGCTCATATTATTTCTTACCTGATTCTATTGGAATTCCAACAGTTGGTTTCGGACATGCTTATCACCAAAGCTTCAGTATAATGGCAGAAATGTTGGCTGCACAAAAAGATTTAAAAAATGCAAAAGTGTGTATTTTTGTTAGTCCAACTTGGTTTATCGTTGATGGAACAAACATTGAAGCTTTTTTAGAATTTGTGCCTATAAATTTCCTGAAATCAATTGCAAAAAATAAGGACATTCCAGATAAATACAAACTGAAAATTGGAGAATTTATCACAAAAAACTACGAACATATTTCATGTACAAATGGAATTTTGAATTATTATAAAAACTTGTACAAAACAAAAGATATTCCGACACTTTTTCAAAGTGCAAAAAATTTAAGTACCAGTTTTGAATCAATTAATTATGAAATTGACTTGTTAAACAGCAAACAATCTTTGAAATTTCAAGATAGAACTACTTTGGACAAAAAAGTGCAAACTGACTTTTTACAAAGTATCAAAACCAATTCAATTTTTGTGAATGATGAATATTACAAAAAATTTATTTTCGACCCAAAAGTAAAAAATCCAAAATACGATTATTCCAAAGATTTCTTTTTTAGTAATCAAGAATTGGAAGATTTCACCTTACTAATTGAAGTGTTGAAACGATATGATTGCGATGCTTCATTTATCATTCAACCCATGAATCCTCATTACTACACAAGTATGGAGAATTTTAATCCTGCAATCAATGAAGTTCGAAGATTGATAAAGAAAAATAATTTCCCTTGTTTGGATTTATTCAGCATAAAAAAAGAAGATTTTGAACCAGGAACTTTAAATGACGTGATGCATTTAGGGGATTTTGGATGGACAAAAGTTTCCAATTTTTTGGTCAAAACATACGCAAATCCCAATCGATGAAAAAGACAATTTTAAACAATTACTTTTTATATTTACTCTTAATTTTAGGTTATTTGGTAATCTATTATTTTGACGTAGAAAAAATCATTTACAAAGAATGTGATGAAAAACCAAAATCAAAAATAGATTTCGTTTACCAACAATTTTAATATCAATTAAAAGATAAAATGTTTAAATTCAGTAACATATTGCCCTTTGCTTCTTTAGAGTTTTTTGCTTTCATGTTATTCGTTATTTTGTTAATTCTTTTTTCGAAACGATTCTTTCAAAAAAGAATAAAATTTGAATGGATCATCGCTTTTATTTCCTTTTCCTACTTGTTTTTTCTTTTTCCAAAACCAATTCAACTTTTTGGTCTATTAATCTATCTATATGGAATTTATTACCTTTTCGCTAGAAAGTTGCATTACGAAAACCTTTTGTTGCCAATAATTTTAATTTCACTTCCTCTATTTTTCATGAAATTCATCAATGTTAACCCAGGAATTGATTTGAAAAATGGTATTATTCAAACAATATTTCAAGTTGCAGGGCTTTCTTTCATTACTTTTAGAGTTATTCAACTATATATTGATGAGCGAGAAAATGCGGAAAAAGTTAGTTTTCTTTCCTTCTTTAATTTTACCACTTTTATACCAACTTTGCTCATTGGTCCATTGGATAAGTTCAATCGTTTCAACACGGAGATAAAATCAGCTTACGCTTCAATTAATGCCGAAAATTACTTGCTTGCATTCAACTTCCTATTAAAAGGTTTGGTTTACAAATTCATCATCGCAGAAGCAATTAATCGTTTTGTGATGAGTCACTTAATCAATGATGGATCTGTCATTTATCATTTAACTATGATGTACACTTACCTTGTTTTTTTATTTTTTGATTTTGCTGGATATTCCCTTCTTGCGATGAGTTTCGGAAAATTTATTGGTATAAGCGTGCCTTTCAATTTTGACAAACCATTTCTTTCTGAAAACCCTAAAATGTTTTGGCAACGATGGCATAAAAGTCTTGGAGATTGGTTGAACGACTATTTTTTCAAACCCGTTTTTAAAGAATTAACAAGCAAAAACATATTAACTTCCATCAAAAGACAGAACATTGCCTTATTTTTAACCTTTACGTTGATGGGGTTTTGGAATGGTTTTGAACTTCACTTTATTATTAGTGGAGTTTTATTTGGATTGTATTCCATGATTCACAATTACTACTTTTATCTTTGCAAAAAAAATAAAAAGGATGTACTATTTGGAAATTTAAATCCCACAATCGTCAAGTATATCTCAATTTTTATTTTGTTTAATTGTGTTGCGATTGCAATTTATATTTTTAGTGGAAAACTCTTTTAACCAAGTAACATAGCATGAAATTTTCATTTGAATTTAAAGATTTTATTGAACAAGAAAAAGATTTTGATAAATTAGCAATTATCAGTGAAAACGAGCAACTTACATGGAAAGAATTTGAACTAAGAGTGAACAATTTATGTGATTTTCTTCGTAAAGATAAATTTGATTTATTAGAAAATCCAGTTGTTATTTATGGACACAAACAAGCTGATTTTATTGTTGCTGTTTACGCATGCATTAAACTAAAAATCCCTTACATCCCAATTGATGTTATTTATCCAAGAGAACGTATTGAAACTGTAATTAAACTTGCGAAAGTTGAATTGATTTTAAATTGCGAAACATCAAATTTAGCGATAAACAACACAAGTGAAATCAAGCTACATCAGAATAATTTCTCCTTTGTTCAAAAACGAGAAAATTATCATTTTAATGCGAATAAATCCATTGTTGATCCACTTATCTACTTGATTTTCACATCAGGAAGCACAGGTGAGCCGAAAGGCGTTCAAATTTCAACTGAAGCAGTTGTTAGCTTCACAAATTGGATGGAGTATTCTTTTGGATTTACTGAAAATGATGTTTTCATCAACATTGCCTTATTTAGCTTTGATTTATCTGTATATGAACTGCTTACATTTGCAAAAATAGGAGCAACTTTGTTGTTGAGCGATAAATCAAGCACGGAAAATCCAGATTTATTTTTGACTCGTGTTAAGAAATTTGGTGGAACAGTTTGGGTTTCCACTCCTTCCTTTTCATTTTTATATTCACGTATTGAAAATTCTCCTGTACAAAATCAAGTTAAATTTTTTCTTTTCTGTGGAGAAATGTTACCAAATGTCCTTGCAAAGCAGCTAAAAGAGAATTATCCAAATACGATTATTTACAATACTTATGGTCCTACGGAGGCAACTGTTGCAACCACTTTGGTGGAAATCACTCAAGAAATAATTGAGAAATACAATCCATTGCCTGTAGGGTTCCCAAAACAAGAATCTGAAATCTTAATTGAGGAGAACGAAATAATCATTGTTGGAAAAAATGTTTCACTTGGATATCTGAATCGTCCTGAATTAAATGAAGAAAAGTTTGTGACTAGAAAAAATTTACGAGCATTTAAAACGGGCGATAATGGATATTTTGAGGATGGAATGCTTTTTTGCAAAGGAAGAAATGATGACCAGGTCAAATTGCACGGTTTCAGAATTGAATTGAATGAAATCACAGCGAAAATCAATGAAATTGACTTCATTCAAATGTCAGAAACTATTGCTTTGAGAAGAAACGAAGAAGTGAAAAAAATAGTGAGTCTGGTAGAATTAAAATCAAATTTTGCTGTAAAAGAAGTGCATGATATCAAAAACGAAATCTTTAACTTTCTAAAAAATAGTTTACCTTATTACATGATTCCATCAGACATTAAAGTTATTGAAAAAATCCCATTAAATCAAAACGGAAAATCCGATAAAAAAGCCTTAGAAAAAATTTATTTGGCAAAAGCATAAAAAAAGTGCAAATTTTATATCCGCACTTTCTTATTATTGAAAATAATTTTTTGCTTAAACTGGGTTTAAAGACTATTTTACTTTTTTCTTATCAGGTTGAGTAACTTGAGACTTTTTCACCTCTCTAACTTTCATTTTGTCAGCTGTAACCTTAGTTTTACTTATAGGTTTGTTCTTTTTTGAATCGTAATTAGATTTCTTAACTGGTTCCTGTTTTTTGGTTATTTCTTGTGAAAATGAAGAGTTTGCAAATCCAAAAGCAAGCAGTAACAATGAGATTTTTAATAAATTATTCATGACTTTATTTTATTTTTATTATTTAATTTTACAATTTCAAATTTTATGCCAAGTTACAATTTTTATTTTAATTTTCAATGAATATTTTTTCAATTTCAATCTTAGTAGCACTTTTTTTGGGAGTAATTAACGGTTATTATTGGTCTAAACAAGGATATCGTGGTTGGCATATTTATTTTATGGGAACAATCGCTTTTTTTGGATTAATCCTACTTTTTTTAAAATTTTTAGGCTTCCAAAAATAAAAAAATGTATATTCGCACAAGAAGATTTTTTTATGAAAGCAATTAACGATCACATTTATGCAACGAAACTTTGTTTCGACCTCCTAATGAAAGGAAAATATTGGTTATACCTTCTTCCTTCCTTCATTATTTCTCTCATTTTTATTTCGATTTACACCCTGTTTTCATCGATTTTTAGCTTTTTAGATTATGCAAATGATGTTCCCCTAGTTGGTACTTACTTAGGGACAGGAGTTTCTGCAATTACAGGAGTTTTTGCCTATGCAGGGGAATTGTTTTATCAATTTTTTATTTTGACAATTTTATCTCCTGTTTATTGCTTACTTTCTGAAAAAGTAGATAATAATGTGGCTGGTTCCAAATTTGACGGAGGAATTGTACGAATCATGACTGATCTAATTCGTGCAGTTTTTATTGTAATTATTGCCTTATTTTTAAATTTAGTTTTCATTGTACTTTGGTGGCTCTTCGCTTGGTTCACTGGATTTCACTTGCTGGATGAAATAATGTATTTCTTAATTGGAGCATTTTTCATCGGATTTTCATTCTATGATTTTTCTCTTGAGCGCTATGAAATTGGAACTTTCGGAAGTTGGGGCTTTGGCTTTAAAAACATG
>JBIKSI010000087.1:0-15001 GCA_044348665.1 Crocinitomicaceae bacterium
AGTGCTGATACGCTTGAGCTTCCCTTTTTGGACGAATTTTCCAAAACCCATTTTCAGCAATATGAAACAAATTTTTCTGATCCAGGAACCACTTCAGAGAAATATTATAAATTGACTGATTTAGGAGGGAATAAATTACCGAATACCGAGCGTTATAGTGCTCAACAAACGATGAGAAAAATATTTAACATGACAGAATTAACTGTTGTGGATGAAGTTTTTCCAACTGTTGATATCAAAGTTGCTGATTTTTGCGCCTACCCAGTTAATTATTCTACCACTTCAGTTTATCCTCCTTACATTATTTACGACACATTGGGTTTTGTGAATGAACCTGACACCATTTGGCTAACAGAAGTTGATTATTTTCAGGATTCTGCAGTACAATTTTTCGCAAAATTAAGTGATAAAAATGCGTATTGGCTTGATAACAAGGCGCAACACAACTATACCAATGCGGTAAATCCTTGGTCATTGGGAGTTGTAACTTTTGATGGAACAGACGAAAATGGAGTTCCTTACCTTTACAATTCACCTTCCAATGATTTTAATGATTATCTGACTTCAAAACCAATTGACTTAAGTGATTTTTCTGCCAACGATTCAATCTATTTTAGTTTTCTATACCAAGCAAAAGGATTTAATGATGAACCCGAGGCTGGAGATTCGCTCATTGTGGAGTTTTTCTCACCTCAATTTAATCAATGGTATCATGTTTGGTCGACAGGTGGATCCGCTTTAAATCCCTTTTCTAAAGTGCATATAAAGGTCACTGAAAACAAGTTTTTGCAAAGTGCATTTCAATTTCGATTTAAAAATTATTCTGGAGTTTCTGGAGCAATCGACCAATACCACATTGATTATGTGCACTTAAGAGCTTTTTCTGGTTATCAAGATACACTTTTCAAAGATTTCGCTGTCGTTTATCCATTAAATTCTTTATTGAAAGACTACACTTTTGCTCCTTGGGAACATTTTAGAAACAATGGTCTTGGAAAAACAAACGATGACTTAAAAATAACAGTTAGAAACGCAAGTAATGTAGCAGAAAATTACCAAAATGGGAATTTAAATGTTTCTAACGATGGGACATCTGAAATAGATATCGCAATATTTGGTCAAAATTTGGCAAATGGAGATAACAATTATTTGTCAAATACAGTTTATCAATCGTCGCATGACATTTCAACTTTTTACGATTTTAACAGCGCTTCAACAGAAGATTTTAAAGAATTTGATGTTACTTTCAACGCTACAGCGCAATTTACAAATCTAACTGTGAATGACTCAACACGTTTTAAGCAACGTTTTTATGATTTTTATGCCTATGACGATGGTTCTGCAGAAGCAGCTTATGGTCCAAGTGGCGTACAAGCAAGATTAGCGTACCAATTTACTCCTTATGAGGATGACTCTCTAATTGGAGTAAAAATGAAATTTGTCGAATCGGTAACTGATGTTTCTAACAAACTATTTTTATTGACCGTTTGGAATGATGATAATGGAAAACCTGGAACAGAGATTTATCAAGATGAGTTTTTATTTCCTCGTCAACCTTCCTATGATTACGATGATACACTTGGATTTACAAATTATTATTTAGTTGATTTTCAGAAACTTCCAATTACAGGAACATTTTATGTAGGATGGAGACAAATTGATCAAACTCCATTAAACATTGGCTTTGATTGGAACAACAATAATTCTGACAAAATCTTTTATAGCATTAACAATGGCGAAACATGGACAAATTCAAGTTTCGAAGGGTCCTTGATGATTCGACCTATTTTCTCCACTAATTTGAACAAAAATGCTGGTTTGGTAGAAGAAAAAATAAGTGCAACATTCAACATTTTCCCAAATCCTAGTGCGGATTTTATTCAAATTGAAACAAACATGACTGATTTCAAAGGAATTCAAATTTTTGATATCCAAGGGAAGCAAGTTTATTTTAACGATTCATCCGAAAAAAGACACGATATTTCGCACCTAAATCAAGGCGTGTATTTTGTAAAAGAAAACTCAAGCGGTCTTACTAAAAAAATCATCAAAAATTAATGCAAGAAGAATTAGAAGACAGAGACTTTGATAATCAAGAAGAAGAGTTATTTGAACATTATAAATTTATTTCAGACTTAGGTCAAGAAATTATTCGCATCGATAAATTCTTAATGGATCGTTTGCCGAATACATCGCGTAGTAAGATTCAAAATGCCGCCAAAAATGGGAATATTCTTGCAAATGGAAAACAAGTAAAACAGAATTATAAGATTAAGCCGAAAGACGAAATCACTATTGTTTTACCCTATCCAATTCGAGAAATTGAGTTAATTCCTGAAAATATTCCGATTGACATTTTGTATGAGGATGATCAATTGGCATTAGTTTATAAACCGTCTGATATGGTTGTGCATCCTGGATATGGGAATTATACGGGAACACTTGTTAATGCCATGGTTTATCATTTTGATAATTTACCTCATAAAATTGAAGATTATTTTGGTCGACCAGGTTTAGTGCATAGACTAGACAAGCACACCACAGGAATAATGTTGATTGCAAAAACAGAATTTGCATTGACAAATTTAGCTAAACAATTTTACGATCGAACCACAGAACGCCGTTACTGGGCCTTAGTTTGGGGAGATGTAAAAGAAGATTCAGGAACAATAACTGGCCACCTAGCTAGATCCTTGAAAAATAGAAAATTAATGGCTGTTTTCCCTGAAGGAGATTATGGGAAACATGCCGTAACACATTATAAAGTTATTGAACGTTTTGGTTTGGTTACTTTGGTTGAGTGTAAATTAGAAACGGGTAGAACGCATCAAATTCGCGTGCATATGAAACACATCGGACATCCACTTTTTAATGACATTGAATACGGTGGCGATTCCATTGTTAGAGGAACTATAAATCAAAAATACAAATTGTTTATTGAGAATTGTTTTGCTTTGATTCCGGGCCAAGCTTTACATGCAAAAACTTTAGGTTTCCAGCACCCAACAAAAGATGAATGGATGCAGTTTGATTCTGAATTGCCAGAAGGTTTTCAGCAAATTCTGGAAAAATGGAAAAAATATACAAAAAACACAGATTTACTTGCAGAATAGATTTTATACCAATCACAGTTGTAATTTAGTCCAATCGCTAACCTGCATACTGCCGATATAGATTGAAAATGGACAAATTCATTTGGACCATATTGAAAACATGTTCGGTATTAGTTTAAAACTTATTCGATTTGCAAAAAATCTCAAAAATAATCTTTTTCGTAAATGGCTATACCAAAAACTGTAGGCCTCTTCTTCCATATTGGACAGAAAAAGGAAGTCAATTTTTAGATGCTGCAAACCAATATTTTGGGGGTAATTGTGAATTTGAATTTGTTAACGGAGAAGGTCCTTGGTATTCTAGTGCAAAATTTCGCAGTAATAAAGGAAAATTATTTGCAAATTCATTCATCCCAGAACTCAAAGAAAAACTGTCGGAAAAGGCTGAAATCTATTTTGTGACACATAGCATGGGATCTGCTTTTTCAGAAGGCATGATTTCACGCTTTATGAATGCAGATTTACCTGTCAAAAAAGTAGTTCATTTATCAGTTGCCGATGCGGAAAACATAAAAATAGCTGATAATTCACTAAAAATTCAACGTCTACAAGTCAGTATATCAGGAGATAAAACTACTCGTTTTTATGCAAATCCATTTGCCTATTTTAAGTTTTATAAAATTCCGGCGGTAACTATTTATGGTGAAATCTTGAGTAATGTTGAGACATTCCATCCTACAGTTTCGAAAAAAGATCAAAACAAATGGAATTTTCATTATGACACAAAAACCTTTGCTTATGTTTGGAAATACATCACTGTTTTAGAAGAAATTAAATCTATAAATCAAGTTTCAGATGAAATCCTTTTGCCGAAATCTGAATATTTATTTAAAAAAATACATTTCAATAAAAATTATTATTGTTTGGACATTAATAGCGTCACAACATCACACTTAAGATACAAATTAAAATGAATGAACAATTAACAGCATTGGTAATTGGAGCAACAGGAGCAACAGGAAAAGAACTTGTAAATCAATTACTTGAAGATTCAAATTACTCGGAAGTAAAAATATTTGTTCGAAAAAAAAGTAAGGTAATTCATCCAAAGTTGCAAGAATTTTTGATTGACTTTGATAATATCGAGGCCATTGAACATGAAATCAAGGGAGATGTCTTATTTTCAGCCCTTGGAACAACAATTAAAATTGCAAAAACAAAAGAAATCCAATACAAAATAGATTTTTCCTATCAATTAGAATTTGCAAAAATCGCGGCAAAGAATGAAGTGAAAAATTATGTACTAATTTCCGCTTATGGAGCAAATGCAAGTTCATCAATTTTTTATTCTCGCATGAAAGGGGAATTAGAAGAGGCGGTAAAAAGTTTAAATTTTAAGAAAATACATATTTTTCAACCTGGAATTTTAGATAGAAACACGGATGATAATCGCACCATGGAGAAAATTAGTTTGAAGGTAATTCGCTTTTTGAATAAAATAGGCTTATTCCAATCTCAAAAACCGATGCCTGTAAAAATTCTAGCCAAAAAAATGATTGACGTAAACCGATCAAAATCAAGTTCAAAAATCAATTACTATAAACTCGATCAAATATTTAAAATTTAGAGGGTTTTTGTTGTCAAAAAATTAATTTTTCAACACTAATTTGGCTAATTCACAAAAGTTTATTATCTTTGCATCGTTATTTTAATGTAGAACACGCTAGAGGGGACGTAAATCCCCTCTTTTATTATTCCAATGATACAAAAAGATTTAGTGCAAAAATTGGCTCAAGAACGCATCGATGAACGTTTTCCTGAAGTGTTTATTGTATCGATTTCTATTTCACCAAAAAATGCAATTACAGTTGAATTGGACAAAGAAGGAAGTTACGTTTCCATTGAAGAATGTGTCGCTGTTTCAAGAAACATTGAACACAATTTAGATAGAGAGGAGCAAGATTTTGAGTTACAAGTTTCTTCTGCTGGTTTAGATAAACCATTGAGAGTTTTGAAACAATACATTAAAAATTACGGAAAAGAAGTCGATGTTGTAATGAAAGAAGGTACTAAATACACTGGAATTCTTAAATCAGCGGACTCAAAATCACTGACAATTGAAACAACAAGAGTTGAAAAATTGGAAGGAAGTAAGAAAAAGGAAACCATCGTAGAAGATTTAACCCTTCCGATGTCAAAAATAAAAGATACAAAAATTGTTATATCATTTAAATAAAAAATAAGCAATGGATAGCTTCGAGTTAATAGAGTCATTTTCGGAATTCAAAGAACTAAAAAATATCGACAAACAAACGATGCAACATGTCTTGGAAGATGTGTTCCGTTCCATGTTGAAGAAAAAATTTAACACAGATGAACACATCGATGTGATTGTAAACATTGAAAAAGGGGATGTTCAAATCTTCGTGAACAAAGAAATCGTGATGGACGGTGAGGTTGAAGATTCAAATACTGAAATTGCTTATTCTGATGCAATTAAAATTGAACCAGATTTTGAAGTTGGGGAAGAAGTTTCTGAAGAATTTAAATTTACAGATTTTGGAAGAAGAAACGTACTTTCTTTGCGTCAAAACTTGATTTCTAGAATCTTAGAATTAGAAAAAGATAATATTTACAAAAAATATAAAGAACGTATCGGTGAAATTATCACTGGTGAAGTTTACCAAGTTTGGAAAAAAGAAATCATGGTATTGGATGATGAAGGAAATGAATTGTTACTTCCTAAATCAGAGCAAATCCCTTCAGATTATTTCAAAAAAGGAGAATCAATTCGTGCAGTAGTTGCAAAAGTTGATATGAGAAATTCAAGTCCAGTGATTATCTTATCTAGAACTGCACCTGAATTCCTTGAAAGATTATTTGAATTAGAGGTTCCTGAAGTTTTTGACGGATTAATCACAATCAAACGTATCGTTCGTGAACCAGGAGAAAGAGCAAAAGTTGCTGTTGAATCTTATGATGATAGAATCGATCCAGTTGGAGCTTGTGTTGGTATGAAAGGATCTAGAATTCATGGAATTGTTCGTGAATTAAGAAACGAAAACATTGATGTAATTAATTTTACACAAAATCCAAACTTATTCATTACAAGAGCTTTATCTCCAGCTAAAATTACATCAGTTGAAATTTTAGAAGAAGAAAAAAGAGCAAAAGTTCACTTAAAACCAGACCAAGTTTCCTTGGCTATTGGTAAAGGTGGAAACAATATTAAATTGGCAACGAAATTGACTGGATACGAAATCGATGTTTACCGTGATGGTGAGGTTGATGTGGAAGACGTTGATTTAGAGGACTTCTCAGATGAAATCGATGGATGGATTATCGATGAATTGAAGGCGATTGGTTGCGACACTGCAAAATCTGTATTAGAGATTACAGTAGAAGATTTAGTAAACAGAACAGACTTAGAAGAAGAAACAATACAAGAAGTATATAAAATTTTAAGAGCAGAATTTGAATAAGATTAGATTGTTGGAAATTAGGATTGTTAGACCGCTCGAAAATTTGTCTAATTATCTAATAATCGAATAATCGAACAATCGAGAATAATAAAGTATGGCCGGAAAAACACATAGATTAGGGAGAGTTGCTGGAGAATTAAACGTAGGAGTTTCTACGCTTATTGACTTCTTACAATCCAAAGGGGTGAAGATTGACCACAATCCAAACTCCAAATTGGAAGAAGATCATTATGATATGCTTCGTCAACAATTCGCTGATGATCAAATCGTTAAGGAGCAATCCAAATTAACTTCTGTTAAACGTGAAAAACGTGAAACAATTAGTTTGCGTGATGCGAAACCTCAAGAAACTCAAACGAGAGACGAGGACGAAGAAGATGATTTCGATATCCTTGAAAGTAAACAAGCTTTTTTACAAACTCCAAAAGTTGAAGTAAAAAAAGAAGTGGAACCAATTCAAGAAAAACCAAGCGAAATTCAGGAATCAGTTGATGATTCAAAAGATGAAGATAAATCTCCAGAAATGAATGGAGGTGCAAAAACACTTGGTGAAGGAGAAATGCAAATTCAAGTTTTAGGGAAAATTGATTTAGATAAAATCAACTCTAAAACTAGACCAGATAAGAAGAAAAAAGAGGATTACAAAAAAGAACGCAAAGATGCAATCAAACAAGCACCGGCTAAGCCTGTTTCTGCACCAGTCGTTCCTAAGGCACCAGAAGTAAAAGAAGAAGTTACTCCTGAACCTCCTAAAGAAATTGAAACTATTCGTGTTGAGCGAAAAGTATTGTCTGGTCCAACGGTATTAGGGAAAATTGAACTTCCTGTTGAAAAAGAACGTTCAAATGATAGACCTAATTCTGCTGAAAATCGCAAGAAAAGAAAAAGAATTAAGAAGGTTGATCCAAGTAAGCCTGCAAACCAAACAGGTACAGCTACTCCAAATACTGGAACAGGAAATGCAGCTGGACAAGGAAATAGACCTCCATTTAATAAAGGGAAATTTGGGAACAAACCAGGTGCTAAACCGTTTGAAAAACCAGTTATCTCTGAAAAAGATATTGAAAAAGAATTAAAAGAAACTTTAGCAAGACTTTCCAATTCTGGAGGGAAATCTAAAGGTTCCAAAAATAGAAGAGCAAAACGTGATGTGTACGCGCAAAGACGTGAGCAAGAAATGTTGGACGCTGAATTACAAGAAAAAGTAATTAAACTAAGTGAGTTTGTTACTGTTTCGGAATTGGCTTCCATGATGAATGTTGCACCAACACAAGTTATTTCAGCTTGTATGTCCTTAGGTATTTTTGCTTCGATCAATCAACGTTTAGATGCAGAAACAATTCATATTGTGGCGGAAGAATTTGGTTTTGAAACAGAATTCGTTAGTGCTGAAGTTCAAGATGCAATTCCAGTTGTAGAAGACAAAGAAGAGGATTTAATTGAAAGACCGCCAATTATTACGGTAATGGGTCACGTCGATCATGGTAAAACGTCTTTGTTGGATAAAATTAGAAATGCAAACGTAACTGAAGGGGAAGCTGGAGGAATCACACAACACATTGGTGCTTACTCTGTTACTTTGAAAAATGGAAGAAAATTAACTTTCTTAGATACTCCTGGTCACGAAGCCTTTACAGCGATGCGTGCCAGAGGTGCTCAAGTTACCGACGTTGCGATTATCCTAGTTGCAGCAGATGATGACGTGATGCCACAAACAAAAGAGGCTATTTCTCACGCTCAAGCTGCTGGAGTTCCAATGATTTTCGCTATTAATAAGATAGATAAAGACGGTGCAAATCCGGATAGAATCAGAGAACAACTTTCTGCTATGAATATCTTGGTGGAAGAATGGGGAGGTCCATTCCAATGTCAAGAAATTTCTGCGAAGAAAAACTTAAATATAGCTGAATTACTTGAAAAAGTATTGTTAGAAGCAGACATCTTAGCTTTAAGAGCCAATCCTAATAAAAATGCCATCGGAACAGTAATTGAATCTACCTTAGATAAAGGAAAAGGTTACGTTACAAACATGTTGGTTGAAGCAGGGACATTGAGAGTTGGAGACATCGTATTAGTTGGACGTCACCACGGAAAAGTGAGAGCAATGCACAACGAACATGGTGTTGTGGTGAAGGAAGCTGGGCCATCAGCACCAGTTTCAATTTTAGGTATCAATGGTGCTCCAAGTGCAGGTGATAAATTCAACGTAATGGATGATGAGCGTGAAGCTAGAAACATTGCTACGAAAAGAGAACAATTGTACAGAGAACAAGGTTTACGTACAACTAAACACATCACATTGGATGAAATTGGTCGTCGTTTGGCAATTGGTGACTTCAAAGAGTTGAATTTGATTATCAAAGGTGACGTGGATGGATCAATTGAGGCATTATCTGATTCCTTATTGAACCTTTCAACAGAGCAAATTGCAGTTAAGATTGTACACAAAGGAGTTGGAGCAATTTCTGAAGCAGATATTAACTTGGCTTCGGCATCAGATGCAATTATCCTTGGATTCCAAGTGAGACCATCTGTTGCGGCGCGTAAATTAGCTGAACAAGAGCAAATCGATATTCGTTTGTACTCAATTATTTACCAAGCGATTGATGAAATTAAGGCAGCCATGGAAGGAATGTTATCCCCAGAGGTGAAAGAAGAAATCACTGGTTCTGCTGAAATTCGTGAAACATTCGATATCACGAAAGTGGGAACAATTGCAGGATGTTTTGTCTTGGATGGAGTAATCAAACGAAATTCTAAAATACGAGTTATCCGTGATGGAATTGTTGTTCACACAGGAAAACTTGGTTCATTGAAACGTTTCAAAGACGATCAAAAAGAAGTGAAACGAGGATTTGAATGTGGTTTAAACATTGACAAATACAATGATATCAAAGTTGGTGATGTAGTTGAAGCTTTTGAAGAAGTGGAAGTTGCAAGAAAACTTTAATTCAAAAAAATAATAAATTGGAAGGCTGTTCGAAAGAATGGCCTTTTTTTGTGGGGTAAATTAAAAATCAACTCTTGAAAGAAGTTAAAAATATCAAAAAAAACCAAATTCTCAATTAAACAATAAAATTATTACTTTTGATGTAAATAATATTAGTGAAGGTATTTATAACGTTATAATTAACTTTGAGACTAAATCCTTAGACCAAATAAATAATAATTCAAATTTAGAATATTCTTTACTTTTAAGTCAGATAAATGGTTCAAATGTAATAAATCTTGAATTAAATAATAAAATAGAACTTTACCCTAATCAAACTATTTCATCCCAAATACTATCATTCGATTTGATAAATGAAAAAAAAATAGAAATTACATTGGTCGATTATACAGGAAAGGAAGTAATAAATATTTTTTCTGGCTCTGCTACGGAGGGAAGAACCGATATCTCAATCAACCTAAGCAACCTTTCACAAGGGCTTTACGTCTATAAAATTAAATTGAATAACGAAATTAAATATTTGAAAACACAGAAGTTATGAAATTTGTTTTTGCACTTACGCTTCTTTTAAGCAATTTTAGCTTAATCTTTTCTCAGCTTGAAATCATTACTACCAACACTTCTGAAGATTTATATGAAATAGATATTTTCAATGATCAAACTTTTATTGTTGGGAATAACAATTATTTTGGGAAAGTAGATTTTCAAAATAATAACGTTATTTTAAAACAAGCTCCTGGTCCTGATACAAATGTTGTTCATTCCTTTAATCGCATCGATTCAAATATTGTTTATTTAGTTTCTTCTTACCCTTTGTTTGGTGATGATAGTCATTTAATTTATAGTTCTCATGATAATTGTGAAACTTGGAACTTAGTTTTTGACACTCTCAATTTAAGAATTAACAAACTAGTAATGTTTGACAGTCTTGAAGGTCTATTTTTTAATTCCAATTACAAACAATTTAGAACAATTGATGGAGGAGTATCTTGGACGTTAGAAAATAATGCATTCTTATATGTTGAAGCCTTGGAAAGATATAATGACAGTATTATTTGTATTGGAATGTTTGAAAAATTTTCTTATTCTTTTGACAGAGGTCGAACTTGGAACAATAATGTATTTTTGCAATTACAACCAACAAATTATATTTTTTTAAGCAAAGACACCATACTCGCAGCTTGTGGTAATACGGTGACAAAAACCACCAATTCCGGCCTTGATTGGACAACAATAGATTTTCTTGAAAACACATTTTTCATAGATATAAAGGAAAAAGATGGCATAGTTTATTCTGTTGGAAAAATATCCTACTTCGATGAATTCGGAATTGAAACTATTCGTGGTATAATTGCTGTTTCGTCAAATTCAGGACAAAATTGGGATTATTATAATACAAATTTAGAAACCTGGTTTCAATCAATAGAATTCCTCAACGACAGTATTGCCCTAATATCTGGGACAAATGGAGTTTTGATTAAATACCATTATAGGGATCATCATTTAGGTTTTCAAGAACTCGGTCATTTGGGTTTAAAAATCAATTTGTATCCAAATCCAGCAAATGACCAGCAAGAATTAACAATTTCAGCAAACAAGTATGAGAAAATAGAAATATATTTGTGTGAGCTAAATGGAAAAAAATTAAAAACTGTTTTCATAGGATCAGTAGACACTGGAACAACAAAAATAATTATTGATACAAGTGATTTAAACTCAGGAATGTATTTTTATTCAATTGAAAGTCAAGAAAAAAGAGAAGTATTGAAATTCGTAAAAAAATAAAAATAAATTACTTTAGCAATCAAATTTCTTTTTATATTTGAGCAAAATTAAAATTTAATAGTATGTCTGATAATTTTTTCGAAGAAACAACAGCTGCAGCAGGATTTTTATACACCATTGCTGCAATTTGCATTCTTGCTGCTGTATTAATTTGGGGATAAAATTTAATTTTCCCCATTTTATTTAAATTCTCATAATTCACGTTTTTTAACGTCTAATCAACTATGCCCTTTAATTCGATTTTTGCTTGGATGATGAAAAAACGGATACATCAAATTGATTTATTCCGTAAATATCCATTAGACGTTCAAAATGAATTGCTTACACAACTAATTTCTGCTGCAAAAAACACTGAATTTGGTCGAGAAAATCACTTTTCAGAAATAAAATCTTACGCCGAATTCAAAGAGAAAGTAACTCTTAATTCTTACGAAAGTTTAAAACCACAAATTGATCGTATCATTGCAGGAGAACAACAAATTTTGTGGCATTCTGAAACAAAATGGTTCGCTAAATCATCCGGAACAAGTTCAGCTCGCAGTAAATTTATTCCTGTCAGTAAAGAATCACTTTTTGACTGCCATTATAAAGGAGGAAAAGATTTACTAGCCTTATATTACGAAAATTTTCCCAATCGTAAATTATATAACGGAAAACACCTCATCGTTGGTGGAAGTGCTCAAATCAACCCAATTGGAATTGATTCCTATTTAGGTGATTTATCGGCGATTATCGTAAAAAATTTACCTTGGTGGGCAGAAATTAGAAGAACACCTTCGAAGGAAATTGCCTTGATGTCCGAATGGGAAAACAAAATCGAAAAAATGGCACGCGAAACCATCGAACAAGATGTTTATATCATCGCTGGTGTGCCGAGTTGGACCTATGTTCTTTGCAAAAAAATTCTTGAAATTAGCGGAAAAGATAATTTAAAAGAAGTTTGGCCAAATCTTGAATTATTCTTACACGGAGGAGTAAATTTTGAACCATATAGAAACTTATTCAAGGAATTGATTCCCTCTGACGAGATGAATTACGTGGAAACCTACAATGCTTCCGAAGGATTTTTTGGAATTCAAGATGTGGCAAATTCCACAGAATTATTGTTAATGTTGGATTATGGAATATTTTACGAATTCATTCCCATGTCAGATTATAATGGTCTCGATTCAAGCGTTATTCATGATTTAAGTGAAGTGCAATTAAACACAAATTATGCCATTGTGATTTCCACAAATGGTGGTCTATGGCGCTATATTTTAGGCGACACCATTCAATTTACCTCGCTCCTACCCTTTCGATTTAAAATTAGCGGCCGTGTTAATAATTTCATCAATGTATTTGGAGAAGAATTAATTGTTGAAAATGCCGAAAGAGCGCTTGCAAATGCTTGTAATTTATTGAATTGTAGTGTGAAAAATTTCACCGCAGGACCAGTTTATTTAGAAAATAATTCCAAGGGAAAACACGAATGGTTGATTGAATTTATTGAATCTCCAGCATCAAATGCAGAGTTTGAGCAAGTGTTGGATGCTGAAATTAGAAAAATCAACTCCGATTACGATGCAAAAAGAAGTCATAATTTACTTTTAGAAAATTTATCCGTCCAGCAAATGAATTTTGGCACATTTGATGCTTGGTTAAAATCAAAAGGCAAATTGGGTGGTCAACATAAAATTCCACGTTTGTCTAATGATCGCAAATTAATTGAGGAAATTTTAGCAACAAAAAATGAAATTTAAATTCCAACTACTTTTTTCTTTTCTGGCATTTTTGTGTTTTCATTTGAAAGCTCAAGATAGTCTGCATTTTGAATTAAAAAATAAAATTCAATTCTCAAATTCCATCAATTGGGATTTAGATAATTTTGGAAATATTTTGGTAGCTCAAAAGGATAAATTGCAAAAAATTGATGCTGATGGAAAAGTGCTTTTTGAACAAAGTTTGAAGAAATTTGGCGAAATAGCCTCGATTGATGCCCGAAATCCAATGAAAATTCTACTTTTCTCAGAAGAACAGCAAAGTGTTTTTTACGTCGATAACACGCTGAGTAATCAGGAAAACGAAATTGACTTGAATGAATTTGATATCACTTATGCAACAAAAATTTCAGCATCAAATCGTCCGGACAAAATTTGGGTTTATGACCAAGAAAATTCAAAGATAAACCTCATTTCTAGCAATAAATCTCAAACCCAACAGATTGAAAACATTCTGGGTTTGTTGGATTTAAATAAAGTTAATCAATTTTTTGAAGCGCAAGATTTTCTTTGGATTCTTGATAATGAAAAGGGAATCTATCAATTTGACCTTTATGGGACCTTAATTTCTTCCTTCGAGATGAGCGGAATTAGTTATTTGGATGTGGATGACAACTATTTGTATATCTTGAAAGGAAATTCTATCATAATTCAAGACAAATCAAATTCTTTGCAACAAAAGATAATTAATTTACCTGAAAAAGACCTAGTTAAATTCAAATTTCAGGACAAAAAATTTACCTGCGAAACAAAAAATGCAATTTTTATTTATTCTATCGATTTTTTTTAACGCTATTTCATACTTTATTTGTAATTTAGACACTTCAAAAAATTAAGAATATGCATATCGCTGTAGCAGGAAATATTGGAGCAGGAAAAACTACATTAACTCAAATGTTGGCAAAACATTATGGTTGGGAAACTCATTTTGAAGATGTAGAATTAAACCCTTATTTAAATGATTTTTACGAAGATATGCAACGTTGGTCTTTCAACCTGCAAGTGTATTATTTGAATAGTCGCTTTACTCAAATACAGGACATCAAGCAAACTGACCGCATGGTAATTCAAGATAGAACAATCTACGAAGATGCATTTATTTTTGCACCAAACTTACACTCCATGGGTTTGATGACTACTCGTGATTTTGAAAATTATTTTTCTTTGTTCAATTTAATCGAATCTTTTGTTTCAGCGCCAGACTTATTGATTTATTTAAGAGCGAGCGTTCCTACTTTGGTAAATCACATTCAACAACGAGGACGTGATTACGAAGAAAGTATTCGTTTGGACTATCTAAAACGTTTAAATGAGCGTTACGAAGCCTGGATTTCGACTTACGACAAAGGAAAAATGTTAATCATTGACATCGATAACAACAATTTCACCACCAACCAAGAAGATTTAGGAAAAATCATCAACGCAATTGATGCTGAGATTAATGGACTTTTTTAAGAGTTAGAAATTAGGAGTTAGTAGTGATGAATTATAAAGGAGTTTTTGTAGGTTTTATTTTTTGAACTTATGAACGACCTTGACAGAAGAGAAATAAAGATAAATTCTTACGATTTTAATGATTATTTCGAAGTAATATTCCTCATAACTCTTTTAAGTCCAATTGCCTTCCTTTTTATTTGTAATGGTAGTCAACTACTATTTACACAAGAATTCAATTGGATTTATATTGTTGGTCTTTTAGTTGGATTAACAATCGCTTTTTCAGTTTATCTTTTAATCATTAGTTGCTCTAAAACAATAACTTTTCATGACGATTATGTTGTACTTCAATTTTTAACTAGAAAGGTCAGAGTTTCTTATTCAGAAATAGAATGGATAAAATTCATTCAGCCAATAAATGGTAGACGAAAGAGTATATTTGTTAAACTAAAAAAACGCACTAACGGTAGTAAATCAATACCCATTAATTTAAAAAATAACTTAATTGAAATCCTGACAGTTTTAAATTTTTCA
>JBIKSI010000088.1:0-14950 GCA_044348665.1 Crocinitomicaceae bacterium
TACATAATTTTAGTTTAAATCGTTAATATTCAACACATTAAAGATACTAAAAGTATTTCACTTATTTATAAGGATTTACGATAAGTTATTGACAATCAGATTGTTAATAATCGAACTCAGGTTAATAAAAATTCTATCTCACTTCTTATGACAACAACTCATTTCAACTGTTTTGTAACCAGTTTTTGAGATTTCACATTTCTTTTCTTCCAATAGCTACAATGGATTTTTAGTCTTGCCCATTGTAAAAAAAGTTTTTTACATTTTTTAATTTCGACAATTTTTCTTAAATTTGTGTAACAAAACAATTATGAAACAGTTAAATTTATACAATAAAATCAGTATATTGCCAGAAAATCTTCGTTCTGAGGTAAATGATTTTATTGATTTTCTGTTAAGCAAAAAAACTGAAAAGGGTAAAGAACCCAAACCACAGTTTGGTTGTATGAAAGGAGAAGTGTACATGTCCGACGATTTTGATGCACCACTTGAGGATTTTAAAGATTACATGTAATGAAAGTACTTCTTGATACGCATGTTTTAATTTGGTTTTTTAGTGGTAACAATAAATTAAGTAAAAAATATACTAAAATTATTGAATCGCCTGAAAATATAAAATTTGTTAGTATTGCAACATTGTGGGAAATAGCAATTAAAATAAGTTTAAATAAACTCAAACTCCCTCTTGATTTAAAATCATTTATGCAACTAGTTGATGAAAATGGATTTATAATTTTATCAATAGAATTAGAGCATATTATCGAAATCGCTAATTTAGAATTTTTTCATAGAGATCCTTTTGACAGAATTTTAATTGCTCAATCAAAAGTTAACAAATTAACTTTTTTGACAAATGATGAAGATATTGTTAAATATGGTGTTAAAACAATTTGAATATTTTTTAATGTCTATTTTCCTGGAAAATTGAACTCACTTCTTATGACAACAACTCATTTCAACTGTTTTGTCATTCGTTTTTGTGTTTTCACATTTCTTTTCTTCCACTAAAGAGATTTTAGGACTGATAAACGGAATATCTAAATTTAATCCTCTTAAAATCACTAAAAGTCCAACAATTGTGAGCAAATAGGGGATAGCAAGATTAAATTTATATCTTAAATTGCTTGAAATTCGATTGGCTGCAAAACCTACAAAAACCATTGCAGGAAGGGTTCCGATTCCGAAAAATGCCATTGCGAGAGAACTGTTTAAGGAATTCCCTGCCAAAATTGCATTCATCAATGCTAAATATACCATTCCACAAGGAAGTAAGCCGTTTAAACTTCCCAAAAGAAGCAACTTAAAGGGAGATTTTTTCGCCAAAACTTTCCCTAATCCAGCACTAACGACTTTGTTCATTCCAAACATAGGAATTTTTGCCTCAATTTTGGATGAAAGCCATTTTCTCCAAGCGTAAATTATCATCAAGATACCAGAAATGATACTAATCCACTGCAAAACTCCAAAGGTTTCAATAGTTATTCCAATCAACCCTACCAAAGCACCTAAAATGGAATAGGTAATTATTCGACCAAAATTATATTGCAGTACTCCAAATAAAATAGTCCAATTAGATGTTCGATTCACAGGAATTGCCAGTGCCAATGGCCCGCACATTCCGATGCAATGAAAATTTGCTGTTAAGCCAATAATCAAACTTGTTACAAAAATGATCATTTTACATAGTGTTTACCAACATTTACCAATTCTTTCCCGTCTTTTTGACAAACAATTCTATAATCGTACACACCTTTCTCTAATTTTGATTTTTCAATCAAATAGGTTTGTGTGTTTTTAATGCTAAAACGAATATCTTTTTTGTTATCATTTGGTCTCGATAAAATTAATTCATAAGCATCAACTCCTTCAATTTTCGGCAAATTAACGATTAGATGCTCTGCATTTGATTGAAAAGTAGCATCTTCTGAAACTTTATTCCATGAATTTTTCGCTTGAATTTCATCTTCAAAAACAATTTCTTTTTGATAATAATCTTCAGAAACCAAGTCAATTCGGTTTGACATGATAATTGTCACCAAAACCACAATAAATGTGATAAATGTGATCATTACAACTGTTATACTTTTTCCCCAATTCATATTGTTTTATTTAGATTTTAAGATTTTAGGACTTTAAGAAATTAGATATTAGACATTAGACAATAGACTAAAGATATTAGACAATAGACTAAAGACATTAGACAATAATTAATTCTTTACTAAATATTTATCATTTCTAATTCATAATTCATCATTTTTCACTCTCCATTCTCCACTGTTCACTCATTCCATCAAAGCATTGGTCCGATAAATTTTGTTTTAACATTATCAATTTCCTCGCCATTTCCAAATATTTTAATGGTAATAATTTTTCTACCTTTCATCATACTTTTAATTGGCATTTCAATGATAAATCGCTCACGTAATTGTTTTTCACCTTTCAAATGTAGATTTTTCACAACCATTATGATTTTACATTCTGGACAATCTGTTTCTAAACGAATTTTGAAGTCTTTTCTGGTTTTATTCACCAAATTCATTTCATAGATGTTCGAAATTAAATGATCTTCCGTTATTTGATATGTTGATCCTCTTTGTTTTAAAATCGTTGTTTCAAAATCTTTTCTACTTATTAACAAAATCACTAAGGTCAAGAACAATCCAATTAATAGGAAAGAATAAGCTTTTACTCTTCGTGTCCATTGAAATTTTAAACCTTGTTTGATTCCGTTTTCAGATACGAAACGAATTAATCCCTTTGGTTTTCCAATTCCATCCATAATGGTGTCGCAAGAATCAATACAAGCGGTACAATTGATACATTCTAATTGCGTTCCATTGCGAATATCGATTCCGGTAGGACAAACATGTATACATTGTTTACAATCAATGCAATCTCCAAAACCTTTTGTTTCTCGATTTTCATCTTTTTTGAATTTTGCTCTTTCTTCTCCACGCTTTTTGTCATAGGCAACGACCATGGTGTTTTGGTCAAGTAATACTCCTTGCAATCTTCCATAAGGACAAATTGTAGTACAAACTTGTTCTCTTAAAAAGGCAAAAACTCCGTAAAATACGTATGTAAATATGATGATTGCAATCAAACCACCAATGTGTGAACCAATTGGATCGGTAATAATTTTCCATAATTCATCCGAGCCAATGATGTAGGCCAAAAAGGTATTGGAAATGATGAAGGAAATAAACCAAAAAGCCACATGTTTCCCACCTCTTTTGATGATTTTTTCTTTATCCCACTTTTGAGAATCTAATTTTTTTTGATGTGTCCAATCTCCTTCAATGAGGTACTCAACCCTGCGGAAAAGCATTTCCATGAAAATAGTTTGAGGGCACACCCAGCCGCAAAATAATCGACCAAAAATGATCGTAAAGAAGATTACAAAAACGACTCCCAGTACCAATGCAATGGCAAAAATGTAAAAATCTTGTGGCCAAAATACCTTCCAAAAAATGACAAATTTTCGTTCAACAACGTTAAACATAAACATTTGTTCGCCTCGAATTTTGAGATAAGGTGAAAGAAATAATAAGAAAAGTAAAACATAACTTACAATTTTTCTACGATTGTACCATGTTCCTTTTGGTTTTTTAGGAAAAATCCAAATTCGTTTTCCTTTTTCGTTTACTGTTGCAATACGATCTCTAAAGGATTCGTCTGCTTCTATTTCTTCAAAATCGATGTTCATCTTAATTAGTTAAGAATGAAGAATGAAGAATGTAAAATATTTTAAATTCTACATTCTTTATTCTACATTCGATTTTTATTTCTCAATAATCGTACCCTGCGCTTCTTTACCAGCAGCTTCTTTTAATTGTAAAACAAAAGAAGAAACTTGCTGAATTTGAATCGGATTTAATTTTGATGCATGTTCAGGCATTCCGTTTGGTGCACCTAACTTGATTGTTTTGTAAACATCTTTCACATCAAAACCGTAAATCCATGCTTTATCCGTTAAATTTGGACCAATATTTCCTTCTCCATTTGGATTGTGACACGTAACACAATTTGTTTGAAAGATTGATTTTCCAGCAGAAATATCGCTCGCAGCAGTCATGATTGTTGCGTTTGTTTCATCCACGTTCATTGCCATTTTTGAAAGGTAAGCTTTCACATCTTTTTCAGATTGCTTCATGTCTTTTTCGTAGGCTTTGATTTGTAAATCAGAAGTTCCTAATACATGATAATCAACCATATAGTAAATGGCAAAAATAACCGTTGCAACGAATCCCCACACCCACCAAGGTGGTAAATTGTTGTCCAACTCGCGAATTCCATCATACTCGTGGTGTAACATAATTTTTGATTCTTCCTCGATAGGAACTGCATCTGTCAAAACTTTGTTAATTTTTTTGGCTACAGGAACTTCTTTTGCAATTTCTTTCTCCGTTTTCACCATGGATAAGAAATTTTTGAACATGTTTCTTAAGTAGATGATGATTCCCATCAAAATTACATTAATTGCAATTAAGAAATACAGATCACTTTTCTCAACAAGAAGCCAAAGTGTTGGTTCTGCAACGCTTTCTCCTGGTGCTGTAAATTGTAATGCGAAGGAGCTATTTTGACTAGCAATGAAACCAAAAGTAATGATTACAATTATCGCTTTTAAAAGTCCTGAACTTTTATCACTCAAACGTTTTTTGAAATAATCAGATTTTACAAGGGTTTGAATTGAGTTTGAAATAACCAAAATTGCAATTAATTGAATTAAAATCCCTACTAGCAACCAATAAAACAAATCTAAATTGTCTTTGTAGTTTGGTTTCAAGTTAACTGGAACGTCTGATGTTCCGTCAGTAGCAACTGAAGTCGGAGCAACTGTTTCAACTTTCACATAAGAATCAACAAAATCCAATATTTGATCAACTTCTTCTTTTGTAACTTGTTGCGCAGACATGGCAGAAGGGCTATAATCCTTGATTGCATTAGCCATTTTACTAGATCCTGTTGCAATTAATCCAACAGAGTTTTCAACCCATTTGTACAATTGTTCTTGTTCACCTGCATCAATCCATTTTTGTTTGACACCTTTTAAGTTAGGGCCAGTTGAATTTTTTTCCAGCATGTGGCAAGCACTACATTTTGCTTTAAAAAGGCCTTCACCTTGTGCTACTAAATTTTGACTTAAGCAAAAAACAGCAACAATTAATACTATCTTTTTCAGGGATTTCATACTATTTCGTTTATTTTTAAATCATTTTCATTTGAGTCTTCCAATGGAATATTGCTTAATTCAGCAATGTAAGGTTTTTTCATTTTCACTACATAAGTAATTACTACAGCAAAGAAGATTACAAATATTAGCAAAGACAATATTGGGTATATCGATACGCCGTCCATTGATGTTAAATTGTGTTTTATGAATCGTAACATATTTTTAGTTTTTTTAGACTTAAGATATTAGACTAGAGACATTAGATTTAATTCTTGTGAAATCTTAATTCTAACGTCTTTTGTCTAATGTCTTTTGTCTAGTATCTATTTTTTCGCTTTAATATCTGTACCTAATCGTTGTAAATAAGCAATAAGTGCTACAATTTCGGCAGATTTTATTCTGTTAATTTCTGCTTTCACATCCAAGTTTTTCAAAATTTCCTTCGGATGATTATTTACGATATCGGTAGCAATTTCAAGTGCTTGTTTTTCAGCATCAGCTTTTGCTTGTTTTTCGTATCCTTTTTTGTAAGGAACTCCAAGGGTTTGCATTGCAGTGATTTTTTTCTCAATCAATGATAAATCCAAGGAATTTTCATCAGCCATCCAAATGTAAGCTGGCATAATTGAACCTGGAGAAATATCTTTCGGAGCAATCATGTGTTGGTAATGCCAATTGTTACCTCTTAATCCTCCTTCACGCGCTAAATCTGGTCCAGTTCGTTTTGAACCCCATTGGAATGGGTGATCGTACACAAATTCTCCTGATTTAGAGTATTCACCGTAACGTGCAGTTTCAAAACGCAGTGGTCGAATCATTTGAGAGTGACAATTGTAACATCCTTCTTTGATGTATAAATCTCTTCCTTCTAATTCAAGTGGAGTATATGGTTTTACCGAAGAGATTGTTGGAACGTTACTTTTCACAATCATCGTTGGAATAATTTCAATCAAACCACCAATTCCAACAACAACGATTGCTAAAATCATAAAACGGATTGGCTTTCTTTCAATTGTTCTGTGCCAGTATTCTTTTCCAGTGTTTACCTCAAGATTTTTAGAAACGACTGCCTCTGCTTCTTCGTTTGCAACTAATTTTCCTGATTTTGCAGTTTTGATTAAGTTCCAAAACATCATAACTGCTCCAATAATGAATAATAATCCACCTAAGGAACGTAGAATGTAGAAAGGTTTCATGGAAACAACAGTTTTTAAGAAATCTGCATTTACTAAAGTTCCGTCAGCATTGAAATCTTGCCACATTAATCCTTGCATGAATCCTGCAATATACATTGGAATTGCATATAAAATAATTCCTAAAGTTGCAATCCAGAAATGTTGGTTCGCTGCTTTTTTAGAGTATAATTCAGTTTTGAAAATTCTTGGAAACAACCAGTACAACATACCGAAAGTAAACATACCGTTCCAGCCCAATCCTCCAACGTGAACGTGTGCAATTGTCCAATCAGTGAAGTGAGAAATAACATTTACATTTTTTAAGGATAATAATGGTCCTTCGAAGGTCGCCATACCATAGCATGTCAAAGCAACAACCATGAATTTCAACATCACATCGTCACGAACTCGATCCCAAGCACCACGAAGTGTTAGCAGTCCGTTCAACATTCCTCCCCAAGATGGAGCAATCAACATTACAGAGAAAACAACACCTAAACTTTGTGCCCAATCAGGTAAGGAAGTGTACAATAAATGGTGTGGACCAGCCCAAATGTATAAGAAAATTAAAGCCCAAAAGTGGATGATTGACAATCTGTAAGAATAAACAGGACGATTTGCCGCTTTAGGAACGAAATAATACATCAACCCTAAATAAGGTGTTGTTAAGAAAAATGCCACTGCATTGTGTCCATACCACCATTGTACCAAGGCATCTTGAACACCAGCGTACCAAGAGTATGATTTTAAAAATGAAATTGGCAATTCAAAGGAGTTGAAAATGTGTAAGATAGCTACGGTAACAAATGTTGCGATGTAAAACCAAATTGCCACGTATAAATGTTTCACACGTCTAACAAGGATTGTAGCAAACATGTTAAAACCAAAAACTACCCACAATAAAGTAATTAAAATATCAATCCACCATTCTAATTCGGCATATTCTTTTCCAGAGGTAATACCAAATGGAAGCGTTAAAACTGCACATAAAATGATAAATTGCCAACCCCAAAAATTAATATTACTCAATTTATCACTCCACATTCTAGCTTTAAGAAGTCTTTGCAGGGAATAATAAACTCCCATGAAGATTCCATTACCTACAAAGGCAAAAATCACCGCATTCGTATGCAATGGTCTAATTCTACCGAAGGATAAAAAACTGAATCCTAAATAATCGTTGAAAAATTCTGGAAATGCCATTTGTAAGGCCGCAATTAAGCCTACAAGCATACCAGTGATTCCCCAAATTACAGTTGCATATCCAAAGTTTCTGACAATTTTATTGTCGTAACTAAACTTTTCTACTTCCATTTTCTGTTTGTTTTTGATTTGTATTTATTGTTTATTTCTTTTCAGTGTTTTCAATGCTACTTTGTGGTTTCTCCATTTCATCTTCAAAAAGTATTCTTACCGAAGGACTGTAATCATCTTCATATTGTCCTGTTTTTGTCGCCCAAAAAAACGAGATCAAAAAAAACAGTGCAATCACTAAACTTACAATCAACATTAAATAGATAATTCCCATGCTACAAAATTGCTTATAGTGTGAAAACTAAAGAATGAGTTGCATTAGCTGAAAACATGATTTGTGTCATATTTTTGTCAGAAGGACACTTTTATGTCAAGTTTTGTTTAATTTTAGAGGAGAATATTAAAACAAGTTTATATGCATACCGAATATAAATATGAAGATAAGCTTGAATCTGAACGATTAAGTACGAGAAAATTAGTGCGCGAAGATTCAATCATTCTGGCAGAATTTTTTGCTAATGAAGAGGCGCAAAAATTCCTCCCAAAGTATTTTGAATTGCCAATGGACCGTGCCAAACATTTGATTGAAAAGCAATTGGAGCGTTACGCAGAAAAACGATTTGGTCATCAAGTGATTTTACATAAAGAAACGAAAGATTTTTTGGGCATTTGTGGACTTTTAGCACAAGATATTGAAGGAACAATTGAAATGGAAGTTGGATATCATTTTTTGCCCAAACATTGGGGGAAAGGATATGCTCCAGAAGCAGCTGAACTATTTATTTCTTACGCTTTTGACAATGATTTATGCGAATCTGTAATTTCTGTTATTGATCTTGAAAACCTTAAATCACAGCGAGTTGCTGAAAAAAATGGTTTAATAATTGAAAAACAAATTAAATATGTTGATGATGAGAATGTTTATATTTATCGAATCAAAAAAGAAAATTGGAAAAAATGATTTTTGATTGAATCACTATGATTACTTTCGTACGAATATAGTATTTGAAAATTTAACAGATTAATTATGAAAATTTTAGCTTTTGGTGCTTCTTATAGTTCAACATCAATTAATAAGCAATTTGCTAGTTTTGCTGCCAAACAATTTGTTGGTAACGAAATTGAGGTCTTAGATTTAAATTATTTTGATGTACCAATTTTTACAGTTGACAGAGAAGCAAAAGAAGGTCATCCAGCCTTGGTGAAAGAATTTGTTTCTAAAATCGAACAAGCTGATTTAGTGATAATCTCCATGGCAGAACATAATGGAAGTTACACTGCAGCATTTAAAAATTTGTTTGATTGGGCATCGCGCGTTAAATCAAAAACTTTTGAAGCTAAAAAACTATTTTTGTTGTCCACTTCGGATGGTAGCAGGGGAGGAGCGAGTGTTTTGGCTGCGGCATTAGAACGTTTTCCAAGACATGGAGCTGAAATTTTAGCTTCATTTTCATTGCCAGTATTCAAAATCAATTTTGATGATGAGCAAGGAATATTGGATCAGGATTTGAAAAATATTTTTGATGAGAAAATGAAAGAAGTAAAAACATCAATGATTAGGTGATTTTTTTGCAAAAGACTAAACTCTAATTCCAACTATTAAAATATCATCAACTTGTTCCAAATTCCCTTTCCATTTGTCAAAGTTGCTTTCCAACTCTTTTTCTTGTTCTTCTAGGGTTTTTGGACTAATTTCGTGTAACTTTTCTAATAAAGTTTTAACCTTAAATTTTTTACCTTTGGGGCCACCAAATTGATCGGCATATCCATCGGTGAATAGATAAATCGTATCTCCACTTTGGGTTTGAATGTAATGATTTGTAAAGCTGATGTGTTCTTTAGGAGATTTCCCAATTGGCATTCTGTCTGCTTTCAATGTTTTGATTTCATTGTTAGAAATAATTACAGGCGCATTATAAGCAGCGGAGTAAATCACTTCATTGTTATCAAAATTGAAACATAAAAGTGTAGCATCCATTCCATCTTGACTTCCATCTAAACCAAGATTATCAATCAGACGTTTTCTAACATGGTTTAATATTTCATTGGGAAGAATGATGTTTTTTTCATTAATTGCTTCGTTTAAAAAACTGATATTCAATAAACTCATAAATGCTCCTGGTACACCATGCCCAGTGCTGTCGCATACTGCTAAATAGAAAAAGTTATCTTTTCTTAGCGCCCAATAAAAATCTCCACTTACAATGTCTTTTGGCTTGAAAATAATGAAATGATTTTGTAAGTTTTTATCTAGTAATTCTTTATTTGCAAGCAAAGTATATTGAATTTTCTTTGCATACATGATACTATCGGTAATCTCTTTGTTCTTTTGAACTACTTCCTTGTTTTGCTGCTCAATAATAATTTTCTGATTATTGGTTTTTTTAAATCTATTAAAAGTAATTACAAGAAAAATCAAGGAAATTGCAATAAATAAGTACAAACGAAATTGTTTATCTTTCTCAAGATTAAGTTTGATATTAAATTTTTCTTTTTCATTGATTTTGTTTAAGCTATCCTTTGCATGTTTTTTGTCAAAATCATACTGCATTTGAAGTTTAACCGTTTCAGTTTCATTCGCTTCCATGAGCAAAATTTCATTGTTTTCAGTCTGTTCAACGTACTTATCCAATGCCTCCTTGTATTTTTTTTGATGAAGGTAAATTGTATATAATTGACCAGCGGTTTGAATAATGTTTTGGATATAATCTATTTCTTTTGAAATTTTGTAAGCTTCTAAGGCGTATTTTTCAGCTTCATTATAAGATTCCTCCTCCAATTTTAAATTAGCAAGCGCAATTAAAGAGGTTGAAATACCTTTGTTATCTTCAATTTCCCTTTTAGTTTCAATACTTTTTAAATACCATTTTTGAGCTTTGATTAGATCATTGTTGTTTTGATAAATAATACCTATATTATGTTCTCTTTTTGCTATTTCAAATTTGTTATCTAATTTTTTTTCAATATCCAAACTTTTAAAATAATATTCCAAGGCCTTGTGACTTTCGTGAATGTCCAGCATTGTTGCAATTCCAGAGTATGCATGAGATATATCAGGTAAACTTTTGGTTTTTTGTGCATTCCTTAAGCTTTTTTTATAGTAAGAAATTGCTTTGAGGGTATCTTCTTGTTGTTTATATATAAATGCAATATTATTGTAAGATTCACATAAAGATTGTTCATCATTTATTTTTTCCCTAATTTTTGTTGCTTCGATGAAATAATAAATAGCTTTTGTTGAATTTCCACTATTATAAAATATATACCCAATATTATTTAGTGATTTTGCCTTTATTTGATTGTATTCAAATTTAGTTTTCGAATTAAGTTTCTTTAGGTTCGTATTTTTCAATATGGAAAGGGCCTGCTCACATAAAACTAATACGGTATCTTCGTTTGTTGCATAAAGAATATCAGAAAGATTTACAAGTGCTCTTGCCTCTTTTAAAGTGTTTTGCTCCGAATAGATTACTTTTTTCAAGGATGCTGTACTTTCTCCTTGTGATAAATTAAAACCAGTTAAACACAGAAAAAAACATAGAACTAATGTAGTTGTCTTAAATTTAAAAGGTTTGTCTTTAAGCATAGCTTATTTTAGAAAAATGATCAAAAATACTTTTTCCACTTTCTATTGTTGTAAAGTGGGAATCCCAAAGATACATTAAAATTTTGAATATTTGTACTTCCAGACAATTCATAATACTCACCGTTGTTCCTCCAAGAATAACGATTTGAAAGAGACTTTCCTACCACGTACTCAAAACCAATGATTAATTTGTCAAAATGATAATCAATTCCAAAAGTATGAAGCAATTGTGTTTGATTGATATTAATTGGAGCAGAGGATGGTACAAAATTCCCTATTTGATCCTTTGATGCCCTTGTTTTACTTGTAAACACTTGGCTTATCCCAGCTTTATAATAGATATTCAAAAGATTTCTCTTAAATAAAAGTTCAGAGTACATAATTCCAAGTTTTGTCGCGAAAATTGCTTGGGTTTGCTTTGCATTGAAAGTGATTTTAGAATTCAGGGTATCCGTAAAAAGAGCAGAATTGGACCAATCACTTTCAAGAAACCCTACATTTATTATACTCCAATCAACACCAAATTTACTGTCTGTGGCAAAAGGACTGAAACTAAATGATTTTCCCAATTCGTATTGTATTAATCTATTGTTTTTTACCTTTAATACTGAATCTGGGTTAGAAATTATTGCAGGGTTAGTGCTGTTTTTAATTATGTAGGAATTGTTGTTGTAAAGTCCAAATGAAGCCTTTGCATAAAAGAATCCGCCCAAAAATAATCGCTCATTTTTTTTGTCTTCATTATACTTATTTATTCTTCGAATATTTGGTATTAAATAGTTTGGGTTATTTAATACACCACTCGTATTTATGCTAATATTTGGTTTTGTCAATCCCTTGCTTACCATTAATTTCAATAAGGCATAATCGTTTGTACACAAATGATACATTCCATTGATTTTGGCAATAAATCCATTATTTGTAACGGAACTTGCGGCGGATGCTAAACCAATTACTTCTCCTTTTGCATTGAATACAGGTCCACCACTATTTCCGCTGTTAATTATGACGTCAGTTTTGAGGTAGCCAATGTCTTTACTGGCATTAAAATCAAATCCGGCATGTCGTCCTTCTAACAAAGTACTTTGGTCGTTTAACATCGATTCAAATGTACCTTCATATTGTTTTGGAAAGCCAATAAAGCATAGTTCTTCTCCTTGATAAGTTAAATCAGAATTTCCAATTTTTACAGGCTTAAATGTTTCAGTTACAGCGGATCCATCTAATTTACTAACAATTTTAAGTATTGCAACGTCATAGTTGCTTGTATCAATACTTACTACCTTTGCCCTGTATAATTGATATGAATTAAGATGCTGTTGTTCATAAACTTGAATAATTATAGTTAATTTAGAAATGTAATGGATTTCATGTAAATCGTAACTAAATTGTTTTGGACTATAATTTCGTTTTCTAGTAACATATTCTTCTTCTTCACCATCGTAAAATGTATAATTGGTCAGTCCGAGTGAACTTTCAACTACATGTTTATTAGTGAAAATCAATCCATCTTCAGAAACTATAAATCCACTTCCTCTACCATAATAACCTTTTCCTGCTTTCTTTTTTTCAGCGATGGAGTCAAACAATAAAATTTTAACGACTGATTTAAAATTATCAGCAGCAATTTTTTGTGGGTCTAATTTGATATCTTGTGAAAAATAAATAAAAGGAAAGAAAAATAGTAAAATTAAAAACGGTTTCATAATTGTAATTCCAATGATAAATTTTGTGCAAAAGTTTAAACGAAATTATTTTTTCTTCTTTTTCTTTTTACTTACAGCCTGATTTTCCTCACTAATTGAAATCTTTTCTTGAAGCATTTTAGTCTCAGTATTTTGAACTTTTTTAGCTTTCTTTCTTTTCTTTTTCTTCTTTTTGATTTCTTCCTGAAATGGAGAATTTGTGGAATTACTAAATGCTAGATTATTTAAATCAATAGCAATGTTACCTTGTTCAATTTTTGCATTTGAAATGAAGGCGAATGATAAAAACGTAAGGAAAACTAAATTTTTCATAATTCTATATTTTAATACAAAAATAAACTTTTTTTTCTAAATGAAGCATTTTTTTGATAATAGTTTAAAATATATTTAAAAATTAACTTAATTTTGTGATGTATGAAAAGATTATCTATACTATTAATTTTTGTTTGTTTTTCGACTTTACTGCTCTCGCAAGATAAAAATATCAAGTCAGCACTTTTGAATTTCAAAAATTCTAATTTTGATATGGTGTCAAAAAACCTAAATGCTTTCAAGGCTGCTAACTATGATATTTTTCTAGGTATCAAAAACCAAAAAGAATCCAAAAACATCCTAAATAAAAAGAATTATTGCTCCTACTTATTTCTAAAAACTAATTTATTTTTCAAAGAGACTCCAGTTAAAAATATTGATAGCGCATTTATTTTTATTAACAAGACAAAAAAGGAACTAAATGATTTTCAAAGTAAATATCCCGATCATTATACAAATTATTGCTTTGTTACCAAGTTTTGTATTGATAGTTGCTCTACTTTAGAGAATGAAATTGAATATCAGGTTTTTATTAAGTATACAATGGATAATGACCTCATTATGTACGAGTCATTTTTGCAAAAATTTCCAAGTTCGAAAAATTATCAAAAGGTGCTTGTTATGCGTGAAGATTTGATAATCAAAAACGCATTAGAAACTAATGATATAACAATAATAGAGCAAAGTTTGAAAGAAGTTATTGATGAAAAAAAGAAAGAGGAAACGCTCGCAATTGTTGAGAAAAAAATGATTGATGAAGCTATTGCTTCACAAAATGATAGTAAATTAATTTTTTGTAAAAATAAATTCCCGCATTCTTTTCGCTTAAAAGAAATTGATGGTGTTTTGGAAGATATGTACATTAAAAAGGCAAAAAATGAAAATGATTTGAAAGCATTATCCGCTTTTGCAACTAAATTTCCGCTTTCTAGTAGAATTGAAGAAGTGAATTTGTTGGTGGAGAATATTGTTACTTCTGATGCTCTTTCTAGTCGTGATATTGAGAAAATTAATTCATGTATAGCACAGTTTCCAAATGCTGTAAAAATGACGCAACTCAAGACTTTACTTGAAAGTCTGGAGATGGAAGACGCTATTTACACAAAAGATAAAGTTAAATTGGAATATTGTATTTTGAAGTATCCTAATCATCCTAGTATTATTTACATGCAGGAATTATTAGCAAAACCTTGATTCTGTTATTAGAATATTCTCCTTTATGAGTTTTTCAAAAAAATGCATAAAATTATACAGGAGTTTCCATTGCTAACTATTCGATAAGTAGAATTTGAAGTTCAGGAAAGTAAAATTCATTTTCATCAAGGATTTGCGGTTGAAAAATTCTTGATTCATAATTTTCTTTAAATTCATCCCACATAATTGCAAATAGTTTTAGGGAATTGTTTGCCTTGTGCTCATTTAAATACGCAAAGCAATCATTTACATCTTTCAATCTTTTTTCATGATTCTCTAATCGATCAGTTGAGTATGAAAATCCACAGGTACAGCCCATGTGCGAACCTAGATCATAATAATGTTTCGAAGCTAAAACTGACTGAATTAGTTGTGGGACTTCTTTATCTTTTAGGTCCAAGCAGGTAAAACCTGGAGATTCAAGACCGTTGCAAGGCAAATTAGTTATTAACAACTTGATTGTAAATAACTTAAGTCTGAAAAACTTCTTATTTTCAATATTTTTTCATACTTTTGAATATGAAAAAGGAACAAAATATAGGTTTTG
>JBIKSI010000089.1:0-14921 GCA_044348665.1 Crocinitomicaceae bacterium
AATCGAAAAAAAAAGACAAAAATTGAAGAAATTATAAAAATTTAGACCAAAATTTTGAAAAAATCAAATCAGAAAATCACAAGTTTTCGTTTTTAATACTTTTGCAACGGTCTTATTATATCATTCCCATGAAAAAAATTTCTTTATCGAAGTTTTCTACAATGATATATTCAAATCGAATGTATCATGAAAAACAATAAATCTCAGCTTGATTTTCACAAAATACTGCATGATTTAAAGCATTTTTTACCTGCACAAGCACCCTTAAAAGACTTTGTACATCACAATACTTTACATGCTTTTCAACAAGATTTTTTTCAAGAAGCCTTGGTGAAAGCTAATCGAATTTTTGGATACAAAACATTTCTAAGGTTCAAAGAATACAAAGATTTACTTTCTACAGGTAAAATTTCTTATGACATTCTTGAAAAAATAATTGAAGAAAAAAAACCATTTTCTCAACAAGATTCCTATAGAAAAGAACTATTTGAAGCAGAGGAATTAGATTATTCGCTCCCTAGAATTGGACTTTTGAGAGAAAATTGGAAAAGCAAATATCACATCGATTTAGATGCGAAAGTGCATCCTTTTTTATTCCGAATTATAAGTAATTATTTAGATCAGGGAATCGCAATATGGAATTTCCCTGAAAATTCGTCTGGATTTTTAAAGTCGATAATTGATTTGGAAAATAATTTCTTTAGTGGGATATTTAAATCAAAGAGAGTAAAGAAAATAATTCAGCAAGAAGAGATTCTTTTTGACGAATTGCTTGCAATTTTGCTTGGAGACGAAAAATTGTTCGAACATTATTTATTTGATCAACAATTTGCCCATCCAGGTTGGTCTGGCATGGTAGCATTCATTGAAGATAATCCACATTCGCTTTTGGATGTGAAAAAAATCAGTCTTGGTGATTTAATAAAGTTAGAATTATTACTTGAAATCGATGCTTTAGATACCCATTTTTCCTATTCAGAAAAGAATAATTCATGGTTGCCGTTAAATCAAAAACTATCTAAAAATTACAGTAATTTATTCAGTGAGGTAAAGCGAAATCAAAATGATGATTTAAAAAACACTTGGCAAGAAGCATTTGAATGGACTTTTTATAATGAGGTTTTGTTCAATATTAAACATCAAGACAAACGAAATCAGGCAAATATTAATTGTACTTTCAAAGCAGTTTTATGCATAGATGATAGAGAATGTTCCCTGCGACGTCATCTTGAGCAGGAAGACAAAAATTGTGAAACTTATGGCACCGCAGGACATTTCAATGTAGAGTTCTATTTTCAACCAGAAAATGGGAAATTTTACACGAAGGTGTGTCCAGCTCCTGTAACACCTAAGTTTTTGATAAAAGAATCCAATTCTAATGCAAAAAAGAAAAAAGATTTTCATTTTAATAAAAGGTCTCATTCACTTTTAATGGGTTGGTTTTTAACGCATACCATTGGGTTTTGGTCAGGAATTCGCTTAGCATTTTCACTTTTTAATCCGAAGATCAATGCTTCGACAAGTTCTTCAAGCTTACACATGGATCCAAATTCCACCTTAAGTATTGAAAATCAAAACAATGAACATGAAAATGGACTTCAAATTGGATTTTCAATTGAAGAAATGGCAAATCGTGTTGAAGGGCTATTAAAAAGTATTGGAATGACAAAAGATTTCAGTTCGATTGTCTATTTTGTTGGTCATGGCTCAACGAGCGTAAACAATACGCATTATGCTGGATACGATTGTGGAGCTTGTTCAGGAAGACCCGGTTCTGTAAACGCACGCGTTATTTCAAACATGGCGAATAACATGGAGGTTCGTGAAATATTAAGAGAAAGAAGTATTGATATCCCTTTAAAAAGTCAATTTATTGGAGCACTTCACGATACAACACGAGATGAAATTAGCTTTTTTGATACAGCTATTTTTTCGGAGGAAATTAAGTTAAGACATCAAGAAAATGTACTTGTTTTTCAAAAAGCACTTTCAAAAAACGCAAAAGAAAGGTCAAGAAAATTTGCATCTATCGATTCAACAAAATCGGAAAAAATTGTGCACAAAGCAATAAAAAAACGTTCAGTATCATTATTTGAGCCTCGACCAGAGTTAAATCATGCAACAAATTCATTAGCAATTGTGGGAAGAAGAGATTTTACCAAACAACTTTTTCTCGACAGAAGGTCATTTTTAAACTCATACGATTACAGCATTGATCCAGAAGGAAAATATTTATCCACAATATTAAATGCCGTGGCGCCAGTTTGTGGAGGAATCAATTTAGAATATTATTTTTCGCGCGTTGACAACTATAATTTAGGTGCAGGAACAAAATTGCCTCACAATGTCATGGGATTAATTGGTGTTTCTAATGGAACAGATGGAGATTTAAGAACAGGTTTACCACGACAAATGATTGAGGTACATGACCCTATCCGCTTGTTGGTAATCGTGGAACATTTTCCTGAAATTGTTTTGAAGGCAATAAAAATGAACGCGGCAACTTACAATTGGTTTGACAAAAACTGGATTCATCTTGTTGTGTGCGATCCGGAAAGTAAGGAACAATTTCTCTTTAAGGATAGTGAATTTACACCTTATCATCCACTTGATATCAAAGAAACCAAAATGTCTGATTTAAGCTCACTTTTTGAGCGGGAACAAGACAACTTGCCAATCATTCAAATTCAAGCACAATGAAAGAATTAGTATTAATACTCGTTTTGATTCCTTTCCTTGCATTTACAATCGGAATCATTTTGCCCAAAAAACATGAAAAACTGATTGCTCGCAATGCATTTTATTTTACGATTGTTCATTTCCTTTTGGTACTTGCAAGCTGTATTTTATGGATCTATTTAGGTTCAAAACCCTTTAATATCAAAGAATTTAGCATCTTGAAATCAAGTGATTATGAGTTTTACATAGATTTTTACTTCGACAAGATTAGCTTAGTTTTTCTACTTATAGGTTCCTTTATTACTGTGTTGATTACCAAATATAGTCAGTTTTATATGCACCGTGAACAAGGATACAAGCGATTTTTCACCACCTTATTATTTTTCTACCTTGGATATACAATCGTTGTATCATCAGGAAATTTAGAAACATTATTCTTAGGTTGGGAGGTGCTTGGAATCTCATCATTTTTATTGATTGCATTTTATAGAGACCGTTATTTACCTGTGAAAAATGCTATTAAAGTGTTTTTTATTTACAGAATTGCTGACGTTGGAATTATTCTCGCCATGTGGTTAAGTCATCATTTATGGCATGAAAATATTTCATTTATCAAATTAACAAACTTTGAAATTGTGCATGAGCACCTTACGCAGCATAGTTTGATTGGATTTGCAATATCCATGCTTCTTTTAATTTCAGCGATGGCAAAATCGGCACTTTTCCCATTTTCATCTTGGCTTCCAAGGGCGATGGAAGGTCCTACCCCATCAAGCGCAGTTTTTTATGGATCACTTTCCGTTCATATTGGTGCTTTCCTATTATTGAGAACCCATCATTTTTGGGAACAGCAATATTCGATGCGAATTGTCGTTTTTTGCATCGGACTAATAACTGCCATACTCGCGACTTTCACCTCTAGAGTACAATCTAACATTAAAAGTCAAATTGCGTATTCATCCATTGCTCAAATTGGTCTCATTTTCATTGAAATTTCTTTAGGCTTTGAGAACTTAGCTTTAATACATGTTAATGGAAATGCTTTTTTACGAACCTATCAGTTGTTGATTTCACCTTCTATTGTGACGTATAAAATTAGGGAACAATTTTTCAATTTCATTCCGAAAATAAAAACTATTGAAGATTCCTGGCCGAAAAAAATTGAGAATACCATTTATATTCTCAGTTTGAAAGAATGGAATTTAGATCAAATGCATTATTCGTTACTATGGAAGCCATTTAAGGTATTTGGAAAAAAACTCGCATTCTTACGAAGTAAATTATTTGTAACATTTGCAATTGTTCTATTCCTTTCAGGTGTGAGCTTACATTTCTTTGAAAACGAATTACATCCACAAATAATTAAAAACATCCCATCCGTTTTTGCCTTCATTGGATTACTTTTAGTTTTGAAATCATTTGCAGAAATAAAAAATGTTTTCTTAAGTTGGTGGCTCATTGTCTTTAATCACTTTTGGATTGCATTGGCCATTTCATTTAATGAAAAGTTTAGTTTTTCTCACCACATTTGGTATTTAAGCGGGGTGCTTTTAGGCGGAATAATTGGATATTTTAGTTTAAGAAAGTTGAAAAAAGAAGTTAAACTTTTTTCTTTGTCAAAATTCTTTGGCTATTCAGCCGAGCACCCAAAATATGCCTTTATTTTTCTCCTTGCATGTCTAATGTTAGCAGGATTTCCAATTAGTCCAACCTTTATTGGGGAGGACCTCGTCTTTTCGCACATTCATAGCAATCAAATATTATTAGCAATATTTATATCATTAAGTCTCATTATCGATGGATTGGCTTTGATAAGAATTTTTTCTAAACTATTTTTGGGGCCTTTTATCAAGACTTTTGACGGAGTAGTAAAAAAGAATTTGTAGCGCATTAAGAATTATGAATGATACGTTTCTAAAAATTATAATATAAATATGAGCTTTTCGAAGTTCAAATACAAAAAAATAAGAATATGAAAAATAAAAAAAATATACATCCAGCTGAAGGTTTTGCAGGATTAAAACAAAATTGGAAATCTGATATGTCTTCAGGTTTCATGGTATTTCTGATTGCATTACCCTTGAGTTTAGGTATTGCAAAAGCAAGTGGATTTCCGCCTGCCATGGGAGTCTTAACTGCAATAATTGGTGGGCTTTTTACAAGTTTTTTTAAGGCAGCAGCATTAACAATTAAAGGCCCAGCTGCAGGCTTAATAACTGTTTGTTCTGCTGCAGTAATTGAATTTAGTCAAGCACAATATGGTGGACCTAAAAACGCGATGTTAATTGTGGCAACCATCATTATGGTTATGGCTTTGTTTCAAATACTTTTTGGGTTTTTAAAATTCGGATCCTTAAGCGATTTTTTTCCTCATTCTGCTGTTCATGGAATGTTGGCTGCAATTGGAATTATCATCATTGCAAAACAAATCCCCGTTCTATTAGGAGACGACCCAAGTATTTATAAAGGTGAAACCCCTTTAGAATTATTAATGGACATCCCTAAATTTATTACTCATGCTCATTGGCACATAGCAATAGTTGGAATTTTGGCAATTACTCTTATGTTCCTTTTACCGAAAGTCAAAAATAAATACATTAAAAAAATTCCAGCTCCAATGATTGTGCTGGTACTTACAATCCCCATGGCAGTATTTTGGCATTTTAAATCAACTGAAGGTTCATATTCTTTAGTAACCGTTGGCGATTTTTGGGGTTCGATTGGCATAAATTATAATTTCAATTTTATCGCAACTTTTGCTTTTTGGAAATACGTCTTTATGTTCTTATTTGTCAGCAGCTTAGAATCACTCTTAACCGTTAAGGCAACAGATAATTTAGACCCTTACAAAAGATCATCTGATTACAATGGAGATTTAAAAGCACAAGGAATTGGGAATTTCTTTTCTGGTTTACTTGGCGGAATTCCAATGATATCAGAGGTTGTTCGAAGTTCATCCAACGTCAATTTCCAAGCAAAAACAAAATGGTCAAACTTCTTTCATGGTGCCTTTCTATTGTTAGCAATGTTGTTAATGATTCCAATTATTGAAATGATTCCGAATGCTGCATTAGCAGCCATGTTAATTTACGCAGGTTTTCGATTAGCAGCTCCAAAAGAATTTGTTCACATGTATCACATGGGAAAGGAACAATTACTAATTTTCGTAGTCACAATTGTTGTGACATTATTGGAGGATCTTTTACTAGGAATTGCTGCGGGAATTATCGTTAAATTACTATTCCACCTGTCAAATGGAGCTAAATTCAATAATTTATTCAAGGCAAAATATGAAATTATAACACAAAACAATTTACTAATTTTAAAAATTAAAGGTTCAGCAATTTTTTCTAATTTGATTGGTTTTAAGAAAATGATGGATTCTTTAGATAGCAAAAAGGAAATTGTTGTTGATTTAAGTCAAACAAAATTAATAGACCATTCTTTCCTTGCATTTTTTGAACATTGTAAAAATGAGGCTTTAGATAAAAATGAACTGTTTAAAATAATTGGCTTAGAAAATCACAAAGCCTTTTCTAAACATCCCTTGGCAACAAGAAAATTAAAAAAAAGATAAGCTATTTAATATTGAAGATATGAAATTATATAGTTTTTTAGTAGCACTTGTTATTTCCTCTATTTCCTTTTCCCAAAAAGAAATAGTCTCACAAAATGATGCTTGGGCGATGTATTTTGGTAATCATAAAATAAGTAAAAACTGGGGAATTCACACTGAATATCAATGGAGAAGGTCTGATTATTTTAACTCTTGGCAACAATCCTTGATGCGTCTTGGGATTGATTATTACGAGAAAAACGGATTGCAAATTACCGCAGGATACGGATGGATTAGATCATTTCCCTATGGAAAACAAGCAATTCTTTATCCAAACAATGAACATCGCATTTGGCAACAATTTATTGTAAAAAATAATTTCACAAGATTTGAAATTCAACATCGGTATCGACTAGAACAACGATTTATCGAGCAAAAAATAATGGATTCAAACAGTATTTATCAGCATGATCATTACAATTTCAGACAACGAATTAGGTATCGTTTTTTAGTAAATGTTCCAATCAACCACAAAGAAATGAAAGATAACACATTATACCTTAGTTTTTATGATGAATTGTTTGTTGGCTTCGGAAAAGGAATCGGCAAAAACATAGTAGATCAAAATCGACTTTACGGAGCCTTTGGATGGAAATGTAATAAAAACTTCAACGTTCAACTTGGTTATTTGAATCAATTTATTATCAAAGCAGATGGAATAAAAATGGAACGGAATCATACTCTTCAAATCGGAATTACTTACAATTTAGATTTTTCAGAACGTAAAAAATAGTTTTGGCATGTAATTTGTTAATTTTTTCTTAAATTATAAAATCAAGGCTATGAAAAATTTTACTTTACTCTTCTTACTAGTAGTTGCTCCTCTGAGCTTTTTTGCTCAAAGTAAATTTGCGACAGATTTTGAACCAATTCGTAAGGAACTAATTTCTTGGGATGAAGTGCGTGGTGAATGGCTTGCAGCCAGCCTGGAGTCAATAGTTTATAATGAAGCAATTCCAAACAGAACTTTCCCCGAAGATTTTACGCCAGCGGAAATGTTGCGCATTGTTCCTACAGATAAAAGATCGATGTTGAGTCAACAAATTGAAGTAAATCAGCGGAATTCAACTGAAAACTCTCAAGCAAATGCATGGAGAGAATTGAAATCTATTTTCGCAAAAGCTTCTTGTAATCCAGTGCGAGGCAGATCTTATGGCGATCCACATTTGACATCTTTCGACGGAGCCAATTTTTCATTTCAAACCGTGGGCGAATTTGTTTTAGCAAAATCTAACTCAGGAAAATTTGAAGTTCAATCGAGACAAAGACCACAACGCGATGATTTTTCGTTAAATACTGCCGTTGCGATGAATGTTGGTGGTGATCGAGTTTGTTTGTACCCAAATGAGAAACCAGATCGTTTTGAAAACGCAATAATCAGAGTAAATGGTGAACCAATTGCAGTTGAAAACAACACCTATTTTTTACCACGAGGTGGAACAATTCGTGTTTCAAAAAGAAACTATTACATTGATTGGCCTAGTGGCGAAACAGCAACATTTGATCATTCACGCTCAGGTTCAATTGATTTTATGAACATCACCGTGCAAATTTATCCATGTGCAGAAGAAGAATATGCAGGACTTTTAGGCAATGCGAATAGAAATTCAATGGATGATTTTAATTCAAGAAATCGAACTCCACAAACTAATTTCATTGCAATGATGAGTTTTGGGAACGATGAAATGGATGCAGTTGCTGAAGATATGGAAAAGCAACAATTGACATACATTGCCAAAGATTTTGCTTCAGAATGGAGATTAACTCCTGAAAACACCTTGTTTGACTACGGAATAGGTGAAAACACGTATACTTTTACAGATTTACGTTTTCCAATGGTTCATCGTACGGTTCGAGATTTGAATCCTACTCAACGTGACAATGCGAGACGTTTGTGTGAACAACAAGGCTTAAATGGTGCAGAATTGAGAGCTTGTATTTACGACCAAGGATTTTTGCAAATCGACCCTATCAAACCTCCAGTAATTAAAGATAGAACGGAAGGCGTTGTTTTAACTAAAGTTGAGCGCAAGCCTATCATTACAGATTCTGACAAAGAGGTAGAAGGGACAAAACGTGCACCTTCTGACGAGGAAACCACCAAAGAAAAAGTGAATACCGAATCAAAAAAAGGAAGCTCAGACACAGAAGCAAAACCAATTGACAAAAATACAAATACAGAAAAAGGAAAAACGAATACTGTAAGTACAAAACCTGTTAAAACGTCAACTCCTGTGATTAGCACACCAGTGAAAACAAACACTGAAAGTACTAAACCAGTTAAAACGTCAACTCCAGTGATTAGTAATCCCGTTAAAACGAATACGGAAAGTACAAAACCAGTAAAAACGTCAACTCCAGTAATTAGTAATCCTGTGAAAACAAATACAGAGGGTACAAAACCAGTAAAAACAAGTACTCCAACAACGAACCCAGTGAAAACAACTCCAGTAAAAACGTCTACACCTGCCATTAGAAAAGGTTAAGACTAAAACTAATAAAATGATTAATGCCGCTAATTGACTTTGGCGGCATTTTTATTTTTATCTATTTTTTAATCAATTTTTCTTGAAAAATGAATCCGTTTAAATCCTTTATTTGCAAAAAATAGACTCCAGAAGAAATACCTTTTAATTCGAGGAGATGTTGCTTTTTGAATTCACTTTCGATGATTATTTGTCCATCAATATTTTTCAAAAAAACATGCGTTTCATTTTCTCCTAAAATCGTCAACTTATCTTCAAATGGATTTGGGAAAACACTAAAATTCAACAATTCAGAATCATTTTGTGAGTTTGATCCAATTGTGATAGATTGAATATTAGTTACAGTGTCACCGCAATTATTCCATGAAAGAAGTTCAATAGTATGAATCCCTGAATTTGATGTCCCAAACTCATGAACTAAATTTTCTTCGAAAGTAACAATTGTATCGTCAACAATCCATTGATAATATTCTGCATTGAGGCTCAAATTGGTGCATTCTATGATATTATTATCAAGTAAAGAGTAGGTGAAATTCGATACTACATCGTCATTGGAAAAATCCCAATTTGAAAGTGAGTCAAAAACTACTGTAAAAGTTGCATTTCGAATTGCAGCAGCATCACTTGCATTCAAACCATAATCATTAGTTATTAGAATTGGACTCTTCTTAAAAATTGTTGCATAAAAAGAACATGCAGCGGCGTATGAACCTGCTAATGAAGGATGGCTTTCATCTGACGAATAAAGTTCAATTTCTGGGTGATTTTCTCTCAAGTAATTCCATAATTTACCCACGGGTGAAACAAGAGCACTATTATCTTGTGCCATTTGCATGTACCTCAAATATAACAAACTATCCATTCCAGTGTAAGTGCAAACAGGTGGCCAAAAAGCACAATTTCCAGCATCCCCATTTTTTCTACCCCAAGTCATATAAAATATGGTTTCTCCGCAGTCATTGTAAAGATTTACTAAACTATCTAATTTTTTCGCAAAAGGAAAAACATCACTTTCCACTTGTGAATCAGGAAAAGATGGACGTTGACTTTGCTCTTGAAGCACCACAAAATCCCAATTTCCTTGTGCAATCTTTGTATTAACCGTAGCATTTGAAAAATGACCTTGAAACGTTTGTCCACCAGGAGTATGGCTGTCAATTATCAACGTGTCCCCAGCAGAAAGACTCAAATCTTTAGTGAGTTGAGGCAAATTATTTACACCAGTATAACTATTTCCAATAAAAAGGACACGTTTACTTTCTTGCGCATTTACACTATGTGTAGCAAAAAGGAATAGCACTATTATCAATTTCTTCATAATTCAACTTGTTTTAAAGAATAACTCTTTTTAACAATAAAAGGTTGCTTTTGAATTTGAGAAGAAAAATGAGTATTCTTGGAATCTTAAAGAAATCATTCCTTTACAAATCGTAAAATTTCACTCCTAGTATTAGAAATAATTTTCAAATAATATACTCCTGAAGCAAAATTCAAATCTAATTCACAATTATTTGTGTTTTCAAATAAAGATTCTTGAATTGTTTTCCCATTGAAATCAGTAATAATAATTATTATTTGACCAGTTATTTCTTCCAAATTTACAATGATTTTGTTAGTTGCTGGATTAGGAAACATTTTCACACCATTATCAAGCGCTTGATCAAATAATTCAAGCGTACTTATTGTAAAACAAGACGAAGTATCAATACAATTATCTTTCGAAATTTCAACCGCATAAGTTCCATTTTGAACTGCTGTAAACGATTGCTGGACTTCGCCAACTATAACGCTATAACCATTATCGCAATCTAACCATCTGTATGTTGCATCGACAGCATTTGACGTTAAGCTTGAGCCATTCAAAGTTACAGAGGTATTATTTACTGTTAAATTTAGGTTTATGGTAATGACGCTATCACACTCCATCGAATTAGGAATTATTGCTGTTTTCAAGCCAGATGTTGCGTGAATTTGTCCATCAGGAGCTATGCAAGAATCACATGCAGAATCGTTGATTAAGCTGGAAGTACTAGATTTAATGATCAAATTGATAGAAATCACACTATCACACTCCATCGAATTAGGAATGATTGCTGTTTTCAAGCCAGATGTTGCGTGAATTTGTCCATCAGGAGCTATGTAAGAATCACATGCAGAAACGCTGATTTAGCTGGAAGTACTAGATTTTATTGTCAAATTTATAGAAATCACACTATCACACTCCATCGAATTAGGAATGATTGCCGTTTTCAAGCCAGATGTTGTGTAAACTTGCCCATCAGGAGCTGTGTAAGAATCACAAGATGAAATACTTAAAAAACTAGATGAACTAAAATTTATTGTCAAATTTATGGTCATAACTGAATCTAAACCAGCTGCGTTTGAAATAGTATCTTGATAGATTCCAGAGGAAGACCAAGAGTAATTTCCACTTGGTGAAACATAATTATCACAAGCAGAAACAATTATTGAACTAAATGTACTTTGCTTTTCGAAAGCACCCATATCAATTATTTCATTCACAATGCGAGGATTTCCTATAATATCAAAATTTGGTAAATTTAATCCTGAAACAATGCTATTTCCATTGTTTATACAAGGTGAATTGTGCTGCAAGCTGAAATTACTTGAGGAAATATCAGTAAAAACTGCATTGGAGCCAAGAATATTTCCACCCATATCGGCAACAGTTATTGGTAATGTTGGACTATCACTTAGACAATTATATGCTTCAATAATTGCTCCACCAGGACTACTTGTGGCAAAATTCAAAGTATTATTTTGAATTATTGAGTTGTAAACAAATGTGTTAGCACCGTTCTCAACTCTAAGACCTTGAAAATTACTATAAATAGTATTGTTAACAATAGTATTAGATCCTCCACTTGTTGTGTAAATTGCAAAATCATCATTGTTATAAATTAAATTTCCTACTAGAAAGGTTGTTGATCCCGAGGAACGAATTGCAGCAACAAAACCTGAAGTAATTTCTGAATTGCTATAGATGGTATTGTTGATCGCATTTACAATTGAATTTTCAATAACTAAACCATTAGCTCCATTAGAATGTATCGTATTATTTGAAATTGTAAATTCATCGTTAACCTGTACTATGTATAATCCGTTGATGTTATTGTTCCTGAAAATAGTATTGTCGATTGTAATTTTAGTTTTATACACACTGACTCCTGCATCAAAAGAAACGACAGAGCTAATCCCACTTACATTTCTTGATTCTTTTGCATATTCGATGATACAATTTGAAAAAATTGAATTGGTACTGGCTGTTTCATCAACTAGAATTGTACCCCAATTTCCCGTTGAATTGTCTCTAGTGAAAATAATTGGATTTGAAACAGTTCCCAAAGCTCTTATTTCTCCTTGAACTCTAATTACTCCAACATTTCCAGCGCTGTAATCAAACCAGGATGTTAAAGGTGCAGCACTTGATTTCAACCTTACTTCCACCCCTGGTTCTATATTCAAAGACAAGCCTTCAGGAATTATTGCTCTTCCCTCGATGATGTAAGGAGAATTTGACAGAGTCCAAGTTCCTGAGACGCTTGAATTGTCCGGAATAATTACCTGTGCTGCAATTTGTTTGATAAAAAAACTACAAAAAAATAGAAATAAAAATATTTTATTCATTAGATTGAATTTTTAGTGAAAAATAAATTTTTCCAGCATTCGAAAACATGAATTAAAACTTCAATTTTCAATAAATACCAGAATAAATAACAATTATTTTCTTTGAACATGCGAAGTTAATCAATATTCGTAGGCAAAAACAACAAAGAAAAGTAGCTATTTAAAAATTTGTATGAGAAAAGTAAAATGATCTTCTACTCTACCCTTCTTAAAATTGTTTTTTCAGTACCATAATTTTCCATTTTCATCGAAGCAGCTACTTCTGCTCTGAATGCTTCAATAGATGTAACACCATCAACACCTTTTACCATCAGTGAAACATCGTGGAAAACGATTTTCCCCTCTACCATTTCAAATTGATAATGATAGAATTTATCTTCCCCATCAGCTTTTAAAATTAAAAATGTTTTTCCTTCCAAAACAGTTTGATAGGCCGTTAAATCATCTGTTTCTAAAACGTACATTTCTCCTTTTTCTAAGACTTTTACGCGCAAGGAACTTTTACTATCTTTTAGAAATTGAACTTTTTTTATTTCACTAGATTCGGTTTCTGCTTCCCAAGTACCAATGAGAGTTAGATCAATATTTTCTTTCAAATCACCTAAACTGTAATCCATTCCGACTGGACAAGCAGTTAATAATAAAGTCAGTGGAAGAAGCAATAAAATTATTTTTTTCATTAAATTAGTTTTTTTTGATGTAAGTAAAGTTAAGAAAAAAATCAATACGTCAAGCATTATTCAAAGCGAAAAATGTTATAATTTTAACAAATCAATAATAAGCGAATTTGACCATTCTTCTCCTTGGGAGCCCGATGAAGACAAGGCAGCACTTCATTATCAGGATGATCAACAGCTATTTTCCATAAATTTCCAAGACCTAAATTTACAATTTCAGCATTTTCGTAAGCTTTGTAATGCAAATCAAAGAAATTTTCGATTAAAAAAGACTCAAAATCAGAATTAGCCTTTGAATTTGAATATAACTCAAGTAATTGCGCACGAATTTCTGGAATTAATATTTTTTGAACAGCTTGTGAGTTGGATACAATTTCACTTGCCTCACCAAAATAAGTGCACAAAAAGGTAGCAGTTGGAATCGGGGAACGATCGACGTGAAAGGAATAAACATCAGTTGGAAAAATTGGATTATCTTCATCTGCATCGTAGTATTTAATTAAATTTAATACGGGCGAAGCACCAAATTCTTTCAATAAATTCAAATCTTTTAATAATATTTCTCTTGCAAGTTGACCTTTTTCACTTAATTCTAGTGCTTTCAATTCATCGATGTCAATTTCAAGAATATTTTCATCCATTTCAAATTTGGCAACAATTTCAGAAAAATCACCTTCCAAATTACGACTGAAACACATCGCATTTACTATTCCAGCAAAAGGAGTTTCAAGTAATTCTTTGAATGATCGAATCTGCTGAATATGAGATAAGGATGAATTTGACATGAATTCTTTTTACAAAGTTAAAAATGAATTTAGAAGAATATGGAGATTTTAGTAAGCTTTGAATTAAAAAATAAAATCTAAAATTAAATCATAGTAAATATTTGCCAAAATAGTCAAAACGCACATAAATATAGTCCAAAAAACAAAAATTATTATGCGATTTTTTTCGGTCTTTAATGATTTTTGGAAATAGTATTCATCAAAGGATTCGGATAAAAACCCAAAACAATAAAAAATATTGAGTAAAATTGCCCAAATAATAATTTCAATTATTACCCTCAAACCAAAAATAGGATTTGTAAAAAGTAGTGAACTTATGCCACAAATTCCAACAACTAAATTATAAGGTAACCTTTTTTTCTCCCACCAAGTGAATGAACTTTCGTATAGAGTGTGATTTAATCCATTTAAAGCATCTAGAATTTCCTTTTGATTTTCTAATTCCATTCTTAACTTACATTTTTTTATTCCATCTTGGCAATTCTCCATGGAGATTTAGGAATCCAAGCAATAATTTCTTTTCAACTTCCCTTGGGCAATCGATAAAAATCTCGTTATGAGTAACATACCAATAAACATCTAAGGCATCAATATCTTCCAAAAGCATTTTAATTGGCCAAGATTTTTTTCTTGGAAGTCTAGCTAAATCCAATCCATTCACAATTCTATCTTTTATACCTCCTAGTCCTGATTTTCGTATAAAAATTTCACCATTTTTATCCTTTTTACCCGAACATCCAATATAAATTAATTCAACTTTTCCATACTGCATTGCATATACGAGATAAACGCCACTTTTGTCACTAGGTGCGTCACAATTTGCCTTTAAATCTTCATCTCGTTGAAAAAAAAAATGTCCTTTGTTTTTGTATTTTTGTAACTCGTCAAACATAAATGTGTGTTTTATTAATTAGGGTCTGCTGAAAAAGTATAAACCTTTGATTTTTGTGGGTTATAGCTTATTTTTGCACAACCAAGTGCAAGGAAAAATGAAAAAACTTTCAAAAAACCGTGCATCTCGACCAAAATA
>JBIKSI010000090.1:0-14831 GCA_044348665.1 Crocinitomicaceae bacterium
AAATTAGATTTAAAATTCTCTCATCTAACAAAAATCAAATTTCATATTTCATTGAATAAAAAGATTTTGGCTTAAATTATTGGCAATGTGCTTTTGTATAAAATTTTGAATTTCAAATAATTGAGATAGAGTTTACTGAAAATTAGATATAGAACGATATATGAAATGATGGGACAAATCATAAATATAAATGATTATTTAAGTTTTAAAGTTGGTTCAACAAAATCGCCTTGAGTTTCTTTTCAAATTACGAAAATACGTTCTTACCAAGGATTGCCAAACTGGGTTTAATAATCAGTAAATTTGCTGAAAAGAAGAAAATCATGAGCAACTTTGTGACTTTAGGAATAAAAAATGAATTGAAAAAACTTAAGACGATTTTTCTATACGTTTTCCAAGGTCTATAACATTATAGATTAATCCTGATTCGAAAGAAAACGGTTATAATTGCTTAATTTTAAATTTTAACGGGTAAAACTTTAGCTATTCGTTTGCCCCTTTTGAAGCAAATTATAATACAATTCATTTCTTATCCAGGTACTAATTAAATAAAAAAAAACTAGATTTTTGAATTATTTGATACGAATTATTCCAGTTTTGTATAATTGAATAGCTTTATTAATTATCTGCTTTATTTTTTCGATCGGTAAGTCTGAATTAGGGTCAAAGAGCATAATTTTTATTCTACTTCGATTTCCTTGAATCAAGAATTTTTCCTCAAAGTGTTTGCCTTCAATAATTCCAATGTATGGTTGTTGTGTCTTTTTATCTAGCCACAAATAACAAAACATTTTAGTTTTGAAACTAAAAAATGGCATGCCATACTTCCAAGACATTGAAATTTCCTGATCTTGATTCAAAATTATATCCTTTAAAGCCAAAAATGTACTTTTTATTGGTTCTTCAAACTTTAAATAAAAGTCGTCTATATTATTCATAGTGGCAAAAATAGATTAATTTTTAAAAATTAAAACCTTGTCTTTGGTTAAACTTCCTGCGCCACCGAAAATGAAAAGCTTTTTGAAAGCGATGACATTTTGAAACAGTAGTCAAAAAGCGATAGCTCTTTTGAGTGCGTTTGAAAAAGGATTAGCTGCAAAAACTTGAAATTGTAGGTGGAAATCGCAGCCAAAACACCTCTCATTTGGAGTACTATTTATCAATTCACTTTTTAGTTGTGAGATTACTCTTTTTAGGTGATACTTATTTTTTAAGAAAAGATTCTTCTGGTAAATAACATATTGAGAGCGTGCCATCAATTCGCTGGTTCTAAAGATAAAAGTAGATTTTTATTTTGGACTAAGTAAAGAAGGAAAAAGGCACTAAATAATGCCCAAAATTGACCTTTGCGAAATAACTTTCTACTTTTCTAAAAAATGTTTTGTGAAAAGAAAAAAAATTGTACTTTAGGCTTTCATTTTTTCAAACTTGTAATATGAAAACACAATTCCCAAAACAGTTTAAGGAATTTAAAACCTTATTGGATAGCTTCAGCGAACGAGAACTAAACTGCGATCAAATAGATTTTACTATACATGATGATGAGGAGCATGTGCCTATAACTCATTTTTTCCAGGACCCTGAAAAACTAAAATCCGAGTTTGTTTGTTGGGGCGAAAAAGTAGCTGATAATTTAGTTTTAAGCTGGTTGCTTGATGGTAAAAACTTGGATGAAGCTCCAATTGCCATGATAGATTCTGAAGTTAGTCCTGTGTCAGTGGTTGCTCTGAATCCTGACGATTTCTTGAGCATGTTACCTTATGGAACAAGAGCAATTGGGAGTATAGCAGAAACATATTCCTGGTGTTTACAGAAACCAGAATATGCAGAAGAATCTTTATCTCAATATACAGATGAGTATTTTCAGAATCAATTAACTAAGCGCATTAATAGTGCTAAAAACAAAGGTGAAGAAGCTATAAGAGCATATTTGGAGAATGTAGAGATGTATAAAACAAATGGCTACAATTTGGCAGAAATCGAGCGTCCAATTGACGAAGTAAAGGCAGAGGGCTTAAAAGAAGGCTTGGCCTATTTAGAACTTTTAAATTGGTATGAATCCAACCAATTTACTATTGCAAAAAATCCCTTTTTACTCATTAAAGAAGCTATTGATAGGTATCCCAATTTCTTTGACAGAGTAATTGAATTAGGTTTGCCTTTTCAAAAATGAGATTGATGTCTAAATCTTTAACTGTTCTAATCACCCAATCAAGTGAAATCCAAACGACTGAAAATCAGTCAAAACCAGCCGTTGAGACCTTGTTGGAAACGTTTGAAACACAAGAAAGTGGTGGGGTTTACACAGTTGAAGGCATGCCCATTTACCAATTTTTGAAACACTTTTTAAAAGAAAACAACTTAGACGAACAAGCTGAAATCATACTGAAAAACGATTCGGATTTACAAAAGTTAAAAACACGAATAAAAGAAAAAATGCAGGAATTATTGCCATATATCGCTAAAAGCAGCAAACATAAAGCCAATTTGGTGGTGGATGATGAATATTATAATTTAAATTGTAGAAATGCAGAAGATAGCCAATACAATAGTTTGTTAATCATTTCAAACATGATTAAGCAAGTAATTGAAAAACAACTTGGATTGTTGATATCGACGAGATAAAATAATTAATAACAAAAGACAAATGGAAAACAAAAACCTTTCTCCTCCTTTTAATGAGTTCATATTTGGGCGACAAAAGTCTTACAGCTTTTACGATGATTTGCAAAATGCAATCGGGCATCAAATTCAAGAGTCTATGAACAGCATCGTACAAGCTACTTTTGGAGAAACTGAATTTTTAGTTGTTGGTTATGGTGATGGGTACAATGAATTTTTTGTTGATAAAAGCAATCCAGAAGGAGCAGTATTTTGCTTCTGTGTTCAAAACAGTGAAATAGAACTCACCCAAGTTGCAGACTCTGTAGAAGGACTTTATAAAATCTGTTCGGATATAAAACTTTTTTGGGAAGAACATCCAGGTAAACGTTCTCTACCTAAAACGCCCGAAACAGTTGCCCGAATGAAACAAATTATGGGAGATTTTAAAGAATATTCTCCAAACGCCTTTGCTTTTTTCTGGCAAGATCATGCAATGGGTGAATTGTTAATTGGATTAGAATTGTAAGTAAGAAATCACCATCATTCACCAAGATGAGTGTTATATCCCTGAAAAACAAAACTTTATTTTACAAGCTTTATGGAAGAACACAAGAAACAATGGAGAACCATCTGCAATCAGTGAACTCATTTCTATCGACGAAATTCTCGACTCGGACTGGGTCAATTCAAATTGTTCTCGTTTCGTAAAAAGCGTAAAAGTAGTGGAAGAAAAAAATTACCCACCTGCAGACGATTGGGACTATAGTGAAACAAAAAAGAATAATTTACTCCCCGTTGTAATCCACGAAATTGAACTGAATGATTTAGCTTTGATTAGCGATTTAAACGAGGGTGATACCTGGGAATCAGCAGCCTATGATATGGGAGGAATTTAAAAACACTTAAAACAAAAAAGTATGCCAGATCTTTTAAAAATTACTATCAAAAAAGTGGAAGGTGAAAAATGCCAAGCGGAATTATGCAGCATTCACCCCGACCAAAACAGCATTCAAGTGATTGAAAACATTGCTTTTCAAATCATAATGGAAGCATACCGCGATTTCGGACCATTTGAAAATCATCCGTTTAAATCGAAAATGGAAAAGTGCTTGTCGTTTATGCAACGTGAAGAAGTAATTATCAGCGAAGAAGAGTATGCAGCTTACTTATCAGAAAAAAAGGCAATCCCTGCTGGTTATTCAGGTCTTGGCGACAACGGGGGAGCTCATTTCAATCAAAAATACCTCATGAAAAATGAGAATAACCAAGAATTTGTGCGCGCTGCAAACAATGAAATTTCGTGGATTGAATTAATTGAAGAGGATAACAACGGTTCCTATCCAAAAGCACTCATTGAGTTTGACGTTTTTGACAGTGAATTACTACACCACTTATCGGAAGGTATGAGTTGGGAATCTGCGATGTATGACCGATCTGCATTTATTTTATAATACCACCTAAATTTTAAAGAGAAATAAATGAAACAACTATTCGATAATTACATGATTTACTTCCACATTCACGAATTCATTAACTGTAAATAAAGATGATAAAAGATAGTAACGCTCCATTTAATAGTTTGCATTTGAGCAATGCAATTCAAATACAGTTGAATGATGTCAACCCTTTTGAAATAAAGGTAAATAGTGATTTATACGATTTATGGTGTGAAGTAAACAATCAGTCAGAATATCAATTAATTGGATTTCTAAAAAAAGGAAATGTCTTTTTTCCATTCTTTGTGGATACAACAAAAAAGCAACTTCCTGTATACACCGTTGATGCAGCGTGGTCAGAGCAAGTTCCCTGTTTAATCGCAATTGACCTCAAGCAATTCTATGCTTTTCTTCGCTTGATAAACGAACATCACAAAAAAGGAAACTTAACTAAAAATCGGACACAATTACTTAAAACTATTGTAAAATCATTGGATTATCCAGAATTTTGGAACAGACTATTTTAAAGTATGACAGAAATACCCAATAAATCGCAAGAAATCATTGATTGGTTCTTTAGACAAAATGACGACCGACGTAAGGTTGAAACCGAAGCAAAAAAATATGCTCAAGATTTAATGAATGGGCAAATTATCGCTCCTGATTCACCTAATGGACCAGAACCTTTAACTTGTCTTTTTCGCCCTATTAAAGAAAGTAACGATGTTGATTTTGCCTTTGACTTTTTGGAGTTTTACATCGGTGAACTGAAAAAGCAGCAAATTAAAACGTATTGGAATCGTTTAATTATTTTTCCATACTACCGTCAATTCTACAACAAATTTGCTGATTACCGGGCACTAATAAAACTGTTGGAGCTTTGTGGAACCAAACAAATTCCTTTACCTGATAATTATTGGTACCTATGCTATGAAAATCCCAAATTGGTGTTCCATAAAAAGAACCTCAATAATTACATATTGGTGTTGGATAGCTTACTTCACGCAATCGAAAGGCAGAAAGGAAACGCTTCATTAAAAACAAAAGAGATACAACGCATTTCTAACTTCAAAAACCTGATAGAAAATGCGATTCAACATCAATTCGAAACTGATTTCGTTGAAGAAAATAGTTTTTTGATGACTGAATTTTTCATGCCAATTCTTCAAATCGAAGTTGAGGTAAACTACAAAAAAGAAGACTTGCTTCGAGATGCCGAAAATGTGCTTTTGCTGGTTGCTTTGCTGATGGATGAGGGAAATAATGCCGTTGCTGATTTCAGAAAACCCATTTCTTTCCAAGAATTAAGTGCGAAAAAAATAAGTCTAAACGAATTTGTGGGCATAGATTTGGAACAAGTTCGTAACAACAATACAGTTAATTTCTTTGAAAATCTGGGCAATTTGGAAACCACTAAATTCGACCAAAATAGTTTGATTTACCATCTCTTTCAACGACCCTATGGTCCAAGCCTAAAAAATGACCGCTTATCTTACCTTCCAGAAAACTTAAAAAAAGATTCAGAAAAAAGAGCATTCATCTACCAAGCGCTTTTCAAGGATTATTTACTTGCAGACATTGAAAGTCCAGAAAACACGGATTTCCAAGAAATATGGAGTTTTTCTACCAATACATCTCACTTCTTCGATGCTGGTAATGAATGGTTTGGAGCAAAGTTTTGGGCAGTACACAACAAGGTTGAGAATAAGTTAACGTTTATATTGTCCTCATTTACAGATTAATATGTTTGAAAAATTATTTCAACTAAAATCCATCAAAGGAAATGTAATTCAAATCGAAGTGCAGAACGAGGGTGTAATCCAAAACGAAGCCAATTATGTGCTTCAGATTGTGCTATGTTTTTTGGTGCAACAATTACCGAAAATTCGTTTGAAAAGAGATTTGTATGATTCACCCATTCTTGGTACTTCACACGAGGACTTTATTAATTATCTCAATAACCTACGAACATCCTACGAACTTTATATTTCCAAAGAAGAATACGAAGATCGCTGCAAAATTAAGGAAGATCAACGAATCGGTTTACGTAAAGTGGAATATGTAAGCAGCCTTTATGTCCAACCTGGAGAGGAACAATTGTTTTGGTACTTTATGAAATTAGAACCTGCCTATCAATTGTTTACCGAATGGTCGGAGAAATGCGTAGAGAAATTGGAAGTTAATAATCATTCAATAGAAAGGCACGGTAATTATGAATCACACAACTATACCCTTGTAGCCGAGTTTCAAAAAGAATATACTTTCCTAATGATGCACCTTTCGAAAAGCAAGCCAGAAGCTTATAGGTGTTACGATTTTAAAAGTTATTTTTATGAATAATGAAATTCATATATTGTAATTAACGGTTTATGTACTTTAACAAAAAAATGATTAATGAAGCAAACTAGCTACCATCCAATTCAAACAACTCATCTCCAAATTAGAGTTTACAAACAGCTTTTTGTCTTCGTTGTTGACGGAAAAGCACATGGTATGGTGACGAGCAATTTTTCCTTTTTGCTTTTACAAAGCTTGGCTTTAAACCTTCCAAGTCGTCCTAAAATGGATAAGCCTAAAACCTGGGAAATGCAAGCCTGGGTGCTTGAAGATTATGAGGAATTTTATATCGAGCAATTGAACTATAATGAACTGAAAATTTGCAGACAATCGTTTGATAAAACAATTATTTCAGAAGCTTTATGTGATGCTAAGGCTTTTTACAAAGAATTAATAAGAGTCTCGGAAATCATTATAAAACGGGTAGAAAGCGGTTGCGATTTGTTGCCTAAAAACGATCAGTATATTACTTTTTCTGAATTACAAAGGCAAATAGCTTTTATAAAACTTTTTTACGATAATTATTACTAATAATTGAATTCTAAAGCATTGATCACAAAATATTACGATATGCGAAAAACGATCTTGAAAAGTTTAAATAAACATGAGTTCTTTCGTACAACATTTATTTATCTTTCCGTCTAAGATTTTGCTAGTTTAACTTTATTATCATCCCTTCAAACATATTGAAAAAAATAAAAAAGAGTCTAACAAGGTATTATTTTGAATATTGAATAAGGAATAGCTGAAAAACTTCAAATTTTGCCCTTTGATGAAATCAATTGTATTATTTTTTGCAAAAAAAAGCGGAAGATAAAATCTCCCGCCTCAAAAAATTAAATTGGTTTTTAGTAACCAGGGTTTTGAATTAAATTTGGATTTAAAACAATATCAGATGTTGGCAATGGGTATAAATTTAAGTGAGACGAAACAGATGTTCCTCCAGGCTCACCACCTTTAAAGTTCCACAAATACGCGCCACCAGTAAATAGGCCGTAGCGGATCAAGTCTGTTCTTCTAGTGCACTCCCATTGTAATTCTCTTCCTCTTTCATCTAAAATATCTTGTAAAGTAATGCCATTTATGTTGAAAGCGGATGTTCCGTATGCTCTAGTTCTAATAGCATTGAAACGTTGTTCGCCTAAAGCAACATTACCACCAGATCTCAAAACAGCTTCTGCGTACATTAAATAGGCATCAGCTAGACGGAACATAGGGAAATCGATATCAACGTGACCTGTTGTATTTGAACCATTATCTCCTGCACTTGTTTTGTTTTTGTATTTTGGCAATGCATACCCTTTTTTGAAATCAGATAAAGTATCGACATTTGGAGAGTGACCAGTTCTAAAAAATAAATATCTAGAATCTAACATACTATCAGGGTATAAATTTACGTGTTGTTGCGTAGCACGTAAACCTCCCCAACCACCATTTATTCCATAGTTTGATGCAACCATTGATCCCCCAACAGCGGCATAGGTAAGGAATGTTGTTCCTCCAAATGTTTGTGTGTATTTTCCATCGTAAGTTACTGGGAAAATAATTTCAGGTGATGTATGGTTATCAGCTAAGAAAATTTCTTGATAATTATTATCTAAAGTGAAGGCACCAGAATTAATTACCTTGTCGGCATAAATTGCACAATCTGCATATCTTTGAGTACCTGAATATATTTCAGCATTCAAATAAAGTTTTGCCAACAAAAATTGTGCTGCTGCAGAACTAGCTCTACCATATGGTGCTGCTGTTGGACTAAGTAACTTTGTTTCCATATCTTTTAATTCAGATTCGATGTAAGCAAACAAATCTGCGCGTTTGATTCTTTCAGGTATGAAAGCTCCAACTTTATTTTCCTCTGTAATAAATGGAACATTACCAAATAAATCAACTGCATGGTAATAAGACAATGCTCTTAAGAATCGAGCTTCTTCGCGGTAAGTTCTAATATTTGCTTTATCACTCTCACTAAATCCGCGTTCCTCCATTTTTTCATCACTTGCCTCGCGAATAAACTCATTACAAAGAGTAATTTGATAGTAAATTCTGAAATACATCGCTTTTACAAATGGATTTTCAGCTGACCATTCCATAGTATTCATTTCGGGAATACCTGCATCTGCCCAACCGCAAACAGCAGCGTCGGTTGGAACGTCTTGCATGTTAAACATCAATCGCACATATTGCGAAAAACCTTCATCAATTCCAGCAATGTCCGCATTTCCTGCTGGCCCCTTAATTCCAGATAGGGATAAACCAGCATACATTTTCGCCAATACATTGATGTAATTATCGGCATCTTCATAAACTACCTCTGAATTTAAACCATATTTTGGCTTTTGATTCAATTGTTTTTTACAAGATTGGGTTGAAAATAATAGAGCGCTCGCCCCAATAATTCCTACTAATATTAGTTTTAATCTCATGTTAATTTATATTAAAATTCTAATGTTAAATTCAATGAATAAATTCTTGGTCTTGGGTAAATGTTATTGTCGATTCCTCCACCAACTTCAGGATCTAAACCTGAATATTTAGAAACAACAAATACATTTTGAACTACAAAATTCAAATTAACTCCAATTTTTTGTTTTACAACATTCAATTTTCCAAAATTGTATCCAACATTAATGTAGTCCATTCTCAAGAAATTTGCTTTTTCTAAAAAGTGATCACTTAAATACAAGTTTGTTGAAGTTTTCTGGAATTCATCTTCATTGTACAATGAACTTAAGTTATTTAAGAATCCTTGAGTTCCATTGATAGCTGAGAATGGAGCACTGTTTGAACGAATATTATTGTAGATATACCCACCTAGTTCAGCTCTTGTTGAGAAACCAGCATACCATTTTTTGTAGGTAAAATTCATGTTTAAGCCAAGGAACCAATCTGGAGCAACTTGTTCAGCATAATATCTATCTTCAATATTAATTACTCCATCACCATTTCTGTCAACGAATGCATCTCTACTTGTATAGGTTACCCCATTCGCATCTTTTTGTCCAACTTCGATAGCTTTACCATTTGCATCATACTTTTGTTCGTAAACGTAGTAGGTAAATGTTGGATAATTAATTTGATGAACTTGAACTGTATTTCCAATACCACCAGAGATACCACCCACCAAAATACCTGGTGACGCTGTGTCTTGAACTTGTGCTAATTTTAAAACTTCATTTCTATTGTAAGTTGCATTTAATCCTAAGTCGATTTTTAAATCTTTTTTAGCAACTAAGCCAAAATTCGAACTAATTTCAATTCCTTTGTTGTTCATACTTCCAACATTTGTTAGAATGTAATTTGTGAAATTGGTTCCAGCTAATACAGGTACAGTTGCCAATAAATCTTTAGTAGTTTTTGAATAGACATCAATCGAACCATTAATTCTATCTTTCAAAATTCCGAAATCTAATCCTAAATTGTAAGAATAAGTTTCCTCCCATTTCAAATTCGCATCGTAACCATCAGGTCTAAGCAATGTATAATAGGTATTACCAAACATGTACTGAGCTGTTGCAGTTCCAACTTGATAATTTGGGATGTAATTATAGTCACCAATTCCATCTTGTTGTCCTGTAATTCCGAATCCACCTCTAATTTTTGCGTAAGTTAATGGTTTAATTTTTTTCATGAACTTTTCTTCAGATAGTATGTAAGCTGCTGAAATAGATGGGAATAATCCCCATCGCGTGTCTGGAGAAAAACGTGAAGAACCATCTCTTCTTAACGAACCAGTAACAACATATTTATCTTTAAAACTGTATATTGCTCTTGTATAGAAAGATAATATTGCATTTTTGGTATAGAAAGGATTTGGATCAGCAGGGAAAATTGTTGAATCTTGATCGTAGTTTAATGCTGGAAATGAAGGGCTTCTTGACTCCCAATCTTGATATGAGTAACCTAAAGTGAAATCATATCTGTGATTTTTAGCTTTCTCTGAATTATTGTAATTCACATAAGCTTCTAATAATTTATTTACTTTAGTGCTTCTATACTTTGTTGAGCTTCCTTGGCTATAAAAACCTGAAGCTGAAGTTGCAAGTTCACTTGTTGAACCGTGTCCTTCAGATAAATCTGTACCCGCATTTACCACAGCTTTAACTTGTGGAAAAAATGGTAATTTATAAGAAGCCTTGATGTTTCCAATGTAACGATCAGCAAATCCTCTGTCTTCTCGTTGAGTTAACATTCCTAGTGGGTTTTTCGGTGCCAAGGTAACTGGTTTTCCATTTGCTTGTAGCCACTCAAAATATCCACCATAGATTGTTGTATCGGACATTACATTTTGAGTAGGATCGAATGAATTTGCAGAACCAATTGCTCCACGATTTGCAAAAAATGTATTTGTTCTAACGTATTTTTGATTGATTTCAAACTCCAAATGATTATCTAAAAATTTTGGAGTGATGTTTAGACCAACTGAGTAGCGATCCATTCTGTCTCTTTTTAGCAATCCATTTTCAATACGATTTCCAAAAGATAAACGGTAAGGGAATTTTTTAATTCCTCCAGTTACAGAAACATTATTCTCGTTGATGTATGCATTTCTGTATATTTCTTTTTGCCAATCTGTGTTTGCTGTTCCTAATCTAGCTTTTTGTGCCGCAGTTCCCTTTTCATTTACAATAGATCTTAATTCATCTCCAGTCATCACGTCAGCATATTTTGCAACTGTTGAAATGGAGTTTTTTACATCCAAAATCACTTTCAATTTGTTTGCACCTCCTGCATCACCTTTTTTTGTTGTAATTATGATTACACCATTAGCTCCACGAGAACCATAAATTGCAGTTGCAGAAGCATCCTTTAAAATTACAAAGCTTGCAATGTCATTTGGATTTATCAAAGTTAATGGGTTTGGCGCTCCAGCAATTCCTCCATTATCTAAAGGAACTCCATCCACAACAATTAGAGGGTCATTACTAGCATTGATTGAAGTTCCACCACGCAAACGAATCGTGCTACCAGAACCTGGTGCACCTCCATTGTTATTTATTTTTACTCCAGCAACTTTTCCTTGAATCAACTGTTCTGGCGTTGAAACCGAACCTTGAACGAAGTTCTTTTCATTAATAACTGTTGCCGCTCCCGTTAAATCTTTTGTTCTTGTTGTACCGTATCCAATTACCACGGCATCGTCTAGCATTAAAATATCAGTCATCAAGACAACGTCTTTTGTGATGGTTTGATTTTTCTTAAAAACAATTGTTTCCGTTAAGGTTTGCAAACCTGAAAAGCGAAACGATACTTTTACTGCTGAGTCAGAATTTGGAATGTTTTTAATCTCATAATTACCAGCATCATCCGTCAATGCTCCTTTGTTTAATCCTTCTAAAACAACTTTCGCGTTAAATAATGGATTTCCTTGAGCATCTTTGACAGTTCCTTTCAAGATTGAACCTTGACTGAAACCCAAGAATGATAGGCTAATTGTGAAAAATAAAAACAAAAACTTGTTAAACATTTTAATTTTCATAGATCTGTTTTTTGTTAGTTTTATAATAATTTAATCACAAATATATAAAAAAAACTTTCACAACGTCAAATTGACACAAAGATTTTTTTCACATTTATTAACAAAAACAAAAAAAGGTAGAAAAATGTTTGCCTTTCCCTAAAATTTCAACTTAATATTTCCAGATTGAGTGCTTTCTCTAACCCGGAAATCAAGTTTGAGGGTTCTATTTTCTTTGTTAAACTCAACAATTGTTACTTTTTCACCATTGTTTGTGATTTTTTTTGGCAAACTTGAAACATTGTGAATAATTAATGTTACTTTATTTTGGAAATTATCATACAATTCGAAATCTACCAAAGAAATAACGAGTTCATTTTTAATGAGTTCACTTTTAAAAATTAATTCTTGGCATTTATTTTCAAGGTTTACACTCAAACCATCATCATTATACACTCTGGATTCACTTTTTAAAGTTTTTTCATCGTAATAAAAATGTACCTCCACTTCTTTTAAGTTATAATTATCTGTTGTTTGAACAGTTTTTACCATCGGAATAAAAGCACCACCACGCACAAACACTGGAATGTTTTCCATTGTTAAATTAACGGTAGCTGTTGTTCCTGCTTCGAATTTTTTGCCCGTGTAAAAGTCAAACCAAGAATTGTTTTTCGGAAAATAAACTTCTCTTGTTTGTTGACCTTTAGCAAATACAGGTGCAACTAATAAATTATTTCCCCATAAATATTGATCTTCCACGGTCAATAACTTCTCATTATCTTCTTCCTCAAAAAACATCGGACGCATCAAAGGCAAACCTTTCGTTGAATTTTCGTAAGCCAAAGAATAATTGTAGGGCAATAATTGGTAACGTAATTCGATTGCTTTTTTTGCCAATCTTTTTGTATTAGCATCTTTAAAAACGGGTTCTGAAGCCACATCTTCTTGGGCATGTGGGCGAAAAATTGGATTAAAAACTCCGTATTGCAACCAACGAACATACAATTCTGGCTCATCGTTATTTCCAGCAAAACCGCCCAAATCAGAATGCATGTAGCCAATTCCTTGTAAACCCATTTGTAAGGAAATTTCTGTTTGAGGGCGCAAACCTCCCCAAGTTCTATTTACATCGCCCGACCAAGGAATCATTCCAAATTTTTGTGAGCCAGAATATCCTGCACGCATTAAAATAAAAGGTCTTTCATTCGGGAAATCTCGCTTAAAACCGTCGGAAATCAATCTTGCCCAATCGTGACCATAAATATTGTGAACTTCATTTGCAGCTCCGTATTTGTGTAACAAATCCTCCGGATGTACTTCTGGTTCACCCAAATCTCCCCAAAAACCTGCTACTCCCATGTTTTTTAGATTTTTGTAAATATCCCAAAACCATTGATTAGCTGTTGGTTTATAAATATCAATCAAGCCGGTGTTTCCGAAGTAAAAATCATATTTGAAAGGATTTCCGAGATTATCTGTCGCCAAAATTTTCTTTTCTACCGCTTCATTCCATTTGGAGGAAGTAGTCAAAATAAATGGTTCAGTGATTAATACTGTTTTAACACCTTGTGCTTTCAAATCATTTATCATTTTTTGAGGATCTGGGAAAGAATCTCTGTAAAAATCTAAATTCCCCATCGTGCCTTGAATTTCTTTTCCAAACCAATATAAATCCAAAATAATTGCATCCACTGGAATTGAATCACGTTTGAAAGCAGCTATTGTTTTCATGACTTCCGCTTGCGAATGGTAACCAAAACGACTCGAGAAATTACCCAAGGCCCAACGTGGTGGCAAAGGCTGACGACCAGTTAACTCCGTGTAATTTTCAATCAACTCTTCCCAGGAATCACCAGCAATTATTTGGTAGGTTTTTCTTCCGGAAGTTGTTTCGTATTTTAAGGTATTGTCTTTTTTAGAATCCAAATCCAAATATCCAGTGGATGCATTATCGAAATGAATCATGTATTTATTAGAAGAAATGACAATCGGCATGGTGAAATTCATCAATTCGGAACGATTTTCGTAACCATAATGTGCACGATTGTACAATTGCAAACGATTCCCACGACGATTCATTCCTAGAGCTCTTGCTCCGCCACCGTATAAAACTTCTTTTTCTGTTAAATTGAATTCGATGGACTCAAATTCGTCGGTTTTTGAGTATCCTGATTTTTCGGAGATGATTTCTTTGCCGTTAGAATGAAATGCAAGTTTGAAAGGAGATAATTGTAGATAAATATCGATTTCAGATTGAATATTGCCCATTGCTTGCGTATTAGTTTTATAATTTTCACTATAAAAACTAATCAAATTCGAGCTTTGAGTACTTTTTAATTTTAACTTCTTATAATTTTTAATTATCGCATGCGATTCCTTCTGATAAACTTCCCCTTGCGGAATAAAAGTAGTTTCCACAATTTTTTCTGAGTAATACGAAATTATGTATTTTCCATCGTTCACTTGAATTTCAACTCCCGTTGGAGTAATTTCATGCGAAATGTATTTCCGATTGGGGTTTTGGGAAAAAGTAAAAAAAGTGAAAAGTGAAGAGTGAAGAGTGAAAAGTAGAAACTTCAAACTTATTATTTTTGCTAGCTTACTCATAATCTATTTTTTATTTTTTCAACTCAAAAATAAACGAAGTTTTTGCTGGAACTTCAAAGGTTTTATCTTTCAAATTTAAACTTTTGCCTGATAATACATCTTTACCACTTGTGTAGTTTTTGGTGCTTTCATCAAAACGAGCCAAATTCATTGTTTGATTTTTGTCCGAATTATTGATAACGACCATTACTGACTCCGTTTCTGTGTATCGGAAGTAAACATACACATTGTTGTCTGGTAAATATTGTTTTGTTTTTCCAACATGAATGGCATTGGAAGTTTTTCTCCAAGACATGATTTTTTTTGTAATATCAAAATATTCTTGCTGTTTTGCATCTCTTCCCGCGGAGTTGAAGGCGTTTTTTGGATCTTCTTTCCATCCACCTGGG
>JBIKSI010000201.1:0-4426 GCA_044348665.1 Crocinitomicaceae bacterium
TAAGCTATAACCCACAAAAATCAAAGGTTTATACTTTTTCAGCAGACCCTAATTATTTCACCTTTCGTATTTAAAAATCCTTGTAATAGTCCTTTTGTAAAACTCATTTTGTTCTCTCTAGCCATTTCAATGTGTTGAAATTCTAATGGAATAACAACATTTCCTTTTTTGTCAATTACGCCATACTTCCCTCCTGTATAATTAGAAGTATATGCATTTTCTTTAGACCATTTACCTCCACTACTTACCACAGCAACGTCGCTAGAAAACTCCTTTGCATAATCATATTCAAATTTTGTGATTTCATTTCTTAAAGAGTCTAAAAATCCATATTTTTCATTCTTTTTTACAAGAATCATCCCATTAGATTTTGTCCATTCTTTATCGTATTTCTTGATAATAACTCCAAGTTTATTGATGAAAAAAGAGGAATCATTAAGCTTCACTTTAGCTTCATTGTTTTTAAAATTTTCAGCCAAGTCATAGTTCATAGGGATAATAAGTTCGCCTTTATCATTGATATACCCATATTTCCCATCTTTTTTAACAAATGCCATGTTTTCCTTAAAAACACCTAATTCATCGTAAACAATTTTTTGTTTCTTTACATCAAAAACACTCCAAGTCCCCCCCCCTTGTGCAAGGACAATCTTCCTCCCATTTGGCACCAATGTTAACATTTACTAGACCGATTGAATTGTATAGTGCAATGCCGTCGTAATTAATCGGGACGATGAGTTTACCATTTTTGTCAATTGCTCCCCATTTACCGCCAGCAAAATCAATTTCATTATATTTGGCTCCAATATTTACCCTTGCCATTCCATACTCAAAATGTTCTACTTTATCGTAAATTGCAGAAATGATAATTTTCCCTTTTGGATCAATAAAACCATATTTATTTCCTTTTTTGAACAATGCTCTATCTTCTATGAATCCCTCGGTATAATCTAATGTACAAGGTATTATTTCCTTACCATTTGAGTCAATATAGCCGTACAAAAGATTTTTGTAAACAGCAGCCTTGCCTTCAGAAAATATTTCTGCAGAAACATAGGGAGTGTGAATTACCTTTTTCGATAATAGATTGATAAAAGAATATGTTTTATCTTTTGTTCGAAACCATAGTAAAGAGTCAGTTGAAAATTCATCGTGAATAAAATCTGCTTCAATTGGGAAAATCTCTTCACCCGCAAAATTAAATATTCCATAACTTTCGTTTAATTTTACAGCAACAAAATTCTTTGCATAATCTGGATTTCTAGTATAGCTTTGAAAGGTTTTATTTAAAGGTAGATTACGTCCCAAATTACCAATCCAATCGTATTTTGGTTCAATTAGTATTTTACCCCCTTTTTCTCTCAATCCATATTTTCCATTTTGATCTTCAAAAATTTCTTGCGAAAACAATTGAGGAATGAAGATTAATAATGTAAAAATGAAAACAAAATAATTTGAAGCGGGATTGAATGTTTTTTTCATAACTTTTATTTTGTTCAAAGTTAGCAGAAAATTTGCGAAGCATAATAAGTAAAAATACGTATCTTTTCTATGAAAAACAAAAAAGCTGCTCAACTTTCGTCAAACAGCTTGATCTATCAATTGCTTCTTAAACTATAAATACAAAACTATAACTAAAAAATCATAACTTTACAATTGATATTACTATACAGGGTTTAGTGTTAGTCTTTGGTAATTTTTATGACTTCAATTATTTTTTCATTATTAAATACTTCTACGAAATAAATTCCTTTTGCAAACTTGCTAATATCAATTTGAGTTTTATTAGCATTCAAAATTTCGACTAAAATAATTTTTCCAGTGTAATCTCTTATTTCCAAGTTGTTGTAAATTTCCCTTGTTTCAATCATGAAGTAATCTGAACTTGGGTTCGGATATAAGAGAATAGTGGATCCATTTGAAATTTCATTCATAGAAAGTGTTGAAACAGAAAAGCAATCTGATGTTGATTCACACCCATTTAATGTTACTACCACTGCGTAACTTCCGTTTTCCGTTGCAGTAAATGTAGCATTTGTCGCACCAGCAATTACTGTATTTCCATTTCCGCAATCAGTCCATTGGTAGCTTGCTCCAACTTGATTTGCAGATAGCAACTCCCCATTTTGAGTGACTGTATTGTCAATATTATTGATTGTCAAATTCAAGGTAATAATACTATCGCATCCTGCTGTTGTTTGTAAGGTTTGTGTGTAATTTCCTGAAGCAGTGTAAGTTTCATTATTTAAAGTATATGATTCACAGGCTGTTTCAGTCAAAACTAGATTTCCACCTTGCAAAATAGTAAGGTTTAAAGTGATTAAACTATCACATCCTTCAGCAGTTGGAATTGCTTGTGTGTAAACTCCAGATTCCGTGTACGTTTGTCCGTTCAAGGTAAATGATTCACACGCTGTTTCAGTTAGTGAAGAACTTCCTTGAGGCAAAATGGTAAGATCTAAAGTAATTGTACTATCACATCCAGCTTGATTTGAAATTACTTGTGTGTAAATTCCCGTTTCCGTATACGTTTCATCACCCAAAGTAAATGAACCACAAACTGTTTCAGTAAGTGTTGAACTACTTGGTGCATTGATCGTTAATTCCAAGCTTGCGATGCTGTCACATCCTGCAATGCTCGTAAATGTTTCGGTATAAGTACCAGAACTTGTTAGTATTTGACCGTTCCATTCATACGAGGTACATGCAGAAATTGTCTCAGTACTTTGATGTGAATTGTTGATGATTAATTCCAAGGTAATGATACTGTCGCAGGCAACTGAATTTGTCAAGGTTTGCGTATATGTTCCACTGGTTGTGTAGATTTCACCATTCAATTCATACGAATCACATGCTGTAGCTGTAATGGTATTTGTTGAAACTGGATTGATTGTTAACTCTAAAGTTAAGGTACTGTCGCATCCTGCAGCATTTTGAAGTGTTTGCGTATACGTTCCTGAACTTGTGTACGTTTCTCCATTCAATGTAAATGAACCACAAGCTACTTCTGTTAAGCTTGCACTTGTTGCTTGGTTGATCGTCAAGTTTAATATCAAAGTACTGTCGCAACCTGCAATACTTTGTAATGCTTGTGTATAAACACCTGATGCCGTGTAAACTTCTCCGTTTAGCAAATAAGAACCACAAGCTGTTTCAGTAAGCGTTGAACTCACACTTGGATTAATGACCAAGTTTAAAGTCAATGTGCTGTCGTAGCCACCCACATTTGTCAGGTTTTGCGTGTAAGTTCCTGAACTTGTATATGTTTGACCGTTCAAGTCATACGAATCACACGCCGTGATGTTTAATTCACTTGAATTCGCTTGATTAATGGTCAAATTAAGTGTAATGATACTGTCGCAACCAAAAACACTTGTGGTAGTTTGTGTATATATTCCTGATGCTGTGTATGTTTCATTGTTCAAGGTGAAAGGTCCACAAGCTACTTCATTTAACGTCGACGTTGAGAAATTACTAATGGTTAAATTCAAGGTCAATGTTGAATCACAACCACCAACTGTTGTAAGATCTTGAACATACGTTCCCGAAGCAGTGTATGTCTGACCATTCAAACTATAACTCAAACAAGCTGTTTCATTCACGGTAGAACTTGCAGGATGATTGATTGTTAAATTCAATGTTAATGTTGAATCACAACCTGCTGCATTTGTGAACAATTGAGTGTACACACCAGATGTTGTATACGTTTGTCCATTCAAGGTGTACGAATCACAAGCTGTTTCAGTAAATGATCTAGTTGTTGGATTTAAAATTGTTAATTCCAAGGTAACAATACTATCACAACCTGCTGCTGTAGTATAATTTGCGGTGTACGTCCCACTTTGAGTCAAGGTAGTTCCGTCAAAAGTATAAGCTTCACAAGCAGATTCAATTAGTGTATTTGAAACTTGTGAAACTGAAAGTGTTGCAACAGATGAAACTGTTGATCCACAGTCACCTATTATCAATACTGTGTAGTCACCATTTTCATTAATACTTAAATTAGACAAATTCAAAGTTTCATTTGTTTCGCCCACTAAATCAACCCCGTGTTTTCTCCATTGATATGCGAGAGTTCCTGTTCCAGAAGCTTGAACTACAAAGCTTGTATTTCCTCCCACGCACGCTGCACTTGAAGAAGGTTGAACGCTGATTGTTGTTTCAAGATTTAAGGTCAAGGTCGCAACATCAGAAAGAAGAGTTCCACAAGTTCCAATGACTGAAACGCTATAATCTCCTTCATTAGCTGTTGAAACAGATGAAAGGGTCAAGGTAGCATTCGTTTCGTCAAGTAAATCAACTCCATCTTTTTTCCATTGGTAATTTAACCCAACTTGCAGCACAAATGTTAAAAAAGCACCTTTTTTTGTTAAAATTTGACTTAAAAAAGGTGAAAACCATTGCTTAGCCCAGTGTTTTCGTTGAA
>JBIKSI010000202.1:0-4417 GCA_044348665.1 Crocinitomicaceae bacterium
TTTTTTACAAATGAATAATAATGATGAGGTTTAAGAGCAATCATATTTACTCTTTGATCCTGTATAAATTCATTAATTTCGTTCCATTTTTAAAAAAAATATTTCAATCTAATAAGTTAATTTATATAGACAAAGTGCTTTCTCTTCTTTGTTTTTTCTCTTTTATGTTGTGTTTCTCTAAAGTTAATCTTGCCATTAAATAACTCACCGTAGATTCAGCGCCTTGGTTAAGGTTCACATTATTTTCTTCTAAACCATCATAACATCCTCCTGTACAAGGATTGTAAATTGTCTGCTTTAAATGATTTTTTCCTAAAAACCAATTAAAAGAATTGATCATTTTTATTTTGTAATTTTCATCTTTAAAAACGGAATAAAATTTACTTAATGTCAAAATTGTATAAGCAACATCAATTGGCTGTTCGCCTCCAATTTGATTTGATTGTTCCCCTTTTTTCAACCAACCTTTATTTGAAATTACTTTGATATTATTTCCTTCAAATGTTTTTGAAAGTAAAAAATCAAAAGTATCTTTTGCTACTTCTTTAAAGATAATATTATCTGTTGCAATAAAAGCACAAAGCAATGCTTCTGGTAAAAGACTATTTGCATAGGTCAAATAACTTTCAAACCATAACCAATTTGATTCTTTTTCGTGTTTAAACATTTGAACTAATCTATTTGCTAATTCACTAATAATAATTAGATTTTTTTCAGAATTATTAGTTTTATTATTGTAATATAATCCTTTTATAACAAATGCCATCGCACGTGTCGAGTGAATTTTATAAACATTTGAAAGTGCTTTTTCTAAAGTTGCTTCAGCTTCAATAATTAATCTTAATGGCAAAATATTATTCAAAGAAATTAAATATCCCAAAGCCCAAATTGCTCTTCCATTTGAATCAGCCAAATTTGTTGTATTATTTTGCTCCGTAAAATTTTCTTTTTCATCCACATAATTCAGGAAATAGCCTTCACTTTGCAAACAATATTTAATAAAATCAAAATAAAGGTAAATATATTTCAAATCATTTTCATCTTTAGTGATCTCAAAATGTTGACAAAGTACAATCATTGCTCTCGCATTATCATCCAAGGTGTAACCTGAATCAATGTCCGGTTTATTAATTTTAGAAAACTGAATCATCCCAAAATCTGTCGTAAGGTTTTTGATATGATCTAATTTTATTTCTGGTAAGTTGAAATTTATTGGACTTTCAAATAGACCAATTTTTTCAAAGAGAATAGCATGTGCAATTGCTGAATTTTCCCAGGCAGTTGAAGCCATTCTTTCCAAACTTTTTAAGATAATTCTTTTTCTCAAAGATTCATCTATCATCAATTTATTTACTGCTAAAGCTAATTGTTCTGAATTTTCAAAATCAAAAATAACACTTTCATTTTCAAATAAAAGTTCTAAAGCATGCGGAATTGGGGTTGAAATTATAGGACAACCAGAACTAATAGCATAAGAAAATGTGCCACTTACCGCTTGATTTGGATCTTTGGATGTAAACAAATAAATGTCCGTTAATTGCAAATAATCTAACAATTCTGGTAAAGGTAAAAACTGATTTATGAATTTCACATGGCCAGTTAAATTTAATTCTTCAACTATATCCAGCAGTTCATCTCTATACTTTTCACCTTCTTGTTTGATTAAACTTGGATGTGTTTTTCCAATGATTAAAAACAAGATTAAAGGATCATTTTTTACAATTTCTGGTAAAGCTTTAAGCGTTGTTTCAATGCTTTTACCGGAACTTAAAAGTCCAAAAGTGGCAAGTATTTTTCTTCCTACTAAATTATATTTTTCTTTCAATTCATTTTTGTCCGTAAATGGAACTAAATGCGTACCATGTGAAATCAGTGTTATCTTATCTTTTATAACATCGTAATCATTTATCAAGATTTTTTTAGAAGATTTAGTCATCACAATGATTGAATCTGCAATTTCTGCAATTTGTTGTACTTTTTCTTTTAAAATATCATTTGGACTAGGTAATACTGTATGAAAAACAATGATAATTGGTTTTTTTATTTTGAATAAAAACTGGATAAAATCATCTTCATTATTAGCGAAAAATCCAAATTCATGCTGAATTAAAACTACTTTTATATTATTATCATGTTCAATTTTATTTGCTAAATCCAGATAAGAATTTGAAATATCCGCATCTAGAACATTTTTTATTTCAGGAGGATAAATGTGTTTTTCATTTTTCGATTCAATCGGGCAAACAGTTATTTTAAACGATTTATCGAATTTATTATTTAAAGCTGAAATTAAATCTTGAGAATACGTGGCAATTCCACATTCTCTTTCAGGAAAAGAAGTTATGAATAATATTTCTGGCAATTCTTCTTTGAATTGAATTTTCGCTTTTGAATTTTTTATTTCTTTCATAGAAATTAATTCTGAAAGATTCATATTAAACAAAAAATCATGTTTTTGGATGTTGGTGTTTTCTCTCATTTCATTTTTTATTTAGTAATAATTCAGTTAACAAATCTGCAATTTTAATAGATGCTGTTGCAATTCTTTCATCCGCAGCTCCGTAATAGATATAAAGTGTTTCATCGAAAATTACTGCTCCAGTTGGAAAACAAACATTATTTATTTTGCCTTTTAATTCCCAAGAAAACTCAGGTTTAAATAAGGGATAAGGAAGTCTAGCAATTTCTTTCCGAGGATTTTCTATATCAAGTAGTGCAGCACAAGCAGAATAAACATATCCTTTTGGTGTATCACATACGCCATGATAAATCAATAACCAACCGACTTCAGTTTCAATTGGTGGACAGCCTCCACCAATATAACTTACTTCATGCTCATATCTTGACTTAAGAACAATGTTTTCATTTAAATGCAAGAAGTAATGTTGCCAAAATTCTGTTGTTAATTCTTCTAAATTAGTTATTTCAACAATTTGAATATCTGGTCTAATTCGATGTAAAAAGACTAATTTATTATTTATTTTACGGGGAAAGAAAATTACATTTTTGTCCCACATCAATGGTTGAATTCCATTTTTTTGATAGACCTGACCTTTTTCATTGAATCTGGTATATTTTTCATTAATACATCCTCTACATTCTGCTAAGTGTCTAAACTCTTCGAAGGTCATTTTTGGAACAATAATTCCTTTCCTTTCAAAATGAATCAAATCTGTTGAAGTTGCCAATGAACCTAATGCATTTACGCCATTATAGGAAGTATACGTAATGTAATATTGATCTTCAATAAAAGAAATTCGAGGGTCTTCCACGCCATGGCTTTCATTTTCATTTTGTGGAAAAATAAGTGGAGCATCAGAGCGTTCATCAAGCTCTAATGGACCATCTAGTTTACAAAAGCCAATACTTGAGTAATTTCCTTTGCTAACGGCTCTATAAAGAATATAGACAAATTTCCCAACTCTAATTGCTGCAGGATTGAGTACACCTTCTTTTTCAAAACCTAAGTTTGTTTTTTCTAATAAAACTCCTTCTTTTTTTACTGTTACCATAATAGAAAATTTAAATAAGAAAATATTGTAATAATTTAATTTAGGATTACAACATCTGACTTTACGAAATTTATACTTGAAATCAAAAACTTATCTTAATTACTAATTATCTGGTATTGAAAGAATTGGAACAGTTGAATGAAAGGCCATTTTTTTACTCTTACTATTATGAAAAATTCGTTCAAATAAATTATGATGATGAGGAATAACTGCAATCATATCACCCTTGTAATCATTTACAAATTCATTAATTTCAGCAACTAAATTTTCATTTTCATGGAAAAAATAAATGTGTTCAACATCTGATAATCCTTTTTCTAAGCGACGACCAACATTAATGTCATCTGAGTGAGCTAATTCTTTATTTGCTCTGATATTGACAATAAGAACCTTGGAATTAAAAATTTTTGAAAAATCATTTAAAACTTTATATGACTTTATTCCAGTATTTGGATCAAAATCACAAGCAAAAATAATTTTTTTCGGCTTTTTAAATTTCAGATTTGGAGGAATTACTAAGACTGGTTTTTTTGTTTTTCTCATAATCTCCGTGGTGGTACTGTCAAGAAATATTTCTTCGAGTAAAGTACCGTCATGAATCCCCATTACGATTATATCTACCTTTTCTTCTTTCAAAAGAATTTCATCAACGGCAAAACCTAATACTACCTCGAAATCAACTTCAAGTCCTGCTTTTTTTGACAATCGTAGTGCCTCATTTTTTAAATCTGTTTCCTTTTCCAATTGAATTGCTTCAGGAGTTGGTATCATAATTTGACCTTCAGTTTCGGGAAAAGGGAAATGATGATACACATGCAATAAAAAAAGGCTAGCATTAAGTTCTTTGGCAAGTTTTACTGCATATTCAGTTGCGTTCTTTGCTGCTTCTGAAAAATCTGTTGGCA
>JBIKSI010000091.1:0-14641 GCA_044348665.1 Crocinitomicaceae bacterium
AAGTAAAAGCATAAGTTTAGTAATTTATAAACGAAAAAAAGGGTTGAAAATTTTGAACCCTTTTTGCATTTCAATAAATGTGTATTATGCTTGTTTCACAAACTGAACGTTTAATAGTAATCTAACTTCGTCGCTAACTACAACTCCACCTGCTTCAGTGATTGCTCCCCAAGTTAAGCCGAAATCTTGGCGGTTAATTTTTCCTTCAATTTCAAAACCAGCTTTTCTGTTACCGTAGAAATCATCCATGATTCCGCCAAATTCAGCACTTAATTTAATTTCTTTTGTAATCCCTTTGATGGTAAGGTTTCCTAAAATTTCGTAACTTGAATTTCCTGTTTTCACAAAACGAGAAGATTCAAAACTTAATGTTGGGTGATTCGCAGCATCAAAAAAATCTGCTGATTTCAAATGTCCATCTCTGTCTGCATTTTTTGTAGATAAACTATCAATTTTTGCTTCAAATTTAGCTGTTGCTCCGTCAAAATCTTCGTTATTTGATTCTAAACTAGCCGTAAAATCACTGAAATCACCAGTCACTGTTGAAATAACTAAATGTTTCACTTTGAATTGTACTTCTGAATGTGTTGGGTCAACTCCCCAAGCTGTTTTTATTGCTGTCGCTTCCATGTTTATTTAATTTTTAATGTTTGTGGTACAAAGATAATATAAATTTAATTACCAAGGTATATATTACCATGAAAAATTTGTTAATTTTTTCAAAATAATTTTTAAGTAATTGATTTGTAGGTCTTTAGTTTTTTGTAATAAGGTTTTAACCGTTAAAAACGGATAATCATAGACTGAAATTTTACATATTGGTTCTATTTTTCCAGCAAATTGCAGCTTAATTTAAAAAATACAGAAAGTCTATTGTCTATAGTCTTTTTTCTCAAGTCTTAATATCCTAAAATCTTAATATCCAAAAAGCTTTCTCCTTAGATTCCCGAAGAACTTAGCGAAGCGGTCTATACGAAGTTACAAATACGCAGATACACACAGTTTAAGTTTCTCACAAGAATTACAAAGTCTAAAAATGGAGAAGTCTAACAATCTAGTAATCCAACAATCTAATAATCTAAAAAATCCCCCGCAGATTATCACAGAAAAAATACGTTAATAAACGCAGATTTAGTTTCTTGTATAAATCTAAGGTCTTTTGTCTTAGGTCTATCGTCTTAAGTCTTTCGTGCAATTACAAAAATCCCAATTCCAATTTCGCTTCTTCGCTCATCATGTCTTTATCCCAAGCAGGATCAAAAACGATGGTCACTTTTGAACTTGTAACTCCTTCAATGGCTGCAACTTTATCTTCGACTTCTTTTGGCATGGTTTCCGCAACAGGGCAGTTGGGAGAAGTCAAGGTCATGTCAATATAAACCTCAGTTCCATTTTCGATTTTTACTTCATATATAAGACCTAATTCAAAAATATCAACGGGTATTTCTGGATCATAGATCGTTTTTAAAACGTCGACAACTTTATTTTCTAATTCCATAGTAAAAAAAACAACTATCTATTCGAATAGTTTTCTGTCACAAAAGTACAATCAATATTTTAATTTTCACAATTATTTAGAATGATTTTAATTAAGCGACAAAATCGCACCTTTCGCCTTCTTATTTTTGATTTTTATATTCATTTTTTAAGCTTCTGTTTTTTAATCCAAAAATAAATCTAGCAAAAAAGAGATTATGATGAAATTGGAGTAATTTTGTAATTCATTTTCCAAAAATAAAGATGTCTCTAAAAGAAGAATTAATTAAACGATTTGGTGAAAGCAAAGTCACAGAAATTCAATTTTCAAATCCTAAAAAAAAGGAAGAATTTGCTGGTATTGAAAAGTATTCATTTCTAGCACTTGAAATTCAGAAACGATCTAAGATTAAGGTCTTGATGACAAATGGATTGAGTGACTATAAAATGCCTGTTTTGGAGAAGTTTTTGGGAAGAGAATTTAATGAATTGTATTTTTGCTTGCCAAGTTACTGGGATTTAGACGATCACTCCAATGAAAATATGAATTGGGTTTTTGAAATTTTATTCAAACTTCAGAAACATGTGATTGAAAAAGAAACGTGGTTCGGACTTGGTCACACGATTCCCTTCAAAAATCCTATTGAAGCTATTTCTGCGACAATGAATCAAAAATATTTTTTCTTCGCAGATCCCATTTTTTTGAAAGATGAGTTACAAACACTAAAGATAGGTGATAAAAACATTTATTTTTTAAGTATTATTCCAATTTTTGAAGATGAATTCGACTACAAAATAGGGAAGGGAACGTACAAGTTTCAGAAAAAAATGGCACAAAAAGATGTAAGTGAATTATTAGATGATTTTAGAGGTTCCGCTTTAAAAAGCAATTGGAAACTATTCTCCTTAAAGAAATAAAAAAAGCTGCTTACAAAAGTAAACAGCTTCCTATTATTGAGATTTTCTTTGATATCAATGTTTGTGGTTCGGATCAGAATGATCATGTCCATCATGTGAATCCTCTTGCGGAGCATCGCTTAAATTCATGATTTCCAAATCAAAAACTAAATCTGAATAGGGAGGAATTGCTCCTGGTCGACCATTTGGACCATAAGCTTGGTAATAAGGAATAATAAACTTCCCTTTTCCGCCTTTTCCTAACATTTCCAATCCTTCTTCAAAACCTTTAATCATAGTTTGAACTTTAAATTGGAAATCCATTGGGGCACCACGATCTCTTGATGAGTCGAATTTTTTACCATCTAAAAAGCTTCCTGTGTAATGTACTGACAATTTATCTCCCGCCTTTGGCTTTCTTGCTTCTCCTTCGTTTTCAAGGATGTAAACCAATCCAGATTCGGTTTGTTTAGCCGTTGGATACATTTTTTTCACTTCTTCTAAAAGGTAAACTTTGTATTCAGCTTCAGACATTTTTGCAATTTTCTCCAATTTAGCTTTCTTCTCAGCTTCAATCTTTTCTAAAGCATCAGCTTTTTCTTTAAAAATTGCAGTAGCATTCCATTTTTTCTTGTAGATTTTTCCAACTCTTAAAATGGAAACTTTATTGATTACATCATTTTGCTCAATTTTGTTTACCACATCTAGACCTTCAATCACGTGACCAAAAACAGTGTGTTTTCCATCTAGCCATGGTGTTTCTTTATGCGTAATGAAAAATTGACTTCCATTCGTTGCTGGGCCAGAATTTGCCATTGACAAGATTCCAGGTCCAGTATGTTTTAAATCAGGATGAATTTCATCAGCAAATTTGTATCCAGGATCACCACTACCAGTTCCAAGTGGACATCCACCTTGAATCATGAAATCCTTGATAACACGGTGAAATTTTAATCCATCGTAGTATGGTTTTGAGAAAACCTTGTCCTTGTTTGTAAATTTCCCTTCAGCCAAACCAACAAAATTTGCAACGGTCATCGGCGTTTTTTCAGCCTCAAGCACAACTAGAATGTTTCCTTTGCTTGTTTCAAATTTGGCGTAAATTCCTGGCTCTAATTTTTTTGCTTTTTCCTTTTTTTGACCAAACACACTTCCAACTGCAAGTAGTAGAAATGTGAACGTTAAAATACTATTTTTCATATTTAAAATTTGCGTTATTTAAGTTGTAAAATTAATTAAAAATTTGAAAGCAAAAAAAATGCCAATTAAAATATAATTTTCATTAAGATTTTTTAACTTAGCGAAATGAATAAAAAACCTTTAATTTTTATTACCAATGACGATGGGATTTTCTCAAAAGGAATTCGATCTCTGGTGGAAGCTGTGAGTGAAATCGGTGAAGTGGTTGTTATTTCTCCCGACAAACCACAATCTGGAATGGGACACGCGATCACAATTAATAATTTATTAAGAATGAATTCTTCCGATATTTTTGGGGAGATTAAAGCTTACACCTGTTCTGGTACTCCAGTTGATTGCGTCAAATTGGGTATTTATGAATTGTTAAAATGTAAACCTGATATTTTGTTGTCGGGAATAAATCACGGAGAAAACACGAGTACAAATGTACTTTATTCTGGAACGATGTCTGCTGCAGTTGAAGGTGCGATGGAAAATATTCCTTCAATCGGTTTTTCTTTGGCAGATTTTGATTCCAATGCAGACTTTTCCCTTGCTAAAGAAATCGTCGTACAAATTGTGGAAAAAACATTAAAGAATTCAATGCCAACTGGAATTTGCTTAAATGTTAACATTCCAAAAATTAGCAAAGAAGAATATAAAGGTATCAAGGTTTGTCGCGCGGCAAATGCCTATTGGGAAGATCGTTTCGATAAACGTCTGGATCAATTTGGAAATCCATATTATTGGTTAACAGGTGAATTCACGAATCAAGATAAAGGCGAAGATACAGATTTATTTGCCTTAAAAAATGGATTTGTGAGTGTGGTTCCCGTTCAATTCGATTTAACAGCTTATCACGCTATTTCTGATTTAAACGCTTGGGATTTCAATAATTCAAATAATATTCCTTAATTTTGAAACTTATTTACTGAATTTTATGAGTTTAAGAAATTGGTCAAAATACCACACTTACGGATTAATTATCGGATTTTTAGGCCCAATGATATACATTCCCTTGACAATGTTAATCATTGCGCAAGTTCAGAATTTTCATTTTGACAGACTTTGGGATATGTTTTTTATTTCAAAATCTACCCAAGGAAAATTTATTTCCCTTTCCATCATTCCAAACTTAGCTTGGTTTTACATTTTTTTAAACAAAGAAAATTTCGGTTTTGCAATGGGAATTATTTTAGGTTCAGTAATGTATTTACCTTACATTGTTTACGTTAACTTCTTTTGATTTAGCGTTTTAAGTAATGGGAAATCAAAAAAAAATTTATATTATCGCTGGAGAAGCTTCTGGTGACTTACATGGTTCAAATCTTGTAAAAGCGTTGAAAGAAGAATCACAATCGCTTGATTTTAGATTTTGGGGTGGTGATTTGATGTCAAACGAACTCGGAAAACCTGTAAAACATATCAAAGAACTTGCTTTTATGGGCTTTATTGAAGTTCTGAAAAATATCAAAACCATTCTCAATAACATTCGATTTTGTAAGCAAGACATTCTTGATTATCAGCCAGATGCACTCGTTTTAATTGATTACCCTGGGTTTAATTTAAGAATTGCATCTTGGGCAAAAGAACAAGGAATCAAGGTGTTTTACTACGTTTCTCCGCAAGTTTGGGCATGGAAACAATCGCGCGTTTATAAAATCAAAAAGTCTGTAGATCACTTGTTTGCAATTCTACCTTTTGAAGAAGATTTTTATAAAAAATTTGATTATCAAGTTGAATTTGTTGGACATCCATTGCTTGATGCGATTGAACAATACAAAGAAATTTCATTTTCTGAAGAAGATTTTAAAGCTAAATTTAATTTAAGTAACAAACCAATCATTGCTATTTTGCCTGGTAGTAGAAAGCAAGAAATTTATGTAAAACTTCCAATCATGTTGGAGGCAATTAAAAAGTACGAACAGTATGAATTGTTAATTGCTGGTGCTCCTTCTTTAGATCCTGATTTTTACAAACCTTTTTTAATTTATCCAAATATTAAGATCATTCACGGAGCAACCTATGATATATTAAATTTAGCAGAAGCAGCTTTGGTTACTTCGGGCACGGCGACACTAGAAACAGCTTTATTTAATGTTCCAGAAGTTGTTTGTTACAAAGCAAATGCAATTTCTTACCAAATCGCAAAACGTTTGATTAAAATTAAATTTATTTCACTTGTCAATTTGATTATGGACCGAGAAGTAGTGCGCGAGTTGATTCAAAATGATTGTAATCCAGATACAATCGAGAAGGAATTTTCAAAAATAATTAAAGGTGGTTCCAAACGTGAAAAAATGCTTGAAGATTATTCTTTACTGCATCAAAAATTAGGTTTGGGAGGCGCAAGTAAAAAAGTAGCACAATCTTTGCTTTCCAAAATATGAAATAAATTGTTTATTAACACCTCTTTTTGTTGAAAACTATTTAAAAGTTCGCAATTTAACATTTTTATGAATTTTACTTTTGTAAAGTGAAAAACACAGTTTTATATCTAATATTAATTTTTTGTGGAACAAGCAGCCTTACCTTTTCTCAACAAATGAGAATTGGTGTTTTGCGAGATTATGAAATTGATCGTATCGTCTTTTCCTACAATGAAGGTTCTTATCTGATTTATGGCGATTCCACTGAGTTTGGTGCAATTTTACCCAACGAATTTGTAGATGTTGAATTAGTCGGCAATAATAAAATTCAACTAAAAAAAGGGGTAGAAGTATTGGGTTCGTTTGATAAAATTTTGTTGATTGAAACGCAAGTAAATTCTTCCATAACTCTGACATCAAAAACTCCTAAGGTCAAGGAAAGAAAATACCGAAATGATATTGAAATCACCGCAGCGAAGCAACATTTGACCGTAGTGAACCTAGTGGAGATGGAAAATTATTTGGCTGGAGTTGTTGAATCTGAAGGTGGTGGCGGAAAGGAATTGGAATACTATAAAGTACAAGCAATTATGTGTCGCACGTACTTATACAAAAACTTAAAACGACATAATGAGGATGGTTTTTCTGTTTGCGATCGCGTTCATTGTCAAGCTTATCATTCCATGTTGACATTCACTCCAAAAATATTGCAAGCGGTACAAGAAACAGATCAATTGATTTTAGTCGATGATCATCGAGATATTGCAGGAACTTATTTTCATGCAAATTGTGGCGGACAAACGAGTGAGGCTTCCATTGTTTGGAATAATGATTTACCCTATTTAAGTACATTTCGCGATACATTTTGTATTTATACCAAACAAGCAACTTGGGAAAAGAAGGTTCCGCAGCAAAAATGGGCAGATTTCTTAGTGACAAGATATAATTACCCACTTTACGACAGTGTTTTTGGTCCAATGATTTTTAATTTCAATCAGCCAGAAAGAATGGCTTTTTACCAAAGTCCGTCCTTGGGAATTCCATTGAGAGATTTACGACAAGAATTCCAATTGAAATCGACGTTTTTCAGCTGTTACCCTGAAGGATTAGAAGTGGTAATTCGCGGAAAAGGTGTTGGGCATGGAGTTGGATTGTGTCAAGAAGGTGCTATGAGAATGGCAAAATATGGCTACAATTTTCAGCAAATTTCTTTGTACTATTTCCCAGGATTAAAGCTTATTTCTTATAAAGATTTACTCTTTTTTAAACAGAAAAATATTGGTTTTGAGTTTTAGTAATAGTGATTATTTTGCTCAATCGTACTAGAATTGTTAGTGTCAAATTTCTTATTTGCTAGGATATTTACATCTGAAACAGTAAGTAAACCTTTAATCATCCAAAACCAAAAAAAAGGTAGTAAGCAAATCAAAATTATGTGGAATTTTTTTTGAAAACTCGTTAGAAGTGTTGAAGTTCTAATTTTTTTTTGATTTCTGAAAATGTAATAAATATGCAAAATAAAGAAAAGAAATAGAAATATGTGTTTAAATGTCATGAAAATTACTTCAATTTAAATTCATCATTCAAAACTCAAAATAAAAATATCTTCATCATCTTTTTTGAACAATTTTTCTTCTCTGGCGTAGCGTTCCAATTCAGAATTATGTTTTAATTGTTTGAGTGTGAATCGTGTATCTTTGAGTTTCGTTTCAATAATTTGTTGGTCTTTCTGGATTTTATTAAGTTTACTTTTTTGGGATATCAAATTAAAAATATCATAATCATCCAAAAATAAAGCGTAAAATAAAAAAATCGTAAAAGTAGTAATGTACTTATTTTTGAAAATCTTTAGTCGCGATTTTATTTCATCAAAACTAGATTTACTCTTTGGACTTTCTGTTTTTACCTTACTCATAATGCAAATATAAGCTTAAAATAATTTCAAAATTGAAATTTTATTATTCTTTTTGCAAGTTAGATTGTTGATAAATACGAACTACAAAAATCGTTTTTTGTCTTTAATAGTTGGCAATACACAAAACCCTTTACTCATTTTATGTCTTCTGTTTGCCACAAAATCATACAATTTATCACGAAAAAAGCGTGGAATAAGGAATCCAATTTGTAATAGTGGCCATGGGAAAGATAATTCCTTTACCAAGCGGAGTGCAGCGCTTGATTTTTTGAATAATTTTTCTCCATTCCAAAAGTAGAATGTGCTCAAATCTGGTTTTTCAAAATTGTGATTTTGGAAGAATTCCTCTGCAAATTTGGATTGCAAAGCTGTAAAATAAAGTCCTTTCTTGGCATCGTTTTTTAAGACAAACTGTACCGTTTTATTGCAAAAACCACAATCTCCATCGTAAAAAACTATTTTCATAGCATAAAGTTACACTTTTTAATAAATAGTTCTACTAAGCGAATCAAAATAGTTATTCTTAGCCCCTTAAATCTTCTTGAACAACACACTCGCAATATGTCCACCAAAACCAAAGGTATTACTCATTACATAATTCATCACTTTTGGTTCTGATTTACCGAAAGGAAAATGAAACTCATTCGCAAATTCAGGTTCAATTTCAGTGGTGTTTATTGTTGGTGGAACGATTTGATCTACAATTGCTTTCACACAAATTATCGCTTCAATCGCTCCAGCTGCGCCTAACAAATGTCCTGTCATGGATTTTGTTCCTGAAATACTTAAACTTTTTCTTGTTCCAAAAACTCGTTTAGCAGCTATCAATTCACTCACATCTCCTTGTGGAGTAGAGGTGGCATGCATGTTAATGTAATCCACTTGATCGGCTGAAATTTCTGCTTCTTCCATGGCTAGATTCATTCCCAAAACTGCTCCGTCTCCCTCAGGATGTGTTCCGGTTAAATGATATGCATCAGCTGCCATTCCACCACCAACGATTTCACAATAAATTTTTGCTCCTCGTTTCACTGCATGTTCATATTCTTCAATGATTAATGCTCCAGCTCCTTCACCCATCACAAATCCATCACGAGTGATGTCGAATGGACGTGATGCAGTTTCAGGAGTGTCGTTTAAGGAAGATAATGCTTTTGCAGAGGAAAATCCTCCAATGGAAGGTTGTGTAATTGCTGCCTCTGAACCGCCAGAAATTACCATGTCAGCTTTGTTCCAACGAATGTAATTAAATGCCTCAATTAAGGCGGTATTTGAAGTCGCACAAGCTGAAACTGGACAAAAATTTATTCCTCTCAAACCATATTTTATGGAAATGATTCCTGATGCAATGTCCACCAAAATTCTTGGGATAAAAAAGGGTGTAAATCTTGGAGTTCCATCTCCTGCATCGTATTCTTGCATTTGATCTTGAAAGGTTTGAATTCCACCATTTCCAGAACCCCAAATGACACCAATTCTATCCTTGTTTAATGTTTCAAAATCAATGTTTGCATCCTTCACTGCTTCATCTACAGAAACTAATGCGTACTGTGAAAATAAATCGTATTTACGTATTTCTTTCACGTCAAAATGTTCTTTTGAATCAAAACCTTTTAATTCACACGCAAATTTCGTTTTAAATTTTTCTGTATCAAATTTGGTGATTGGTGCAGCTCCGCTTTTTCCAGCCTTAATACCATCCCAAAAACTTTCAACATCATTTCCCAATGGAGTTAATGCTCCTAAACCTGTTACAACAACTCTTCTCATTAAATTCGGTCTAAAACGTACAAAATTAAGTCATTCATTTCCACAGCGTATCCTTTAGAGAATTCTTGGTTTGGTCTATTAGCAATTCCTAAACAAATAGTCGTTGCCTTATGTCCTAAAGCTTTTCCTAAAAAGAATAAGGCTGAACTTTCCATTTCGAAATTGTTCACTTTTAATCCATTGTGATTAAATTCACCTAATTTTTCATTTAAGTCAGTTGTTGACAATCCCAAACGTAATTTTCTACCTTGAGGGGCATAGAATCCACTACTTGTAACAGTTATTCCTTCAAAAGTTTTGTCAGAACGCAATTTAGAAACTAATTCTTCACTCGCAGAAACGAAATATGGTTTAATTTTTTCTGGCAAAGCAAGGTGAGTATCAATTTTTTCATTCATTTCCTTTTCTTCACTTGAAAATTCAACGTCATAAAAATGTGCGATATTATCCAATCCATAAGAATGTGAGGATAAAATATAAGAATGAACAGGGATTTCAGGCTGCAAAATACCGCAAGTTCCAATTCTCACCAAGTTTAATGAGGTATGATTTTCCTTGTCCTCTCTTTTCACTAAATCAATGTTTACCAAAGCGTCCAACTCATTGATGGTAATGTCTAAGTTGTCCGTCCCAATTCCTGTAGATAAGGCAGTAACTCGCTTACCTTTATACATTCCTGTGTGACAAGTAAATTCTCTATGTTGAGATTTGTGTTCGATCGAGTCAAAGAAATTAGAAACCAATTCTACACGGTCTTGATCTCCTACTAATATGATATTTTTTGCTAAATTTTCAGGTGCTAAACCTAAGTGATAAACGTCACCATGTGCGTTTAATACTAATTCTGATGAAGGATATTTCATTTTTTTAATGAGTTGATGTAATAATTAGCTAATTAGCTAATTGAGTAATTTGCTAATTCAATACAGTTCCAAAAACTTTCACCAAAATATCGGATACTCGAGCCATTGGATCTTTTCTGATTTTATTTTCTTCAATTTCTACTAATTTAAATAAACCAGTAATTGCTTTTTCTGTTACGTATTTTTCTAAGTCTGGATTTACTTTTTCTCCACCAGTAATCGTCATGGCACCATTGTATTTAGTCATAATTGGTGTCCAATATTCAGTTAATTTAACTTTGGAAATCGCATCCTTAACTTTTGGCGCAAATGCCGTAGTTAATTGAGCAGTGGTATTATCACGTAAAAATTTTGTGGCTTGACCATCACCCCCTTTTAAGATTGCAAAACCATCTTGCACAGACATATTTAATATAGCATTTTTAAAAATTGGCAAGGCTTCTTTTGCTGCTTCTTCTGCAGCGCGATTTAAGGTCATTTCAAATTTTTCAACTTGTCCTGTAAGTCCCCAATCTAAAGCTTTTTGTCTTACTTTCATCGCATCTTCTGGAAATGGTAATTTGATTAAATCATTTTTCCAAAAGCCGTCTGTTACAGATGAGATGTCCACTGAATTTTTAATTCCAACCATCAATGCTTCTTTTAAGCCAGAAATAACCTCGTCGTTGGTTAAACTTGGTTTAGTTGTTGGTGTTGTTACCACTCCTTTTGCAACTTCATTTAATACATCGCAGGATGAAATAGTGAACATGCTTGTAGTTAAAAGTGTTATAGAAATAAAAAATCGTTTCATGATTGTTGTTTTTTGTGCTTATTTTTGTCAAAGATATAAAAGTTTTGATAAATTGATTTACAAAAAGTGTGCAATTTATTACTAAAACGATTAAAAATAGCTTTATTTTAAATTATGAAAGCAGAAATTATTTCAATTGGTGACGAGTTATTAATAGGACAAACTATAAACACAAATGCATCTTGGTTGGGTTCAGAATTAGCACTCATTAATGTAAAGGTGGAAAATTGCCAAACCATTTCGGATAAGAGTGAAGCAATTATAGCAGCTTTTGACCTTGCTTTTACAAGGAGCAATTTGATCATTGTGACAGGTGGATTAGGACCTACAAAAGATGATATTACCAAACATGTTTTGTGCGAATATTTTGATTCTGAATTAGTAATTAATGAAGAAGCTTTACAGCGAATTCAAGGGTTTTTTAAGAAAAAAAATCGTCCCATGTTGGAGATAAATAATTTACAAGCTGCTTTGCCAGCATGTTGTGAAATGATTCCGAATTACCAAGGCACAGCATCGGGAATGTGGTTTGAAAAAAACGGTAAAATTTTGATTAGTCTACCAGGAGTTCCTTATGAAATGAAAGCCATGATGCAAGAAACTTTGTTGCCAATGATTTCTGGTTTTTTTCAGGTAAAAGCATTGTACCATAAAACGATGCTTACTACTGGAATTGGGGAGAGCTATCTGGCAGATCTCATCAAAGAGATTGAAGAAGAATTATTGAGAAAGGATTTTAGTTTGGCTTATTTACCTTCGCCAGGAATGGTGAAATTAAGAATCACTTCACCGCGAGGAGAGCAAGACAAGGATGCAATCGATGCATATTTCGAACGGATTCAAGAACTAGTCCCTGATCATGTTTTTGGTTTTGGAAACGATTCTTTAGCAAGAAGTATAGGTGAAAAATTAAATGCTTTACAGAAAACTGTTTCAACTGTCGAAAGCTGCACCGCTGGTGGAATTGCTAATGAAATAGTAAGTATTCCTGGTTCATCTTCTTATTATGAAGGTTCAATCGTTGCCTATAGTTATGGGTTAAAAAGCAAAATGGTACATGTGAAGCAAGAAACATTGGATGAATTTGGAGCTGTAAGTGAAGAAACAGCAAGAGAAATGGTACTTGGAGGACTAAAAGTTTTATGCACAGATTATTGTATTGCAACAACTGGAATTGCTGGTCCAGATGGTGGAACAGAAGATAAACCAGTAGGAACAGTTTGGGTTGCGGTTGCATCGAAAGAAAAAATTATCACAAAATGTTTTTATTTTGGAGATAATCGAGAAAGAAACATGAAAATGACTATATTTGCAGCCTTGAATTTGTTAAGAATTCATTTTTTGAAGTAATTTTATAAAAAAAAGTTACAAAAATATTTGGTGGTTCCATATATTTTTAGTTCCTTTGCACCCGCTTAAAGAATAAGTATTTAAATATAATAGCAATGTCACGAGTTTGTCAAATAACAGGAAAGTCTGTAATGGTTGGGAATAATGTTTCTCACTCAAATAGAAAAACTAAAAGAAAGTTTTTCCCAAATTTAGTTACTAAGAAGTTTTTTATTCCAGAGGAAGATTCTTACATTACGTTAAAGATTTCGACTTCTGCGTTAAGAACAATTAACAAAAACGGGATTTCAGCTTGTTTGAAAGAAGCTCGCGAAAAAGGATATTTAAAGTGAGATTGAATTGTGAATTTTTATTCATTAATTCATAGTTCATTAATCATAATTTTAAAAAGAAATGGCAAAGAAAGCAAAAGGTAATAGAATTCAGGTGATTTTAGAATGTACTGAGCACAAAGAGTCTGGTCAAGCTGGAACATCTCGTTACATTACTACAAAAAACAGAAAAAACACACCTGAGAGAATGGAGATTAAAAAATACAATCCTATTCTTAAAAGAATGACTGTTCACAAAGAAATTAAGTAAGAAAAAGCGAAAGCTTTTGATTGATAACAAGCGTTAGCGCAGTTTAGATAGATTGAATTTTTGATTCAAAAGATTTAAATTTTAAATTGAAAAGAAATGGCAAAGAAAGTTGTAGCATCCTTACAAAAAGGAGGAGGTAAAGAGCATACGAAAGTAATTAAAATGATTAAAACTGATAAAGGTTCTTTCAGTTTTAAGCAAGAAATCGTTCACAATGATAAAGTGAAAGATTGGTTTACAAAAAACTAATCAAAATAATTAGTATATTTGACCTCGTTCCTGTTTATGGTTCGAGGTTTTTTAATTTTATAGTATGGCATTTTTTGGATTATTTTCAAAAGAGAAAAAGGAATCTTTAGATAAAGGTTTAGAAAAAACAAAACAGAGCTTTTTGTCAAAATTGACACGAACAATTGTTGGTAAGTCAAAAGTTGATGCAGATGTTTTAGATGAATTGGAAGAGGTATTAATTACTTCTGATGTTGGCGTTGAAACAACATTAAAAATCATTGAGCGCATTGAAGCTCGCGTCGCACGAGATAAAGTCATAAATACTAGTGAGTTAAATCAAGTGTTAAAGGAAGAAATTGTTGCCTTGTTATCAGAAAATGACAAAGATCGCAATGCAAAAGGTGAATTTGAATTCAAAAATAAACCTCACGTAATCATGGTGGTTGGTGTGAATGGTGTTGGTAAAACAACTACGATTGGAAAATTAGCACACCAATTTAAATCTCAAGGCTTGAGCGTTGTTTTAGGTGCTGCTGATACATTTCGTGCCGCTGCGGTAGATCAATTAATAATTTGGTCGGAGCGAGTAGGGGTTCCTATTGTTCAACAAGGAATGGGAGCTGATCCAGCATCTGTCGCTTTTGATACACTACAATCTGCTAAGGCTCAAAATGCAGACGTGGTGATTATCGATACAGCAGGTCGTTTGCATAACAAGGTGAATTTGATGGCTGAATTGAGTAAAATTCGTCGTGTTATGGAAAAAGTTATTCCAGATGCACCTCATGAAGTTTTACTAGTGTTGGATGGTTCTACTGGTCAAAACGCATTTGAACAGGCGAAACAATTTTCTCTTGCAACACAAATTTCTGCTTTAGCAATTACTAAATTAGATGGTACGGCGAAAGGAGGAGTTGTCATTGGGATTTCAGACCAAATGCAGATTCCTGTTAAATTTATTGGGGTGGGTGAAGGCATGAAAGATTTACAATTGTTTGACAAAGAGGAATTTGTTGATTCTTTGTTCAATTAAATTCTCTAGCATTAATTTTTTGACTTATTCTATTGTGAGTTTTCCTTGTTTAAATTTTAATAATTAGGGTCTGCTGAAAAAGTCAGACCCTAATTTGAACTAGATTTGAGTATTTCCTATTAGAAAAATAATTTTGGTGAATACTCAAAATTTTTGAAAGGATAATTTTTAGGCAATACTGTA
>JBIKSI010000092.1:0-14631 GCA_044348665.1 Crocinitomicaceae bacterium
CAGGATCAGTTGAAAACTCCCAATCTTGTGCAGGTGCACTTGTATTGGATCCTGTCCAATCAGCAGCATTATTGAATGTGTTTGTGTAAAGAATCGCTTTGTTTGAAACAACAGCATCCTTTTTTGCTTTCTTATTCTCAGTAACTGAGACATAGTTTTTAGCTTTTAAAGCTGATTTATTAGCTACTTTGCCTTGAGCCATCGAAACTGAGGCAAGTGCAATAGCAAATAAACTTAAGTAAACTTTTTTCATAATTCGAGTAATTTTTTAATTTTCAAATTTAACAAAAATTATTGAATAACTGAAACTTTCAAAAATAATGTGTTTTATTTCGTCCGCTCCTTCGGATTTTAAGCTTCTTTTTTAGTTATCTCCAAAAGGAGTGATGAGGAAAGAGCTGGATAATCACTTAAAAAATTTATACATACAAGTTTTGTATCAAAAACAAAAGTTGGTGAAAAGCTAAAATATTCTTAAAAATTTTTCAATATCTTTCTGATTTTCAAAATGGCCCATGTGGCCTGCATTTTTGATTTCGGTGAAGTTTATAATCGGAAAGGATTTCATTTTTTCTTTGGGTACAATTTTATCATTTTCACCCTGAACGACAAAAAAACTCGTCAGATTCTCAGAAAAATAGCTTTCATTTGATAGTCGATCTCTCATGGCTTCTGAATAATAAATTATAGACAAAGCATCAATTAATAATGCTTCTTTTATTAATTCTTTTACAAATTCAGAGTTTTTAAAATCTTCCAAAAATAAATTTGGTATGGCTTCTTTAATAAAAAAAGATTTGTTCTTCCTTACTACTTCGATAACGCGATTTCTATCCTCTTTTTTTTGAAATTCATCTTCCCAAAAGTTTGAATGCAATAATACTATTTTATTTTTATTGTTTTGTATTTGTTTGTGCAATTCGATGGCTATATAACCACCGAGTGAATGACCCACGATATCAAAAGTTTTGATTCCTAATTCAAACAGGAACGAATTTATTTTTTTGGCAATTAACACAATCCTTTCTTCCTGCTTGCTTTCCACAACAAGTTCTGAATTGCCATGACCAGGCAAATCAATTAAAATGGAGCGGAATGGCATACTTTCTAAATCTAGAAGTCTCCACATACTTAATGATTCCAAGAAACCATGTAAAAACACTACCGTTCTTTCTTGCTTAGGATTAATTATTTGGTAATTGAGTTTCATTGTATGGAGAATTTAAAACAAATTTAAGAATTATTTGTCATTTTGATTGAAATCATTAATTTTCAGAACTAAAATAGACTATCACACATGAATTTCACACAGAATAAAAAGACTACGGTACTCATTATCTTATCAGGATTTTTTATCACGAATACGATTGTTGCAGAAATGGTAGGAAGCAAATTGATTAGCTTTGGCGGTCCTTTTGTAAACAGCGTTGGTTTAGTCTTATGGCCTTTTGTTTTTGTTCTAACAGACATATTAAATGAATATTATGGGAAAGAATTTATTAGGAAATTGACATTTATTACCGTTGGACTGATTTCTTACATTTTCTTCATCTTATTTATTGCACTTAAAATTCCTGCGGTTGATTTTTCCCCAACCACAGATGCATCTTTCAATAATGTTTTTGGACAAAGCATGTTCATGATTGTAGCAAGTTTAATCGCTTTTATTGTTTCACAATTGATTGATAGTTTTGTGTTTTGGTTTGTAAGAAAACGAACTGGAAACAAATCTTTATGGCTACGAGCAACTGCTTCTACTTTAGTAAGCCAGTTGATTGACACTTTTATCGTACAAATCATTGCTTTTGTAATTCCAGGAGTTTGGACTTTTTCTCAATTTTTTCAAAATGCAAGTTTTGCTTACTTATTAAAAGTTCTAATTGCAATTAGTTTAATACCAGTTATTTGGATTTTGCACAAGGTATTAGACAATTACTTTGGTGAAAAGGAAGCAGAAAAAATTATCGAGGAAACAGCGCAAGAATCCTTAAAGGATTAACAACTATTTTTTTAGGATAAATTCAGGAAGTGGATTGTCTTTCGACTCTTCTTCCCAAATGACGCAAGAAATCCACCAACGGTTTTCTGAAAAAATCAATTGTACAGAGTTAATTCCTCTCTGTTTTTTGTCAGGAGTTTCATATTGATAGGCAGAAAAAACAGAAATCAGATTTTTAAAATGCATCACTTCTCTTCCCAATTCCTTTTCGTAAAATGACTTTTCATTCATGAAAGGTGTGCTTCGAACAATGTATTCTTCTGGTGTAAAAGTTCTGTATCCCATTGTTCCGTCGGGTTTATTGTAAATTGCCCCCATATACGCTTTTGCATGATACAAATTTCTAAATCTATTCCAGTCTCTTGGACCTGCTGGACCTGAAATCACATCGTACATTGCAGCTAAAATGCTATCAATCGAAGAAACATCATTTTTTAACTGCGTTGAATCGACTTGGGAGAAAACAACTGAAAATTGGAACAAACAAAGTATTAGAATAAGTGATTTTTTCATTTATTAACAGAATTATTAATTACAACAATTTTCTAAAATCATCCTTTCACCAACTCAATCTTAGAATCTCCTTCTTCCACCAAATCAATAACAACAGCATTTTCACCCAAACTTCCAAAAGAAATTTCACTCGCTAAAACTTCGTTAGAGACATAATCTTGGTTTTGAGCAATTGCTTGCTGAATTTCTGCTGAACATTCAACTGTCAAACGAATTTTGTCTGTTACCTCTAATCCAGAATCTTTTCGTAAATTTTGAACACGGTTAACTAACTCCCGTGCAATTCCTTCACGTTTTAAATCATCCGTCAAGGTAATGTCTAAGGCAACTGTAATTCCGTTTTCAGAATTCACCAACCAACCTGGAATGTCTTGTGCTTGAATCTCAAAGTCTGAAATATCTAGTTCCACGTAAGTTCCGCTAACTTCACCTGTCCAACCGTTATTTGCTTCTATAGCGGCAATGTCAGTTTGGTTCATGTGTGAAACCATCGTAACGATATCTTTCATTTGTTTACCGTATTTCGGACCAATCGTTTTGAAATTTGCCTTGATACTTTTCACTAACATAGCATTTCCTTCTTCCAATAATTGCAATTCTTTTACATTTACTTCTGAAAGAATTAAATCTTGCACGTGCTGAATGTTTTTGGCAAAATCTGCATTTAATGCAGGAACCATTATTTTTTGTAAGGGTTGACGAACACGTAAATTTACTTTTTTACGTAAACCTAATACCAAAGATGAAACTTGTTGTGCAATTTCCATTTGAGCTTCTAATTCCAAATCAATTAAATTAGCATTTACTTTTGGGAAATTAGCTAAATGTACTGAATTTGCTTCGTGTTTGTTTGTAACTGAATTCAAATCTCGGTACAATTGATCCATAAAAAATGGCGCAATCGGGGAAGCTAATATAGCAACCGTTTCCAAGCACGTATAAAGTGTTTGGTAGGCAGATATTTTATCAGAAGAATAATCGCCTTTCCAGAAACGTCTTCTGCATAAACGCACATACCAATTCGACAACTGATCGTTTACAAACTCTTGAATTAGTCGTCCTGCTTTTGTTGGTTCATACGAATCAAATGCTTCTTCTACATTTTGAATCAAAGAATTTAAACGAGACAAAATCCAACGGTCAATTTCAGGTCTTTCATTTTGTGGAATTTCAGCCTCTGCGTAAGAAAATCCATCAATATTGGCGTAAAGTGTAAAAAACGAATAGGTATTGTAAAGCGTTCCGAAAAATTTCCGTTGAATTTCAGTAATTCCGTCTAAATCAAATTTTAAATTGTCCCATGGTTGAGCATTGGTGATCATGTACCAACGCGTAGCATCTGGACCGTATTTTTCAATAGTTTCAAATGGATTTACTGTATTACCAAGACGTTTTGACATCTTCTGACCATTTTTATCCAAAACTAAGCCGTTTGAAATCACGTTTTTGTATGCTACTTGATCAAAAATTAAAGTTGAAATTGCATGTAAAGTATAGAACCAACCTCTCGTTTGATCGACACCTTCAGCGATGTAATCTGCTGGATAACCTTTTGCATTTTCAACCATTTCTTTGTTTTCAAATGGATAATGCCACTGAGCATAAGGCATAGCGCCAGAATCAAACCAAACATCAATTAAGTCAGCTTCACGTTTCATTGCTTTTCCTGATGGAGAAACTAGCGTAATTGTGTCCACGTAATTTTTGTGGAAATCAATTTTGGCGTAATTTGCATCAGACATATCGCCCACCGTGAAATCTTTCAGCGGATTTTCTGTCATGAAACCAGCTTGAACAGCTTTATCACATTCGTTTTTCAACATTTCAGCTGAATCTACGATAATTCTTTCGTCACCATCTTCTGTTGACCAAATCGGAATCGGAATTCCCCAGTAACGAGAACGCGATAAATTCCAATCGTTGATATTGTCTAACCATTTTCCAAAACGACCAGTTCCAGTTGATTCTGGTTTCCAGTTAATGGTTTTATTTAATTCAATTAAACGGTCTTTTTTGTCCGTAACCTTTATGAACCAAGAATCCAAAGGATAATATAAAACTGGTTTATCTGTTCTCCAACAATGCGGATAACTGTGTTCGTATTTTTCAACCTTAAAGGCTTTGTTTTCTTCTTTTAGTTTGATGGCAATTTGCACGTCAGCAGATTTGTCTGGAGCCTCACCTTCTTTGTAATATTCATTTTTAACATACATTCCAGCAAATTCTCCCATTTCTGGACGGAATTTACCTTGTAAATCAACTAATGGAACTGGAACATCATTCTCGTTTAAAACTAACATTCCCGGCACATTACTTTCTTTGGCAACACGTGCATCATCCGCACCAAAAGTAGGTGCAATATGTACAATTCCAGTTCCGTCTTCCGTTGTAACAAAATCACCACCAATTACTTGAAAAGCATTTTCAGCATTTTCGTGAGGTAAAGCGTATGGTAGCAATTGTTCGTATTTAATTCCAATTAATTCTTTTCCTAAAACTGCTTCTGAAACGAAATAAGGGATTGATTTATCGCCAGATTTATAAGCATCTAAATCATTAACATTTTCAACTGGCTGAAAACCTTTTGAAAATTGATATCCAACCAAGTTTTTCGCCAAAATTACATTGATTGGCTCAAAAGTATATTGGTTAAATGTTTGAATCAAAACGTACTCGATATTTGGCCCAACGCATAAAGCTGTGTTTGAAGGTAAAGTCCAAGGAGTTGTTGTCCAGGCCAGGAAGTGGACTTCGGCTCCGCTCAGTCCACGGTCGGCTCCGCTCAGTCCACGATCGTTTAATTTTTGGAATTTTTGTGCAAGGTGGCTGAGCGAAGTCGGGAATAGATTTCCAAGGTGGCTGAGCGAAGTCGAAGCCACCTTAAACTGCGCAACAACAGTCGTATCCTTCACATCGCGGTAGCAACCAGGTTGGTTTAATTCGTGAGAAGAAAGTCCTGTACCAGCCGCTGGAGAATAGGGTTGAATGGTATAACCTTTGTAAATTAAGTTTTTCTTGTATAATTGAGCCAAGAGCCACCAAACGGATTCCATGTATTTTGAATCGTAAGTGATGTATGGATTTTCCATATCGACCCAATACCCCATTTTTACGGTCAAATCGTTCCAAATATCGGTGTAACGCATTACTGCTTCTTTGCAAGCTTTGTTGTAATCGTCTACCGAGATTTTTTTTCCGATGTCTTCTTTGGTGATTCCCAATTCTTTTTCAACGCCTAATTCAACTGGTAAACCGTGCGTATCCCAACCAGCTTTACGTTTTACTTGAAAACCTTGTAAAGTTTTATAACGACAAAAAATATCCTTGAGGGAACGAGCCATTACGTGGTGAATTCCTGGAAGTCCATTTGCAGATGGCGGACCTTCAAAAAACACAAATGGATTGTTATCGTCTCGAGAAGAAATAGATTTTTCGAAGGTTTGTTCTTCTGCCCATTTTTCTTGAATAGATTTCGCTACTTCGCTAAGATTTAATCCTTTGTATTCGTTGTATTTTTTGCTCATTTTGTTGAAATAAAGGAACAAAGTTAAGAAAAAATGCTTTAGGAATTAATTTTGAAAGGGGACAAGGTAAAAATGTTTAAAACAAACCAATTTTATCTTTTGTTAAACACAAATTTTAAATTTTGATTCAAGTATTTGTCAAACTTTCTGTTCGAAGAGACCAAATTAAGTTTGTCTGAGATTGCATGAGAAATTATTGCGTGATCAAAAGGATCATTGTGATTAGAAACAGAAATTAATTTTGATAAAACGAGCGATTGTTCCTTTCCAAATGGGAGTATCAATATATTGAAATCATTTTCAATTGAAAAAACTAATTCATAAATACTTCTGTATTTTTTTGGTTTTATTTTACCTATTCGGTGCAGCTGTTGTAATTCTAAAACAGCTATTGAACTTGTAAATAATTGATTTGAATAGTCATCAAAGATATCAAGAATCTCATTCGAAAATGCTTCATAATCACCAGAAATAATATTTACTAAAACATTTGTATCAAGCAGAAAACGAGCCATGACTATTTCATAACAGCTTTCTTATCAACTACAACAATTCCTGGGTTTTTTATTGCCTCTTGAAATGCAAGCCAAGTTTTGGTGTGCTTTTTTTTAGCTTCAATGTCTTTTTTGGCATTTGTTCTAATTTTTGTTTTGTTAGTTGTCATTTTAATTTTTTTAAAATTTTAGGTTTTAAGGTTATAGTTAAAAATTTGCGCCTTTTAGTTTATTCTGCAGTAGAATAAAAAAATCATTGTAATTCATTAAATATTGATTACATTTTCATCAAAAACACCAATAAATTCAATAGTATCATCAATGAAATCAATACGCGTTGAAAACTTTTGACTCGATCCATAATATTTAGTTAAGTATTTCAAAGCTAAGAAGAAAAAATTATAAATCCAAATTTTTATTGATTTAATTTTTACGTTTTTTTACGTAGAATTCTTCAAAGTACTTGTCTTAATTTTGAAAAATAATTTTTACACGAATGGCAATTTTGGAATTTGATACTTCTTCTGTTTACAAAAAACTGTGTGGTTTTTGGGTTTTAAAGTCCAAAGATTGCGAGCAAGTAAATAAGGAAATTATTATTTTACTAAAATTAAATTTACCTAATCCATTTTTAAATTTTAATGGAAAATATTCGGAGCAAATAAAAATAAACGGCAAAAGTGTAAAAAAGAAGGTAATTCCCATTAATTTTGAGTATTTCCACTTTTATGAAGAGTTAAAAATCAATTATTTGAATGAAAAAACGCAAGAAATTTTTAAAATTCAAAGCCTAGATGAACGAGAATTGGTGTTGAAAGAAATAAATTCGAAGGAGTTATTCAAATTTGAACGTGAAAATTAGTTTAATCAAAGGGAATTTTTCTACTTTTGCAGAAAAATGTAGCTTTTGGAAAATGTTAAATTAATTTATCTTGCTGACGACCATGAATTGGTTGCACAAGGTATTTCAAATTTACTACAAAAAATTGAGGGTGTTGAAACAGTCAAAAATTTTAAAAATGGCAAAGAATTATTCAACGCTTGTTTTACGCAAAAACCTGATTTGATTTTTTTAGACTACGAAATGCCTGTTTGGGATGGAAAAATGACATTAGAGAATCTAAAAAAAGATTTCCCTAAACTTCCAGTTTTTATGCTTTCCATGCTGAACGAAAAATTTGTCATTCAAGCTTGTATCAATGCTGGAGCAAAAGGATTTTTAAACAAAGATTGCAGTTTTGAGGAACTAAACGAGGCTTTTTTGTCTTTACAAACTGACTCTGTTTATTATTCTTCTGAAGTTCAAAATTCACTGAAAGGAAAGTCGAATAAAAATACTGCCAATCTAAACTTAAAAGAAGAAATTTCTGAACGTGAAATGGAAGTTCTTAAATTGTTGTGCGATGGATTAAGTCCTAAAGAAATTGCTGACAAGATATTTTTGAGTCCTAGAACTGTTGAAACGCACAAAAATAACATCATGCAGAAATTTGAGGTCAATTCGGTTGCCAAATTAATTAGTATTGCCATTAAAAATATAATTGTTTAAATGTCAAAGTATGTGTTTTCTCAAGTAAAATTGGCACTAATTCTATTTAGTATATTGTTCTCATTGTTCTCGTTTTCGCAAAAAAACTTAAGCTCAATCATTAAGAAGTCAGATGAAATTTACGACAGTCAAAAAGCATTTTCTTTCCTAGATTCCTTGAATCAAAAGGCAAAATTAAATGAAAAAACGAAAGTTTTGCTTTATGAAAAATTAGCTCAACGTGCCTTAGAAGTTAGTAATTATGGCAAGTTAACAGAAGTTTGTGTTAAGGGGATTGATTTAGCGCAAAAAAACAAATTAGATTCAGCAGAAGCCTTTTTTTACAAATTCATTGGTTTTTCACAATCGTACAATCAAAAATTAAAAGAATCAATTGTATCATTTAAAAAGTCTGCCGAGATACAGGGCAAACTTGAAAATTTTAGAGGCAACAAATTACAACAATATCGGAGGAAATTCGATTGATTTATTTGAATTTGAACAAGCAGAAATTTACTTAAAAAAGTCCAGTGCACTCTCTGAAAAAAATGGACCTCCAAGTTTGAGGAATAAACTTTTGAGTTATAGGCTTTTAGCAACTTTATACGAACGAACCAATCGATTTCACTTATGTGAGCCAATATTTTTATCCCTTGAAAAAAGTTCTTTTGAATTAAAGGACACTAACTTAATTTGTTCAAATTTAGTTTTTTACGGTAATTTCCTTAGGGGTCAAAAAAAAATAAAAGAAGCAAAACAAAAGCTTAAGTTGGCTATTGATTTGACAAAAAAATACGGCGACAAACATAGTATTCAAACTGCACTTATCTTTTACAGGGGAATTTTATACGAAGAGGGGAATTTTAAAGAAGCATATTTGATTTATGACCAAATATTTGAATTAGAAAGAAAAATATATTTGGAAGAAAATCAAAATCAAATTAATCAATTTGAAACGCAGCTAAAAACAAAAGAAATTACTCAAGAAAAACAAATTGCGGAGGCAAAGGCACTTGCAGAAAAGCGAAAAAAAAATAATTACCTCCTTATCCTTTTGTTTGTAATTATTATTGCAATTGGAATTTTTGTGATTATTTACCTCAGGAATGCACGTAAGGCAGCACAAGTCAAGTTGCTTTTTCAAGAAGAAAAATTAGCATCTATCATTGAAGGTCAAGAAAATGAACGTACCCGTATCGCTAAGGAATTACACGACGGAATAGTTCAGGATTTAACTGTTTTGAAAATGAATTTGTCAGAAGTCAATGAAAAAAGTGAACTAGATTCCAAATTGACTAAAATTACGAAAGAGTTACGTGAACTTTCCTACCAAATGATGCCAATTTCGCTAAAAGAATTGGGTTTAATTCCTGCATTGGAAGATTTATTTGAACGCAGTTTTACCAACAATGGCATTAGCTTTGATTTTGAAGCATTTTCGATGGAGGAACGTTTGGATGAGAAAATCGAAGTGAATATTTATCGCATTTGTCAAGAATTGATTAACAATGTCTTGAAGCACGCCAAAGCCACAGAGATAAACATTGTTTTGCGTAAAAAAAATAACATTTTAAGTTTAATTTTTGAAGATAACGGACAAGGATTTGATGTTTCAACTGCGAAATCTGGAATTGGTTTGACAAGTTTAAAAAGTCGTTTAGACGCAATTCATGGCGAAATTGAATATGATTCTGAATTAAACAATGGAACAACAGCGTTTATAAAAATATTTTTGTAAATAATTTAGATTCACTAATTAAGCGATTCAATCTTTTCACCTTTGGTGTTATAAATTTCAATCTTTTCACCTAAATTTATCTCATAAAAATAACCGTCGAATTTGATATTTTTGTTAGTTCCAAAATCAAGAATTGTTTCTTCATTCGATAAACGGATTAATTTTTGAGTTCCACCAGATTTTACAAATGCTACATCCTCGCCAACAATCGAAATCACTTGGTAGTTGTTTTTCAACATCTTTTTCCCTTCAAAATCTATTAAATTTCTAGTGGTATCACTTTCATATACCATTATGTAGGGCAAATAAGAATAGGGAATTTTACTATCAGAGATAAAATGTGCTGCAATGTAATTTGATAAATCGAAAGTTTGTTCTCCTTTTTGATTAACAATTTCTAAACTTTTGTTTTTTCCAATGGTCGAACGAATGATTCTATTTTGAATAAAATAATCATTTTTTGAACCATATCCTTCAATTCGATAAATTGGTTTAAAAACTTCGTTCCCTTTGATGTCTATGAAGCCATAACCCACGCCGTTAATGAAAACCCTGGCTAATCCGTTTTTAAAAGTTTCTATTTCATCGTATTTGGTATCGTTAATAAAATTCCCCTTAACATCAATTAATCCCCATTTATCTTTATTAGAATCTTTTCCAAGTGCAACAGGAGCAACACCTTGATGGAAATCCCTCACTCTATCAAATTGAAAATCAATTACTAAATCCCCTTTTTTGTTCATGAAACCTATTTTCCCATCCTTTTCAACAGAACATAGTCCATTTGCAAATGAATTACTCATAAATTTATGCTTAAACACCACATAGCCAGCAGAATCAATAAATGCTTTTTCGTGTTTTAAATTTGTGACTTCAGCTAATCCATCTGAAAATTCTCTTACTGCAAGGTATTTTTCTTTGGTGATGGGAATATTTTTGTTACTTAATATAACTATTTGTTGGCCTTGTTGCGCTGAAAATAATTGGTGACCAATATATCGAATTTCGTCATAAATAACTGGAATTATTACATTTCCCTCTTCATTGGCAATTCCATATTTACGATCAAAATCTCTCACTAAAAAATAGTTGTTTTGATTGATTGGAATTATTTCTTGGTAACGCATTTCTCCAATTTGATTCAAATTTTTGTCTAAAAAAGTAAGAACATTAGTATAAGATTGCTTAATTATTCCAATGCTTAACGAATTGGAAACTTTAGAAATTGCATGAAATTGAAACGGAATTTTTTGTCCTACTTCATTCAATAATACATAATTATCTTTTTGGTCAACAAGTACTATTTTTCCTGTTTTCTCAAATTCTTCAATAGCAAATAACAAGGGCGATTTATCATTCTGATAAGCTTGTTTATGCTCTGAGAAATAATAAAGATTTGGAAGAAAATAACTCTCAAGTTTGTTACTTCCTAAGCTCTCATATTGAAAAGTAATTCTAACTGGATACTTGGCTTTATCCAATGCATATTGAAAGTGCTCAGAAATAATAGTTCGTTTTACACGCTTCACCGTTTTTAATGAAATCGTATCGTATTTTTGAGGACGGAATTGTTCTTTACAACACCTGCACCCAACAGAACAGCAACTATGTCCGTGGGCGCAATCTAGTTGTAAAAAATCTATTTGTGATTGAATCTTTATTGAAAAGCAAAGAAATAGTATTAATAGAACCTTAAGTTTTTTCATTATATTTTTTTTGTAAGTCTAAGTACATTTTTATTCAAATTTAGTTCATTTTTCTTAGTAGGTACATTTATTTATACCATATAAGGTATATAATACACTAAATGTTATAAAAATATACCCATAATGGCATGAATTATCAATATTTTTGTATATTTGCACTTTAAAGGGTATAAAAATGCAAGAAAAACTTGGCGATTTAAGCAAACACATTAAGTTAAAACGCAAGCAAAATCGTTTGACGCAAACAGAATTAGCTTTGAAAGCGGGTGTTGGTTTGCGTTTTGTTCGAGATTTAGAACAAGGAAAAACCACGCTACGCTTGGATAAAGTGAACGATGTGTTGCGTTTGTTTGGAGAACAGTTGGGTCCCGTTCCCATGAATAGAGAAGACTTAATTAATCCACAATAAGCATGGAAAGAAGCGGAAAAGTGTTTTTCAAGGAGCAATTTTGCGGCGTTGTTTCAGAAAATGAACAAGGTTACTTTTTTAAATACGATGAAATCTATTTGAATGACAAGGCTGCACGTGCAATAAGTTTAACCTTCCCCTTGCGAAAAGAAATATATCATAGCAAGACCTTGTTTTCGTTTTTCGATGGTCTAATTCCTGAAGGCTGGCTGTTGGACATTGCAGAACGAAATTGGAAAATAAATTATAGAGATAGAATGGGCTTACTTTTAAGCTGTTGTAAAGATTGCATTGGAGCAGTAAGTGTACAAAACAATGAAAAATTTTAAAAAGAAATATTTAGCAAGAAAGGCACATTTTACGAACGAAGTAAATGAGCCAACTGCCTTCTTCGGAAAGCGCTGCTTACATTGTTATGAACCTTTGCATGAAGCTGATACAGAAGTACATCAAGCTTGCAACAAACGTTTTTACGGACAATTGAAAACTCCGCAACTCAATTATAAACTAGATAATTTACAAGATTTAGCAACACAAGTAATTCAAAGTCAAATGGCTGTAACAGGTGTTCAAGCTAAGGTTTCTTTGAGTTTGTATCGGAAAGAAGAAAAAAATCTTACCAAAAAACTAACCATTGTTGGTCTTTATGGCGATTATATCTTAAAACCACCTTCGGAATATTATCCAGAATTGCCAGAACTCGAAAGTGTTACCATGCACATGGCTGCCACTTGTGGCTTGCAAGTGGTGCCACATAGTTTAATCCGTTTGGAAGATGAAACCTTATGTTACATCACAAAACGTGTCGATAGAACGCGAAAAAGCAAGCTCCACATGGAAGATATGTGCCAATTGAGCGAACGCTTGACAGAGGATAAGTACAAAGGTAGTCACGAGCAAGTTGCAAAATTATTGTTGAAATATTCCGCTACTCCCTTGTTGGATGTCAGCAATTTTTACGAATTGGTGTTATTTAGTTTTTTTACAGGAAACAGCGACATGCACTTAAAAAACTTTTCTCTCTTGGAAAAAGAGGGCTTAGGAATGAGTTTAAGTCCAGCGTATGACTTGGTTCCTACTGCATTGGTGAACGAAGCAGACACGGAAGAATTAGCCTTGACCTTGCACGCCAAGAAACGGAAATTAAAATACGGAGATTTTTTAGCTGCTTACGAACTGTGCGGTTTGAATAAAAAAATCTTGGATAATACCCTGGAATTGTTCGAGTATGCAAAGCCCGAGATATTGGAAGTACTTGAAAAAAGCTTCGTTAGTGATGCCTTGAAATTCAAGTATGCACAATTAATCGATGAAAGATACAGGCAGCTTGGTTTGCACTAACAATCTAAAAATAAATATTTTTTCAAAACAGCATTAGATTTTTTTTAATGCTGTTTTCATTTTACGTAAATTTACTTAGAACCATTTTCTCATACAACTGTAATTTTGTTTCATAATTAATAATTACAGTCATGAAAATTCAAAACACACTTTTAATCGCAGGGCTTGTTGCAAGTTCTTTCTCAGCTTTTGGTCAAGATAAAAGAAATTACGTTTCACCTACTGACCCAGAATTACGAATTGACAAAAAATTTGATGACCCAAGAAGATCAAGCTACAATGTCGCTGGAACTGTGGGAGTAGATATTTCTTCTTTTTCTGGTGGGATTTATGGTGAAGTTGTTGGAGCATACTCCCCTAAAAGGTTCACTTTTAAAGGTTCTTATGCGTTTGATGTGAGTAATTCAGATTTTATCAGCAAGAGCGCTTTGTTGGATAAAGGAAATAAATATCGAAATTTACAACTTGCTGCTTACTTTAATTTTAAAGATGAAACAATATCCTCTAATGTCAGTCCAACAATTGGAAATGAATATATTGGATCAAGTAGGTCAGGGAATGTGGTTACTACAACTTTTTATTCTTTTAAAACAGATTACGAAGTAAAGTCTAGAAAAACTAGAGGTATTGGAGTAACGATAAACAATATGGCTTCTAATGTTTTTTATGATGCTGCAAAAGCAGATACAAGTTTCGAGTTTATCCAATTGGAAAATAACGCAGTTGTTCCTTCAGGATTTATTTTACCTTTTTCATCAACAATAATTGGTTTGTCTTATTCTATGGGGGAATTTACAAGCTACAAAACATTTTTTCACTATAAATCATACCCAAGAACTAAATTAAAAAGTACTAGATTCAAATTGGTTAATTTTGATTTGTTGTTTGCTCCAAGTATTGCAAATGGTGAATCAATCTTTTTTCAAAATGCGGGATCAACTACTTTTGATGAAATAAAAGTGGATGACGTTAAAAAAAGACGACTTGGTTTCAAAGTTGGTGTAAGCACAAACGAATTTTACAAACGCATTACTAAACCAGGTTTGTATATGAATGGTGAGATGGGAGTTAGACCTGGAATCTATCCAAAAAAAGCGGGAGACCCTGAAAGTAGTGATTTTGCAAATAAATTCATTAGTATTCCTTTTTACATGAAATTTGGAATTGGTTTTACATTATAAACCCTACACGACTAAACTTCATATTTATAATTGGTTTAAAAAGAGGAGCAGAAAATATTCCTCTTTATTAGTCCTACTTTGTCAACATTGAAAATTTAAAAAAAAGACGAAGACTTGCAATTGACGGATATCTTTTGCTTATCTTCGTCCTGACAATCATAGTTACAAATTTAATAAAAATTCCGCTTAGTAATTAGA
>JBIKSI010000093.1:0-14616 GCA_044348665.1 Crocinitomicaceae bacterium
ATGTAGGGCTTACTTTTGAAAATCAAATAAAAAAACCACTAAACACTGGGTTGTAGGTTGAAAAATCCCCGATTCTAATTTTTATCGGACACTAGTGAATAATTATAGATAAAATAAAAAAAAATAATTTGTTGAATGGCATATTTTTATTAGTTTTGTTGAAAATTTGAATATTAATATAAATTATAAATATGAAAAAAAATACGATTAAGGTTTTGTTTTTTGTTGCTTTCTCGGGTTTATTCCTTGGTAGTTGCGACTTAATTAAAGACGTTAAGTATGCCGTAACTCCAAATCCATTGGAGATGCATGGGGATAGCGTTAAAGTAACTATTACTGCTGAGTTACCTGAAAAAGGAATCAAGAAAAAGGCTTCTGCTGAAATTACACCAATGTTAGGTTCTACTCCTTTAAAAACGGTTACAATTCAAGGTGAAAAAGTATCTGGAAATGGTAATGTAATTATGTACAAGCCAGGTGGTAAAATTACTTACACAGATGTTGTAAAATACAAGCCAGAGTTTGAAAATGCAGATTTAACAGTTACTGGAGTGATCAAAAAAGGAACAAAAGAAAAAGATCAAATTCCTTCGACTAAAATTGCTGATGGAACTAAAATCACTCCTTTATTAGTGCAAAAAGACTTCAAAGTAATCATGGAAAATGATAATTTTCAGCGTGTTACTGAACAAACTTTTAAAGCTCAAATCAATTTTGATAAATCTAAATCTGATTTACGTAAAAATGAATTGAAAGATAAAGATATGGTTGAGTTTCAAAATTGGTTAGCTGCAGCTGAAACAAATCCTAAAATCAATATCAAGTCAATTGATATCGTTGGTTATGCTTCTCCAGAAGGTGAGCAAGGTAGAAATGATGCTTTGTCAACAGAAAGAGCAATGACAGCTAAAACTGCAACAATGGATTTAGCTAAAAAATCTAAAAACGCAAAAGCGCAAACTGAGATTTATAACCTTTCAGGAAGAGGTGAAGATTACGATGGTTTTAAAGTTGAGTTAGAAAAATCAATGATGGCTCAAGATGAGAAACAATTGGTTATTCGTGTATTAGAAATGTACAAAGATCCTGTTCAGCGTGAAGCAGAAATGAGAAACATGGCAAAAACTTTTGTTTACTTAGATAAAAATGTATTTCCATTATTACGTCGTTCTGAAATTATCGTTAAATATGATTTGACTGGTTATACAGATGAAGAATTAGTTGCGATTTCAAAAACTGATGCTACTAAATTAACTGCTGAAGAATTAATGTTTACTGCAACTTTAACTGAAGATTTAAATGAAAAACTAAGACTTTACAACGACGGTTGTTTGGCTTATCCAATGGATATTCGTTTCCATAATAATGCTGGTGCTTGTTTGTACAAATTGAAAAATTTAACTGATGCTGGTTTCAAATTCGAAGCTGCTAACAGTTTGCAAGATAACGCAATTTCAAAAAATAACTTAGGTGCTATCGCCGCAACAAATGGTGAAAAAACTAAAGCAATTCAATTATTCAATTCTGCTAAAGGTGCAGGTTCTGAAGTTGAATACAATTTAGCTTATTATTCAATCTTGGCTGGTAAATATGCAGAAGCTGTTTCTAAATGTGGAACAGATAATTCATTTAACAAAGCTTTGGCTCAAATTTTAAATGGTGCTCCTGATGCTGGAGTTAAAACAATTGATGCTTCAAGTGCAAAAGAAACTGCAATGGGTTATTACTTGAAAGCAGTTGCTGCTGCAAGAATGGATAAAGTTGATGTTGTTATTTCTAATATCAAAAGTGCAATTAGTAAAGATGCTTCAATGAAAGCAAAAGCATTGAAAGATAGAGAATTCTTGAAATTTAAAGACAACGCAAACTTTACAAGTGTTGTTCAATAAGATTTAGAATTCCCAAAATATTATTTCAAAAAAAGTCCTGATTCAATGTGAGTCAGGACTTTTTTTTGTTAGCTTTGTCAAAAAACTTAATTTTTTAGTTTGAAAGTAGTTTTATCTATAATTTTTCATTTGTTTATTTTTTCAATTTCTGCTCAAAGGATATTTTTGACGGAGGAAGAAAAATTATGGATAAAAAATAATCCTGAAGTATCTTTTGGTTATGACCCAAATTGGCCTCCATTTGAAATTTATGAAAATGGAAAATACTCCGGTATTTGTGCAGATTATATGAAAATTATTTCAACAAAAACTGGAATAAAATTCAAACCTTATCCAAATTTGACTTGGGAACAATCTTTTGAAAAATTAAAAAACAATGAAATTATGATGGTTCCTGGCGCTGGAATCACAGAAGATAGGAAGAAATTCTTAATTTTTACTGAAAATTACATTCATCTGCCGTGGGTAATCGTTACAAAGAGTAATGTGAATAATTACAAGCATGTAAAGGACTTAAACAATCAATTAATTTCGATTCCGAAGGATTACATGCAACATGAAGTATTAAAACGTGATTTTCCTAATATTAAATTACTTCTTCGGAAAAATTTTTCTGAATGTGTGAAGGATGTATCATCTGGTAAAAGTGTTGCTACAATTGGTAGTTTAGGCGCAATTTCCTATTCAATCAATGAAACTGGTTCGAAGGATGTTTCTATTTCTGCTTACACGCATTATTCAAATGATTATGTTGCTTTTGCTTTCCCCAAAAAACAAGAAATGTTAAGAAATATTGTTCAAAAGGCGTTGGCTTCAATTAAAATTAATGATCGAAACAAGATCAATGAAAAATGGATTACCATCAAAATTGAAAATAATTCCACTAATAAAGATTTTTGGAAATACATTAGCTTAATTTTGTTAATTATCGGTATTTTGTTTTTCATTTTTTACCTCTGGAATAAATCTTTGAGAAAACAAATTAATCTTCGTAAAGTGATTGAAAATGAATTATTTACAACCTTAGATGAAGTTAAAAAGCAAAATGATGATAAAACCGTGCTTTTACAAGAGATACATCATCGGGTAAAGAATAATTTGCAAATCATAATTAGTTTATTACGCTTGCAAGCCAATTCACAAACTAATTCAGAAGTTCAAAATGCTCTTTACGAGGCTGTTGAACGAATTAATTCCATTTCTTTGGTTCATGAACATATCTATAAAAATCCAAATTTAGCTGAATTTGATATCAATAAGTATATTCAAAATTTGGGTGAAGAATTGAAGCGAATTTTTGTGAAAGACAAAGAAATCATTATTGATGTTGAAATCGATCTAAGTATTCATTTAGATTTGAGACCAATTGTTCCTTTAGCTTTGATTTTAAATGAATTGTATTCTAAAAGTTTTAAATACGCTTTTAGAAATAAAGCAAGTGGTTCAATAAAAATTAATTTATTTTTAGAAGATAACAAACTTATTTTGAACTATTCTGACAATGGAGAATGGTTTAATAACAGTTATACTAAAAATTTTGGTACCTATTTAATTGAAATTTTCACGGAACAGTTAAATGGGGTATATCAGTTAGAAAAAACAGAATACACGAGTTATCGCTTCGAATTCTCTGATTTTTAAACCATTAGTCTCAACTTTATTCGTATTGTTTTTGCAGATAAATTCTGCTTGCATATAATATTTTAACTTTTTTTTCGTTTTTTGGTATAATAAGTGTAACGAATTTTAATAAATGCAGTTATATGAAATATAAAGTCTGCAAGCTTTATAAAATAAACCAAAATTAAAACCAGAGAACTATGAGTATTAACCCAATGTATCACCAAACACCAGACAAAATCCAAGAGGATATGGTGTTGATACAAAGAGCGCAAGCGCGACCGGAAGATTTCGGTCCTTTGTATAAAAAATATCATGAGAGCATATTTCGTTATGTTTATCAGCGTATGGATGATAAAGAGAGCGCACACGACATTGTTTCTCAAGTTTTTATCAAGGCTTTGACAAATATCCAACGCTATGAAAATAAAGGTTTACCTTTTTCTTCTTGGTTATATAGAATTGCCAAAAGTGAACTTTATCAGTCATTTAGGGATAAAAAAGTTGAACGTTATGTTAATATTGAAACGGTTCAAATTAAAGATGTTATTATTGAAATCGATGAAGAAGATAATCAATTAAACATTAACCATTTAATGAATTCACTGACAAAATTAAAAGAAAAAGATATCCAATTATTAGAAATGCGCTTTTTTGAAAAAAGAAGTTTCAAGGAAATTGGTGAAATATTAGAATTATCGGAAAACAATGCCAAAGTCAAGACTTTTAGGGCTTTAGAAAAATTAAAATCACATTTTCATAATCAATAATCTATATGGAAAACTTTAAACTAAATTTGGATCGACCAGAAATCAATTCAAATGAAATTGAAAAACAACAAAATTTTGACCACATCATTTCATCCTACAAAAAAATGAAGCCTCCTGTCTATAAGAACCCCTGGTTTTGGGGTTCTGCAGGGCTGGCCACCGTTGGTCTAACAACAATTGTAAGCTTAAATGCGATGTCTAACAAAAATGAAACGAATGATAAAAATATTACATTAAACTCAAAAAACCTACCTCAAGACACGGAATGTATCAAAACTCCTTTAGAAAAGGAAGATGTGAAATTTTCAACTTTCATTGTGAATCCAAGTAAGGATGAAAAAATTTCATTAGAAAGCGGAACAACAATTGAAATTCCAAAAGGGGCCTTGATAGCTGAAAAGAAAAATGAAAATGTAGAAATTAAAATTCGTGAATTTAGGGATAAATCAAGTGCATTTGTTGCAGGAATTCCAATGGATTTGTCAAAAAATGAAGCATTTGAATCTGCTGGAATGATCGAGATTCGTGGTTCACAGGCTAACAAGGAAGTTAAAATTAATGAAAATAAACCAATTCTTGTGGATTTAATAACCACGCAAGATCCAAGTACTTTTGGATTTTGGTATTTGAATGAAGGGGATAAAAAATGGGAAAGTTACTCTTTATTAAAAGAAGAAGTTGTGAAAGTTGAATCCTCAAACACAGCTGCTAAAATTGAGAAAAAGATTGAAGTTACTGAAAGTGAAATAAATAAACTTGATCTTAAAATTAAAGAGGTAAAATCGGAGATTTCCTCACTACAAGCACCAAATCAGGAAGCTTATAAAATCCCAAATAAAGGAACACAAAAATTTGACCTAGACTTTGATAAAAAGGATTACCCTGAATTAGCAAGCTTTAAAAATTTAGTATTTGAAGTCATTCCAAGTAAAAATTTAGATCCCAATTTTTCAAAAAAAACCTGGTCAGAAATGGATCTTTCGAAAGATGAAGATAAATACCTGATGAAATTTCAAAATAGTCGCGAATCTGCTTTGGTCAATGTGCGTCCAGTACTAAGTGGCGCAGAATTAAAACTTGCTGAGAAAAATTTTGATGCAGCAATTCAAACCTTTAAGACTGAAAAACAATCTTTAGATTCAAAGAAAACTAGTTTTGAAGCTAAAAAATTGGAACATGAAAAAAAATTAAACCTTCTGTTGCAAGAAAAAACCGAGCTAAGTCAAATCCCAAAAAAAAATGGACAATCTGCACTTGGACTTGAGAGAGCTAAGCTTGAAGCAAATGATGTGGTGTCAAGTTCAAATTCACTTTCTTTTCAAACTACACGTTTTGGTGTTTTTAATTCTGATAAACCAATTGCATATCCAAAATCTTTAGCTGTTGAGGTCGCATTTTTATGGATAGGAAGTCAAGTTGCGAAATTTAAGCAAGTGTTTGTCTTTAATAAAGATAAAAATAATCGCTATTCTTATGGTGATGGATTTCTCAATCCCATCGAAAATATTGGATTTCATAAAAATGATGATTTAGTAATTATTGGAATAGATTTTGATGGAAACCTTGGATATGCGGAAATTAATGATTTTGATGATTCAAAAATTAAGTACAAACTTGAGTTTCATAAAAAAGGCAGATCAGAAAACACACTTGATTTACTCAAAAAGTTACTTGATGAAACTACTGCCATTTCTTAGTTTTATTCTTCTTTTTTCATATTCGAATACCTTTTGTCAAGAAATTGAAAAAATAACGTTAGTAAAAGAATATAATGAAAGTGATTTTTATCCAAACATCGAAGGATATTTTGATGGTAGAATTCCTGTCATCAAATTAGGGAGTTTGGACGGTATTCAAACAAAATCTGGATTAAAAATTTCATCTTTTGAAATTAGTTTTATCACAGGAAGGGATTACGAATCATTTCAGATAAAAAGTAATCATATTCCAGACACCATTTTTACAAAAATTATTCGTTCTTCATTAGATCAACGAATTTTTTTTACTAATATTGAAGCTTATGATGAGCTAAATACGCGACATATATTGAAAAGTATGTCATTAATTCCATTTAAAGATGAAGATTAGTTACTTTTTATTTTTACTTTTTTTTATTGCAAACACTTCTTATGGTCAAGAGGAAAAAATTACTATACAGTTACAAAAAGAGAAAAATGCGATTTACAAAGGTCAGAATGAAGAAGTTAAAGACTGGTATTTGTGTATTGATTCAGATTCAATTTGCTACTTGGCTAATTTAACCATTCCGGAGGAAGAAATTGAAAACTGGTTTGAAATACGAAAAAATAGTAACAATATTTTTAAAGGAAAAATTGAAGGTTTTCAATATGCAACGGTTAATTTAACAAAAGATAATGACCAAGAAACAAGCATGGCTTTTTACATAAATTATGAAGGAAAAATGAGAGTTGTTTTGACATCCATTTCAGATGGTTTGGTCTATATTTTTTCAAGATTTTAAATATTCATTGTCAGGGTCATTTTATTCATAAACAACTTGGGTTTGATAAGTTTACAATAATTTAATTTTTATAAACGAAAAATGTTATTAATTTTGCAGGCAACCACATATTAGTTCAAAAAAAAAGAAATAATGAAAACAGGTATAAGCATATTAGCGATTTCTCTTATTAGTTTTAGCACTTTTGCTCAATTTTCTAACTTTAACACGCAGAAAAATTGGTCAATGAACAAAAAAGAATTTATTTTTGGTGGTGGTGCAACACAATTCTTAGGAGATTTAGGGGGGCAAGATGGAATTGGGAAAGATTATTCGTTGGCGGATATGAATTTTAGAGCTACTAACTACAACGTAATGCTTGGTTTTAGATATCGTTTTCATCCAAATTTTGCAACTACTTCACAATTAAATTTTGGTAAGTATCGTGCAAGTGATTTTTTTACTGAAAATGAAGGTCGTAGAATCAGGGAAATTAATATTAAATCTACTTTGATCTCATTTTATCAACGCTATGAATACATTGTGTATGCAAATGAAAAAGTTGGTAAACGAAATAATATTCCTGGTTTAAAAGGAATGAAGGATAAAAATACCCAAGTTTACATTTACACAGGAGCAGGTTTGTCATATTACAATCCTCAAGGTGGTCCAGGTACTAAATATGAAGGTGTTTCTTTAAGACCATTAAATACTGAAGGGCAAGGTCTTCCTGGTGGTGCAAATTCCTACAAAGCTGTTACAGCTATAATTCCTTTCGGAATTGGATATAGAGTTGGTTTAGGTAGAATGTGGAGGGTTATGTTTGAAGCTACATATTTCAAAACTTTTACAGATTATATGGATGATGTTTCTACAACTTATTATAGTTTTGAAGCTAATCAAGTTGAGACTTCTCCAGAAGCAGTTTATTTTTCAAATCCTGCAGAAAATTGGGGAACTATAAATAACGGTGACAAACGTGGGGATAACGAAAAAGATGCTTTCTTTTATTTTAATGTTTGTTTTTCTAAAAATGTTACTTACAAATCTTATGTAAGAGGTAAAGAAATTAAATGGAAAGGTGTAAGAGCTAAATTTTAATTAATAATTGATCGATTGAAAAAGCGAGATTCTTTAATAGTTTCTCGCTTTTTTATTTTACTTTTGTAATGTTATTTGCACCTTATGTATAAAATTGTACGCTTTTTTCTATTTTTATTCGATCCAGAAAAAATTCATTATTTTTCTGTAAGATGTCTTAAAATTGCTCTAAAGATTCCGCTCTTGCGACAACTAATTCAAAATTCATATAAGAATAATAATAAGAAATTAGAGAAAAATCTTTTTGGTTTAACTTTTAAAAATCAAATTGGCTTGGCTGCAGGTTTTGACAAAAATGCAAGTATGTATAAGGAACTTTCTAATTTGGGATTTGGATTCATAGAAATTGGAACAGTCACACCTTTAGCGCAAGATGGAAATGAAAAACCACGTCTGTTTAGGTTGAAACAAGATTCAGCTATCATTAATCGGATGGGATTTAATAATTTAGGTGTTGATGCTGTAGTTGAGAATCTTAAGAATAGAAATAAAGATTTAATTATTGGTGGGAATATTGGAAAAAATAAAGTCACTCCAAATGAAAATGCTTTAGAAGATTATTTAATTTGTTTTAAAAAATTACATGCTTATGTAGATTATTTCGTGGTAAATGTTTCTTCTCCGAACACCCCAAATCTTAGAGATTTACAAGAAAAAGAACCCTTAAAAAAAATTCTTTTTGCATTAAAAAATGAAAATAGGAATTTTGAAAAAGAAAAGGCCATCCTGTTAAAAATTGCTCCAGATTTAACTGATTCTCAATTGGATGATATAGTGGAGATTGTAAATGAAACAAAAATTGATGGAGTAATTGCTACCAATACTACTATTTCAAGAGAAAATCTGCAAACAGATTCTTCTGTTGTTGAGGTAATTGGAATGGGAGGACTTTCGGGTAAACCTCTCTCAAAAAGATCAACAGAAGTTATTCGCTATTTGAAAAATAAATCTGGAAATTCTTTTCCAATTATAGGTGTTGGAGGAATTCATTCTGAAAAGGATGCACTTGAAAAAATTGACGCGGGTGCTGATTTATTGCAATTGTACACAGGTTTTATTTATGAAGGTCCTGGTTTAATAAAACGAATAAATCAGTCGATTTTAAATTCAAGTAAAAATTAGAATTATGTCAGAGATTAAAATAATTGAATGTCCACGTGACGCTATGCAGGGACTCAAAGAATTTATTCCAACCGAGTTAAAAGCAAAGTATTTAAATCAATTGTTGAAATGTAATTTTGACATCTTGGACTTTGGAAGTTTTGTTTCACCAAAAGCAATTCCACAACTGGCCGATACAAAGGAAGTTCTTAATTTACTCGATTTATCGTCCACAAACACAAAGTTACTTGCAATTATTGCAAATGAGCGAGGTGCAGAGGAAGCTGTAAATTTTGATGAGATTAGCTACTTGGGATTTCCTTTTTCAATTTCAGAGACGTTCCAAATTAGAAATACAAATTCAACCATCGAAGAGGCATTTTTGAAAGTCGAAAATATTCAGAATTTATGCTTAAAAAGCAAAAAGGAGCTTGTAGTTTATATTTCCATGGGTTTCGGAAACCCTTATGGAGACGAGTGGAGTAGTGAAGTAGTTGGAATTTGGTCTGAAAAATTGTATTCAAAATTGGGTGTGAAAATTATAGCTTTATCTGATACAATCGGTTGTGCAACTCCCAATTTAGTTCATGATTTGTTTTCCGATTTGATTCCAAATTTACCTCAAGTTGAGTTCGGAGCACATTTACATACGCTTCCTGAAAACGCAAACGACTTAGTTCATGCTGCGTATTCAGCTTCTTGTCGCAGATTTGATGGTGCAATCAAGGGTTTTGGTGGTTGCCCAATGGCAAAGGATGATTTGACTGGAAATATGCCAACCGAAAAAATACTAGATTATTTCAAAAGTATCAACGATTTGAAAATCAATAAAATAGAGTTTGAAAAGGCATATACTATGTCATCTTTAGTTTTTCCAATACATTAAGTAACTTTTTGTAAATTCTTCGTTATTAAAAATAAATTATGAAATCGATAATCAAAATAACAATCTTGTCACTTGTTTTATTTTCTTGTAAATCAAATGAAACTCCAGAGACTGAGATTCAAAAGGATGATGTTGTAAGCGAAATAAAATCGGAGGAAAACATTGAAGTTCTTTTCGATGAAGAAAACTTTGAGGACAAAGAATCCATTTCCTTGCTAAAAGAATTAGGAAATGGAATTTGTAATCCGACTGAAAAAGACGAAGAAAATTACATGAAACCTCCTTGTTCAGCGAAATTTTTCAAATTGATGTCTTTCAAACAAAATTCTCCTTTGAGGGATGGATTTATTTTATTAATTAAATCAAGGGTTCATGGTTTTCCATTGCGAAGAGTTTATATTTTCCAAAGAGAAGCTGGAAAATTAGTTAAAGTAAACAGTTTTGTTGCCAATATTATTGGGAAACGGAAATCAAAAACTAGTTATGATGATCTAATTTTACGTTTCAGTGACGTCGATAAAAATCATTTTAATTGCATTTTTGTTTGGAAAAATAATCATTATGAATACAACCGAGTTGAACAAATAAATGATGCAAATATAAAAGCGGAATTTCAGGATTCCATGAATTTAGAAATATTAAAAGTGATTGAACAAAATGGAATGATGAATATATGATAAAATATTATTATTTTTTTATTTTTCTTCTATTTTCTTGTGTTCCAGATTTTCAACACAAGGAACTTGTTCCATATTACATTTTGCATGACAATAGTTCTAAAGTTTGGATAATAAATCATTTATATAAAGATGGAATTGATCAAGTTCCACTTTCAATTTCATATAAAAAGATGATTGTATTTCATGAGTCGAGAAATTGTTATGTTTACAAATTGAACAATATCAAGGAAAATCAAGGTCGTAAAGGATCTTTCTTTATTGAAAACGAGAATAAAGAATTACGAATCGAGTTTAATGATGAAACATGGAGATTTAATATTCAAGAATTTAATGAAGAAAAAATCAAATTAAAGTCTATGGACAAAGGAAATGCTTACACATTAGAATTGGTTTGTTTTCCAGAAATGTAAAATCTAAAGTTTCACTATTTTTTGCGTTAAAATTGAACCATTAGAAGTTTGAAGTTCAATTAAATAAGCTCCATTACTTAAATAATTTGTTTCGATGATTTTGGAATTAGAATTCTCTTCTTTAATCAATTCACCCGTTAAAGAGAAAATTTTATAAGAATTAATTTCATCTTCAATTTTTAGTTCTAGTATATTTTCAAAAGGATTTGGATAAATAGTGAAAGCCAAATTAGAAATTTCATCCACTGAAACAGGATCTTCTGTTCTAACAATTACATCATCAATTCCAAGTTTGAAAGCGTCATTCGAGGTTAAAACAAAAGCAACATAAATTGTTTGATTATCATATAATTTTTCACTCAGATTGATTTCATGATTTGTCCACAAGTAATTTTCTTCTTGAATAACAACCAAAGTATCAGTAAAACTTGAAATTTGAGAATTTGTTGTGGAGATTAATACTTTGTAATTCTCTGGAAATGATGCATCAAATGATTTTGCTTCCCATGAAATATAATTTCCAAAAGTACTTAATGTCAATGCTGGTGAAATCAACCAACGATTTGCACTCGCAGGAACAGTGAAAAATGAAGTTGCACTTGCCACCGTATCTAATTCATTACTTGGATCTTGAACGGCAATAAATGCCTCCGTATAATTTTCAACTTGTTCGTTGACAGTAGATGTATCTTGTGTAGAAACAGTCCAAGTAGAAGGAATTCCCTGTTGGAAATCTTCGTTTAGAATTTCAATTTGTGCATTAAAAAGAGAGCAAGAACTAATTAGAATTGTACTGATAAAAAGTTTCATTTATTTAAGATAAGGTAATGAAAATAATAGATGGTAAATTTACATCTTATTTGGATAGAAAAAGGAGAATTTCCTTAAAATTTTGATAAAAAATGTCAAAAGCAATCATTTTTGACTTAAAAAAATCAAAAATTTCTTCTTTATCGGATTCGTTTAAATAATTGAGATTTTCTTTTCTCCATTGAATGCGTGAAAAAATTGGAACCGATTCTGAATAACAGTTTTCTATCCAAATTCCGTCTGTACCAATTTCTTGCTCAAGTACATTTTTTAATTCATGCATCTGTTCCCAAAAAACTTCGCGAACAGCTAGATCTTTAAATTGGATGTCAAAATTTAGTTCAATTTCTTTTTTAGTGACATTTAATCTTAAGTAAATATTCTTGATTTCAGTGGGGTAGGAGAGCCAATTTATTCGCTTGCCGCTTGAAGACTTTTCTCTAGCAAGTTCTTTTTTTAATTCATCCCAAAATCGTAACTTTTTTTCTTTTAATTCTTCTTTAGACAGCATTCTTATTAATTTTTGCTGTAATTAATTAGATATTTTTTTCTATTTAAGGTGATTTTTTTAGGCAAAGAATTTTCATTGTACATAATGTCTACATTTTTGATCATTGTTCCATGCATCCATTCTTTAAAATGTATTACTTGATTGTATTTGTTATACTCCCATTGCTGCGCCCTTTCTAATTGAATCCAATTTTCACCCAAATGGTAACTTTCCATTGGTAAACCATCTTTCACATAAGTTATTGTTTTATCTGCAAGTTCGAAATCAGAAAGATAGGGGTAAACTGAATTAAGTTGATCAATTATTTCCTTTTTTGTAGCGCCAACTCTCACAAAAATTTCCATGTAATTTATAAATTTCCCTATTTTATCAATAATGACTTTAGGATTCTCTACATTTGGATAAAAGAATAAAGAATCATTTTTTCCATTCGCTTTTGATTTTATGAAAATAGTTGAATTTTCTGAGTTTTGAACAATAACTGGAGGCAAATTTCCTACACCATAATATTTGTAAATATTAATTTTAGATAAACTATTGTTTGCATATTCAAAATTTGATTGATTGATGGTATCAAGATTGGTGTTTCTGTATAAATAGGAATAATTGTCATTGTTTCCGTTTTCGTCAAAGGAATATTGATATTTTTCTAAAATATCATCTGGATTACTTCCCCCTTTCAGTGATATTGATATTTTGTTGACATCCAATTGATTAATGTGTTTTGATATCCAAAAACTACCAAAATTATTTGGTGTATTGAAAATTTGATCAATGTAATATGGATTCATTAGGTTTTTCCTGAAGTTTGATGAATTCTTCGTCTTATTCTCACCATTGCAAGAGGAAATTAAAGTAAGAATTAATAATGAAAAGAGAATTTGTTTTTTTGTCATTTATCAGAAAATTGAATCGAAACAAACTTACAAAAAATAATTAAATGCGCACTAATATTTTTGTAATATTCTTTAATTTTTAAATGTATAAGTGTATCTATTAATTCACAAATTAAATTGGAGATAATAAAAACCCATGCAGCTGAATTTCTGAAGACTTCAGAAACGAACGATTAGATTAACAGTTTTTTCTTTGTAATCCACTATTGCATTGCTGCAAACTCGAAAGTTGTGGCCCGCCATTAAAAAACATTGCTTCCTCTTATGTTAAAAATGTTAAGCTTCAAAATATACTGCATGGGTCTCTCGAATAAACGAGAATGGTCTCTTTCTTGAACTAATTCAAGCGTACCAATGCAAATATAATAAAAAAAGCGATCAAAAAAATGACCGCTTTTCAATATGTTTTATTTAGTAGAATTTATTCTCCAAATTTTTCAATAACTTGTTGAGTAACACCTGTAATAGAGAAACCTCCATCATGAAACAAGTTTTGCATGGTTACGTATTTTGTCAAATCTGAGAACATTGCCACACAATAATCTGCACAAGCTAAAGCCGACGCATTTCCAAGTGGAGACATTTGTTCTGAATAATTGATGAATTCCGTGAAACCTTTTACTCCGCTGCCAGCAGTTGTCCAAGTTGGAGACTGAGAAATTGTATTAATTCTAACTTTATTTTTTATTCCGTAATGGTAGCCAAATGAACGAGTGATTGATTCAAGTAATGATTTTGCATCAGCCATATCATTGTAATCAGGGAAAATACGTTGAGCCGCAATGTAAGTTAGCGCAATAACAGAACCCCACTCGTTGATAGCATCATGCTTATACAAAGTTGCCAATGTTTTGTGCAATGAAATTGCAGAAACATCCATCGTTTGATTGTAAAATTTGTAATCAGATTCTGTGTAATGTTTTCCTTTACGAACATTTGGCGACATGCCTATTGAATGCAAAACGAAATCAATTTTACCTCCTAATATTTCAGTTGCTTTTGTAACTAGGTTTTCAAGATCTTCAACATTTGTTGCATCAGCAGGAATAACTGTACTCCCTGTTTTTTCTGCCAATCCATTGATTTCACCCATTCTCATCGCAATAGGCGCATTTGTTAATACGAAAGTTGCTCCTTGAGCGTGCGCTTGTTCTGCAACTTTCCAAGCAATAGATTGCTCGTTTAATGCACCAAAGATGATGCCTTTTTTTCCTTTTAATAAATTATTTGACATAGTATATATTTTCAAAAAAGCTTGAACGCAAAGTTATAATTTAATTTTAGATTTTCCAGCTTTTCTTTTTTTTTTAATATTGCACGAACAAAAGTTTCAATAGTTTAGGACTTAGTCTAGATAATTAGGGTCTGCTGAAAAAGTCAGACCCTAATTTGAACTAGATTTGAGTATTTCCTATTAGAAAAATAATTTTGGTGAATACTCAAAATTTTTGAAAGGATAATTTTTAGGCAATACTGTACTA
>JBIKSI010000094.1:0-14513 GCA_044348665.1 Crocinitomicaceae bacterium
GATGGGAGATGCTTTTCCTGAATTAATCAAACAAAAAGATATTATTGAAAAAGTAATTTTTGAAGAGGAAACTAGCTTTTTCAGAACCTTAGAACAAGGTTTGAAACGCATGGATAACTTAATTTCTGATGCAAAAAAGAATAATGTTCAAGTTTTAAATGGTTCAGCGATATTTGAATTATACGATACTTTTGGCTTTCCTGTAGATCTAACTTCCTTGATTGCCCGAGAGAACGATTTAAGCATTGACGAAGAAGGTTTTAACAAAGAATTGAATCAACAAAAAGAACGTTCACGTGCTGCTACTTCCATTGAAACGGAAGATTGGGTTTATGTAAATGAAGATGTTGAAACACAATTTCTCGGTTATGATTCGACTGAAAGTGAAGTAGAAATAGTACGTTATAGAAAGGTAAGTCAGAAACAAAAATCCTTTTATCAATTGGTATTTAATCAAACTCCATTTTATCCAGAAGGTGGTGGACAAGTAGGAGATTCAGGAGTTTTACTTGCAGGAGATTCAAATATTATAATTTTCGATACGAAAAAAGAAAATGGGTTAATTATTCATTTAACTGATTCTTTACCAAGTGATTTAAAGGCAAATTTTAAAGTAAAAGTTAATGTTGAAAAACGTGTATTGACCACTTCAAATCATTCTGCGACACATTTATTGCATCATGCTTTACGTTCGGTTTTGGGAACTCATGTAGAACAAAAAGGTTCTTTGGTAAATCCAAATTATTTACGTTTTGACTTTTCTCATTTTTCAAAAGTGACGGACGATGAATTAGCTCAAATTGAGAAATTGGTGAAAGAGGCAATTAAAAGTAATATTCAATTAAACGAATTCCGAAATATTCCAATTGCAGAAGCGGAAGCAGCGGGAGCAATGATGTTATTCGGTGAAAAATATGGTGATTCAGTTAGAATGATTCAATTTGGTGATTCGAAAGAATTATGTGGAGGTACACATGTTCCTTCGACTGGATCGATTGGATTATTTAAAATCACCTCTGAAGGTGCTGTAGCAGCAGGAATTAGACGTATTGAAGCGATTACAAATGAAACAGCTGAAATTTATTTTGAAGAAAAAGCTCAAAAATTAGATCGCATTGCTGAAATTTTTAAGAATCCGAAAGATTTGGAAGCTTCCATTTCTGATATTTTAGAAAAAAATCAGGCTTTAACGAAACAAATTGAAGTTTTTCAGAAAGAAAAGGCTAAATTAGTAAAAGCGGAATTGAAGCAAAAAATTGAAAAGTATGATTCATTCAATTTATTGTCAGAAAAAATCAATTTAGATGCTGCTTCAATCAAAGATATTTTATTCCAATTAAAAGGCGAAATTGCTGATTTTATTGGTGTAATTGGTGGAATAGAAGGCGATAAATGTAGTTTAAGCATCATTATTTCTGACAATTTAGTAAAAGACAAAAATTTAGATGCGGGCAAAATTATTCGCGAAATTTCTAAACACATCAATGGTGGTGGTGGAGGACAAGCCTTTTTCGCAACCGCAGGAGGTAAAAACCCGAATGGAATTGATAGTGCCTTGGATGCATTTAAAGTATTGTTGTAAATGAATAATAGATAAAGATGATTTGAATTTACGCTGTTGAATTGTAATTCAATGAATTTTAATAATAAAATTTAGGGTGTCAGATAAATTCAAAGGTAAATATAGACTTGACTCTATCCGCTTGCAAAATTGGGATTATGCAAGTGCAGGAATCTATTTTATTACCATTTGCACGAAGAATAAAGAGAATTATTTTGGTGAAATAGTCAATGATAAAATGATTTTATCAAATGCAGGAGTTGTTGCTAATTTATTGTGGTTTGAAATCAAAAATCATGCAAAAAATTGTGAATTAGGTGAATTTATCGTTATGCCAAATCACATTCATGGGGTGTTGATTTTGAATGGAAATAATGTTAAAACGGAAATTGATATTGTTGACCCAATTGTTCCCCCATTTGTAGAGGCAAGGCATGCCTTGCCTCTACAAATGGGGGAACAATCAATATTGGGAAACGATTCAATATTTCGGGATGATTCAATATCGGCGGATGATTCCAAATTTCGTGGTGATTCGAACGATTCCAATCATTCTGAAAATCATAAAACAATCGGTCAACAACGTTTTCAAAATCAGGGAAAAAATACGATTTCATCAATAATAGGTTCCTACAAATCTGCAGTTACAAAACATTGTAATCGATTGGGGTTTGAATTTGCTTGGCAATCAAATTTTTATGAACATATTATTCGTGATGGAAAATCCTTTGAAAATATTCAGAATTATATAGAATCGAATGTTCAAAATTGGACAAAAGATGAATTTTCTAATAATTTGTAGTAATTTTAAACAATCTGTAAAAAAATAATAAAAATTGAAAATCCTTCTAATCTCATATTATTGGCCGCCTGCTGGTGGTTCTGGAGTGCAACGGTGGATGTATTTTGCGAAATATTTGAAAGAATTCGGTTGTGACATAACGGTTATCACTGTTGATCCAAAATTCGCGTCTTATTCTTCGCTCGATGATTCTTTGCTTGAACAAGTAAAGGACATTGAAGTTCATAAAACAAAAACCTTTGAACTAATTCGTCTTTATTCCTTTTTGAAATCTGGAAATGCCAAAAAATCCATTCCGCAGGGAAATGTTGGAGGAAAGAAAAAAAGCTTTTTGGATAAATTTTCAAGTTACGTCAGGGCAAATTATTTTATTCCAGATGCACGGGTGGGGTGGAACCCTTATGTGATTTCCAAGGCGAATGAATTGTTTAAAAAGAAAAAATTTGATACTGTTATAACAACGGGACCTCCGCATTCAACGCATTTGGTAGGATTAAAGTTGAAAGAAAAATACCGATTCAAATGGATAACAGATTTTCGCGATCCCTGGACTGAAGTTTATTACAATGATATTTTCAAGCGAACTAAAAAAAATCAACAAAAGGACGAAAAACTGGAATTAAAAGTATTAAAAAATGCGGATTTGGTCTTGACAATTGGTCCTTCAATGAAAAATTTACTAGCGAAAAAAGTAGATAGTTCTAAAATACACTACATTTTTAATGGCTTTGATGAAAATTTATTGAAAAATGCTGAGCGAAAAAAGATCTCAAATTTTGTCATTTCATACGTTGGTACTTTGGCGAGCAATTATCCGTATAAATCTTTCTTGGATGCAGTTAAAAAATTGGAAATTAACAATTTAGAACTTCATTTTACTGGAAAAATTGATTCAGTCATTATTGATGAGTTCCAGGTCATCGAAAGCATTAAATTTGTCTACCATGGTGTAAAAACGCATCAGGAAGCATTTAATTCGATGTTGAATGCAGACGTGAATGTTTTGCTTTTACCATACCAAAAAGATTCTCAAATTATGATTACAGGGAAGGTTTTTGAATATTTGGCAACAGGCAATCCTATTTTATGTATTGGGTCCAAAGAAAGCGATGCCGTAAAAATTATTAATGCTGAAAGCAAAATTAGTGCTTGTTTCGAAAAGGAAGAAATTAATTCTATTTCTCAATTTTTACTTAAAAAATCTCATCGAGAAAACACAGAAACAAAAGTAAATGAAGAGTTTACGCGTAAAAAGTTAGCAAAAGATTTATTGAAATTGTTGAGTGAATAGTTACGTAATTCTCTTAATATTTTTTCTTTCACGAATTAAATTCTAATCTAAAACCCAAAATTATCAAAACCCGTTTCGTATAATTTTTTGTAATTTACCTCATTAAACGTGAAATATTGCGAAGGTTTATGAGGAACACCCACTTGTTTTTCATCAAGGTTGGTCAAAATATCCAATTTTAATATTTTTCTTCTAAAATTTCGCTTGTCGAGTTTTTTGTCAAGAATTGCTTCGTATAGTTTGTGAAGCTGACCCAATGTAAATTTTTCTGGTAATAAATTGAATCCAATGGGTTGAATTCTAATTTTATCCTTCAATTTTTTAAGTGCTTCTTGCAAGATTTCAAAGTGGTCAAATGCTAACTCAGTAATTTCATTAACTGGAACCCAATCCGCTGATTTCGCAAAGGATGAGGCGTGTGGACAATAATCATCCATCTTCACCAAGGAGTAATATGCAACCGTAATTACGCGCGCTTCCGGTTGTGCACGAATAGATTTTAACCATTCTCTATCTGATTCCTTATTGATACGATCTGGGTCACCAAAAGCACCAACTTGCTCTAAAAAAATATTTTCTAAACTTGTTAATTCAAACAAAACGCGACTTGCAGCCATGTCCAAATTTTCATTATCGTAAATTAAGTTACCAGGCAAAGCAAGTCTATTAGATTTTGTTAAACTGTCTGCACCTCTGTCAATTAACAATACATTTAATTTTTCAAAATCAAATCCAAAAATTACGCAATCTGTTGATAGATTGGGGTTTAACTCTAATTTATTGTTCTTTTGCATACTACCTTAACATAATTATTTAATCTCAAAACTTGCCAAAAATACTTGCCTAAATAATTTTACAACTAATTTTAGATTTTATGCAAATGTATGAAAACTTTTTTTATATTTGCAAAGTGTTCATTTGACACAAAGAGATTTTTTATTTTAAATTACCGAAAAAATTAACTATGTTTTTTATTATTGATAGCGGTTCAACAAAAAGTGATTGGGTTTTGTTAGACGACGAAAATAATCAAAGTTTTTATTCCACAATGGGTTTTAATCCATATTTTCATGATGAAAAAACGATTGTAGATGCTATAAAAGAAAATAAAAGCATTATGGAATATGCTTCGAAAATTGATGGAGTCTATTTTTATGGTGCGGGTTGTTCAAGCGATGAGTTAAATAAAATCGTTGAAAATGCATTTAAAATTGTTTTTCCAAATGCAAGTGTCAAAGTGGGACACGATTTAACTGCTTGTGCTTACGCAACTTACCAAGGAAAACCTGCAATTTCATGTATCATTGGAACTGGTTCAAATTCATGTTACTTTGACGGCGAAACAATTTACGAGGAAATCCCAGCATTGGGTTATATCCTAGGAGATGAAGGAAGTGGAAGTTATTTTGGGAAACAATTACTTTCAAATTTTCTTTATAAGAAATTGCCAAAACACATCGAAGAAGATTTTATTGTTGAGTATCAATTAACAAAAGATATCATTGTCGATAAAGTTTACATGCAGCCAAATGCAAATGTTTACTTAGCTTCTTTGTCTAAATTTATTTCTAAACATGCTTCAGAAAAGTATTTTAAAGATATGGTTTATGAAGGAATGAAAAAGTTTTTAGAAATTCATGTTTGTTGTTTCAAGAATCATAAAGAGGTTGATGTTCATTTCATTGGCTCAATTTCTCATGTTTTTCAAGATGAATTAAAACAAGCAGCTGCTGAATTGGATATCAAAATAGGTCAAATAATTCAAAAACCAATTGGTGGACTTGTTAACTACCATTTGAATCATTTTTTTTTAGTTAAATCAGTAAAATAAATTCCATGAAAAAATTATTTGTTCTTCTTCTTGTGCTTTCTAGCTCTTTAGTGACAATTGCACAAGTAAAAATAAAAACACCTGAATGGTCGAAAAATGCAACAATTTATGAAGTAAATGTCAGACAATTTACTCCAGAAGGAACTTTCAAAGCATTTCAAGCTCATTTGCCAAGATTAAAAAAAATGGGTGTGGATATTTTATGGTTGATGCCAATTCATCCAATTGGTGTAAAAAACAGAAAAGGCTCTTTAGGAAGTTACTACGCAATCAGTGATTACAAAGCAGTAAATCCAGAATTTGGAAGTATGCAAGATTTCAAAGCCTTGGTGAAAGACGCGCAAGCACAAGGAATGCACGTAATAATTGATTGGGTTGCAAATCATACTTCTCCAGATAATGTTTGGGTGGAACAATGTCACCAAAATTGGTATACACTAGACTCTGCGGGACATTTACAGCCAACTATTGGAACAGATTGGTGGGATGTCGCTGATTTGAATTACAACAATCCTGAAATGAGATTAGAAATGATTGAATCCATGAAATTCTGGCTAAAAGAGGCGAACATTGATGGTTTCAGATGCGATGTCGCTGACTGGGTTCCTGTTGATTTTTGGAATGAAGCTCGCGCTCAATTAGATAAAGTAAAACCTGTTTTTATGCTTGCAGAAGCTGAAAACCCTGAACATCATAAAGCAGCATTTGACATGTCTTATGGTTGGGAATTTCACCATGTAATGAATAAAATTGCTAAAGGTGAAAAGAATGTGGAAGCAATCCATGAATATTTGAAAGGTCAATCTAAATTTCCAAAAGAAGCATATAGAATGCATTTCACTTCCAATCATGATGAAAACTCATGGAATGGAACGGAAATGGAACGTATGGGTGATGCTCGATTTGCTTTTGCTGTATTAGCTGCAACTTTCAATGGTATGCCACTAGTTTACAATGGTCAAGAAGCGAGTTTGTCAAAAAGACTAAGATTTTTTGATAAAGACACTATTTCCTGGACAAAATTAGATTTAGAAGGTTTTTACACCAAATTATTAAATCTTAACAAATCAAACGAAGCCCTGTGGAATGGAGTTTATGGTGGAGAAATAAAAATTATTTCTGATGAAAGAGATCCAAACATTTTTGCTTTTGTGAGAGAAAAAAATGGGAAAAAAGTGTTGTGTGTTCTAAACTTATCCAAAACCAAACAAAATTTCGCCTATAATTCTCCTCTTACAGAAGGTGCCTACACAGATTTGTTTTCAGGAAAAAATGTTAAGCTCAAAATGAAAGGGAATATGAAACTTGACCCTTGGGCATACAAAGTTTTTTATATTTAATAAGATGTTAAGACAAAAGACATTAAGATTTTAAGATGTCTTGACGAAATAAAATCTTAATTCCGATATTTGTCGGAACCTAAAATCAAAGAAATGCAAAAACAAAAACTATCCTTCTGGCAAATTTGGAACATGAGTTTCGGTTTTTTCGGAATTCAATTTGGATTTGAACTTCAAAATTCAAATGTGAGTAGAATATTTGAAACTTTGGGTGCAAACAAAGACGAAATTCCAATTTTGTGGATTGCAGCACCTGTTACAGGTTTAATTATTCAACCAATAATTGGTTATTTAAGTGATCGCACTTGGCATCCATATTGGGGAAGAAGACGTCCTTTCTTTTTTATTGGTGCAATTTTAGCAACAATCGCTTTGTTTTTCCTCCCTAATTCTCCTTCCTTGTGGATTGCAGGAAGTATGTTATGGATTATGGATGCTTCCATCAATATTTCGATGGAACCATTTAGAGCCTTTGTAGGTGACAAATTGCCTTCTGAACAAAGGACGAAAGGTTTTGCCATGCAAAGTTTTTTTATTGGATTAGGTTCTGTTGTAGCAGCAATGCTTCCATGGGTTTTTACCAATTGGTTTGGTTTTTCAAATCAAGCGGAAGCTGGTCAAATTCCAGATTCAGTTAAATGGAGTTTTTATTTAGGAGGAATTGCATTTTTTGCTTCCGTAATGTACACCGTTTTTACTACAAAGGAAATGCCTCCAGAAAACATGGAGAAATTTAATCAAGAAAAAAAGGAAGTTACTTTTTGGAAAGGTGTAAAAGAAACCTTTGGAGGGATTTTTTACATGCCAAAAACTATGATTCAATTGGCTTGGGTGCAATTTTTCACTTGGTTTTCCCTTTTTGCAATGTGGATTTATAGCACAAATGCTGTTACGTCCAACTTATATGACATGAAAGTTGAACGTGAAATTGTCAATCAAATGGAAACTTCCTTACAAACTCAACTAAAAAATAAGGATTTAAAAATCAAAGAGAAACAAAATTTAAAATCTTTACAGGCTGATATTAATGAAATTAAAGAATTTAGACCAAGTGAAAATCCAACAGCAATTTCTTTAAACCTAGCTAATCATTTTGCTGAAGCAAGTGAAAAAACATTTGATAAGTCAACTAAAAAATCATTTGAGCGAGTAAAGCAAGAATACAATGATGGAGCAGATTGGCTAAGTATTTGTTCTTCCATTAGAAATGGGGTAGCTGCAATTTTCGCTTTCGTTATTCCATGGATAGCATTTAAGACCAATAGACGAAAAACCCACATGATTTGTTTGATCATCGGAGGTTTAGGATTAATAAGCATTGCTTTTGTACCAAGTCCAGGATTTTTAGCCGTTTCGATGGCAATGGTAGGGATTTCTTGGGCAAGTATTTTATCCATGCCTTATGCAATTTTGGCTGGTGCGCTACCTTCTGATAAAATGGGTTATTTTATGGGAGTTTTTAACTTCTTTATTGTGATTCCGCAAATTGTTGCAGCAACGATTTTAGGCTTTTTAACCATGAAATTATTTGGAGCAAATACGATTTACACCATCATGTTTGGAGGATTGACAATGATTTTAGCAGGAATTTTGACACTAAGAGTAAAAGACGAAGATGAAAAAAGAAATTAAAGGACTAATTTTTGACCTTGACGGAGTTATTGTTTCCACAGAGCACAATCATTACGTGGCTTGGAAACGAACTGCTGATGAATTAGGAATTAGTTTTACAGAAAAAGAAAATGAAAACTTAAAAGGATTAAGCAGAGTTGATTCTTTAAAAGCGATACTAGCTCAAGAAAATGCAACAATCAGTGAGGATGAATTCAACTCCTTGCTTGACGATAAAAATGAATTTTACTTAGAATCAATTGCTGAATTGAAACAAAGTGATTTGTTAAAAGGAGTAAAGGAATTGCTGGATGAAGCAAAAACGAAAGGTCTGAAAATGGCAATAGGTTCTTCTAGTAAAAATGCTCCTTTCATTATAAAATTATTAGGATTGACTGAATATTTTGCCATTATTGTAGATGGAAACATGGTTTCTGACCCCAAACCACATCCTGAAGTATTTTTAAATGCCGCAGAAGGAATGGGATTAGATCCTGAGCAGTGTATCGTATTTGAGGATGCTGAAAGCGGAATCAAAGCTGCTAAGGCGGGTGGGTTTTTTGCTATTGGAGTTGGTAATGAACATATTGCAACTCTTGCTGATTTATATTTAACTGATTTGACAGAATTTAATTTAAACCAATATGCTTAATTTATTTGAAATTGATGAGTGGAAAATAATCGAAAAAGGATTTACTCCTTCCAAACAAAAACAAGCTGAAAGTATTTTCAGTATTGGAAATGGAAGTTTTGGTCAAAGAGCAAATTTTGAGGAAAGTTTTTCTGGTGATAGCCTCCAAGGATCTTATGTTGGTGGTGTATATTATCCTGATAAAACTAGAGTTGGTTGGTGGAAAAATGGCTACCCAGAATATTTTGCAAAAGTTCTAAATTCTTGTAATTGGATCGGAATTAATATTGAAATTGATGGAATTCAATTGGATTTAAATTCCTGTGAAATCAAGTCATTTTACAGAGAATTAAACATGTATGAAGGAACTTTAACAAGAACTTTTAGATGCGTTTTTTCGAACGGAAAAGAAATTGAGGTAAAATCGATTCGTTTTTGTTCCATGGAGCGTGAAGAAATAGCAGCTATTTCCTATTCAATTACGCCAATTAATTTCAGTGGAAATGTAAAATTTACTCCATATTTGGATTGCAATGTAAAAAATCATGATTCAAATTACGACGAATTTTTCTGGACCGAAGATAGCCGCAGAGTTGCTGTAAAAAAAGGAATTGTTTGTGCAAGGACTAAAAAAACGAACTTTTTAGTGGCCACAGCCATGCGAATTTCCTTCTGGAAAGAGTCCGAATTGTTGGATATTCATCCAAATCTAGTAGAAAGAGAATTGTACGTCGAAAATAATTTTGAGCATTTCCTTGAAAAAGGCGTCAAATATACTTTGAAAAAATATGTTGCAGTTTCTTCCACCCTAAATCATTCAGAATATTCCTGTGCCACAATAGCAATAAATAGAGTTACAAAGGCTTACATGAATGGATTTGATACTTTGTTAGAAGAACAAAAAAATGCTTGGGCAAAAATTTGGTCAAATTCAGATATTCAAATTGAAGGAGATAAAAGTGCTCAACAAGCTATCCGATTTAATATCTTTCATTTATTTCAAACTTACACAGGTACTAACGACAAATTAAATATCGGACCAAAAGGTTTCACAGGTGAAAAATATGGCGGTGCAACGTACTGGGATACAGAGGCTTATTGCTTACCATTTTATTTAAAAACTGCCGATCAGCGAATTGCAAGACAATTATTGGTTTATCGTTACAATCATTTGCAACGAGCGATTGAAAATGCTGAAAAGTTAGGTTTTAAGGATGGAGCAGCCCTTTATCCAATGGTTACGATGAATGGTGAGGAGTGCCATAATGAATGGGAAATTACTTTTGAAGAAATTCATAGAAATGGAGCCATCGCGTTTGGAATATATAACTATGTGCGACATACCTTGGACGAGAAATATTTGAATGAATACGGAAGAGACGTTTTAGTGGCAATTGCACGTTTCTGGATGCAAAGATTTACTTGGTCAACCGATAAAAATGCCTTCGTGATGCTAGGTGTAACTGGACCGAATGAATATGAAAATAATATTAATAATAACTGGTACACCAACTATTTAGCTCGCTGGTGCGTTAGTTATGCATTGGAAGTGGAAGAAAAGTTTTCTAATTCATCCAAAGTTTTATTGCGAGATGGAGAAAAAGAAGCTTGGAAACACTTAATTGCTAATGTTTACGAGCCAAAAATGAAAGATTCGAACATTTATTTGCAACAAGATGGTTTCTTAGATAAAGAACAGTTAAAAGCATCTGATTTGTTGGAAAGTGAACGTCCCATCAATCAACATTGGTCTTGGGATAGAATTTTACGTTCTATTTTTATCAAGCAAGCTGATGTTTTACAAGGAATTTATTTGTTTGAGGATGATTTTGACAAGGAGACAATAAAAGCAAATTTTGAATTTTATGAACCAAAAACCGTTCATGAATCCTCTCTTTCTCCATGTGTTCACTCTATTTTGGCTGCATCAATTGGGGATAAGAAGTTAGCCTATGAAATGTATTTGCGCACTTCCCGTTTGGATTTAGATGATTATAATCATGAAGCGGATGAAGGTTTGCATATTACAAGTATGGCGGGCACTTGGATGAGCGTTGTTGAAGGGATGGCTGGTGTTCGAATCGATGAAAAATCTCTTCGAATTAATCCAATTATTCCTGATGATTGGACAAGTTATTCATTTAATATGTTGTATCGCGCTTTGCCATTAACTATTACTATAGATAAGCAAGAAATAAAAATAAAAAATAATAGTGCTCAAGATATTGAGGCCTTGGTTAATAATGAAAAAATTGTAATCAAAGCCAAAGATTTAACCACAGTTTCGCAAAATCAATTAGTTTAATTAAAACTTCTCTTATGAAAAATAGAAACACTTTTTTGCATGTAAAACTAATTGTCATTTTGACATTTAGCTTTAGTTTTTTTAATGTAAATGCTCAAGTTAATAATCCGAAAAAACAAATTGTTTTACAAGGTTTTTGGTGGGATTACTGGAATAACAATTATCAAAATGGTTGGGCAAATTACTTAACAGAATTGGCACCTCGATTGAAGGAATTAGGTATTGATGCCGTTTGGATTCCACCAACAATTAAAAGTCAAACTCAAAATGGGGTTGGATATTCACCTTTTGACCATTATGATTTAGGCGATAAATTCCAAAAAGGATTTTTGAAAACAAGAGTAGGGGATAAAGATGAATTATTGCGAATGGTTGCAGTTTTAAAAGCAAACGGAATTGATATTGTTCAAGATTTGGTACTAAATCACGTTACAGGTGCAGGTGCAACTAATGGTGGTGGTGGAGTAGACGCAACTGCTATGGACGATGGCTCAACACAAAAATATAAGAATTTTAGGTATTCTTGTCACTTAACTCCAGCAACGGCCGAAAATGCGACTAATTATCTAGCGCGTAGCGGTCGTTTTTCGAAAAATTGGCAAAACTTCTATCCTAATAATAACAATGTTTGTTGTTCAAACGAAATCAATTCACCTTATTGGGGGCCAGATATCTCTTATGAAAGTAATGCTTTCGGATTGAGTGGAAATGCAACTCATAATCCAGCGCAAAGTTCTGATTACATGCGAAATGGTATGCGTGATTGGTTGATTTGGTACAAAAAACAAGTTGGTTGGGATGGAGTTCGTTTGGACGCAATTAAGCATTTTCCTAATTATGTAGCTGAAGATTACTTGTGGAATTTACAAAACAATGCTGGATGGGCCGGCGGAGGAGCTGATATGTTCGCTGTAGGAGAATGGGTTGGTGGTTCAAGTGAATTAGATGCATGGGCAAATGCAGTACAAAATCGCTCGGGGACATTTGATTTTGCATTGAGAAATGCTTTGACCGGAATTATCTCTGGAAATGGTTTATTTGATTTGGGCACTGTACCTAGTTTTCAACAAGGTAATAGAGAAAGAACAGTTCCTTTTGTGAACAATCATGATACTTATCGTCCTATAGTTGATGCAACAGGTAATTATACCGGTTGGAATTCCTCTCAACAATTGGGAAGTCAAATTGAACCGAACGATCCAAGATCAAGTATCACCTATGCGATTGCACTTTCAGTGGATGGTGCTCCTGAAATTTTCTTTGAAGATCTTTTTAATATTGGATACCTTGGCAATCGCTTTTCGCACTCGCCAACAGATGAAACAGAATTGCCTGTATTTAGCGATGTTGAAAATCTAATTTGGTGTCATCAAAATCTACATTTCAAAGAAGGAAGTTACAATGTTAGATGGCAAGCAAGTGATGCTTTGGTTATAGAGAGAAGTGGAAAAGCCTTAATCGGTGTAAACGACAATTGGAATACATGGCAAGATTTATTTAGTGTTCAAACATCTTGGCCTGATGGAACAGTTTTATATGATTATTCAGGTGCTCATGGAACTGAAACAAAAACGGTTTATGGTGGAGGTAAAGTAGATATTTCAATTCCTCCTTGTAATGGAACTGCGGCTGCTGGAAGAAAAGGTTACTGTGTTTATGCACCTCAAGGAATCCAAACAAATTACCAAAGACCATCTAAAAGAACTACACAAGAGTGGGAGATGGATAATGATCTAGGAGATAAACATACTTCTTCCTTACAACAGGGAGGAAAAACACCAGATAACAGCACTGATTGTAGAGTGGTTGGTAGAATTTTCGCTCAACAAGGTCAAGAATTTAACATTGATTTATTCCCTGGTGATCCAACGAAATCGATGACATTATTACTTTTGGATAAAGATTGTAATCTTGTAGATTCCGTTTCAGGAATTGGAAATTTGGTGTTAAATTATACTCCAACGGCGTCCTCTTGGCATACGATGAGAGTAAGAAATACAACTGCGACTCAAACTGGTCAAAAATGTTGGGTTAAGGCTGATTATCAAGCACCTTCTGTGGTTCAAACGAATGTCACTAAAAATAAATGCGCTTGCACAAGCACTCAAACTACGGACATAGATGAAATGGTAGATGACAAAATCCTAATTTCTCCTAATCCTGTAAATAATGTTTTAAACGTGGAGCTATCTGTTCCCTTGATTAAATCAAATGTTTGGGAAATTTCGGATATTAATGGAAAACAAATTATGTCTGGAAACGGCAACTTTGGTTCTCAAAAATTGGAAATTAATGTAGAAGATTTGCCGAATGGAGTTTTCTTTTTCAAAGTGGAACAAAACAATACACCAGTTATTCAGAAGTTTGTGAAGTTGTAAAAATTAAATAATTCAGTAAAATACTATGAATTAAAATAAAAAACACTATCTTTGCACCCTAAAATAAATTATTAACCGAGGTTTCGTACCTCAAGAATAAACAAAAAAGTAATGGCAACACGCATTAGATTACAAAGACACGGTAAAAAAGGAAATGCAATTTTTCATTTGGTAGCTGCTGATTCCAGAGCTAAAAGAGATGGTAAATTCATTGAGAAATTAGGAGTTTACAATCCTAATACAAATCCAGCAACAATTGATATCAAATTTAATGAAACATTAAAATGGGTTCAAACAGGTGCTGAGATGTCCGAAACTGCTCGTGCAATTTTATCTTACAAAGGGGTTTTATACAAAAATCACTTAATTAACGGTATCAAAAAAGGTGCTTTAACTGAAGCAGATGTTGAAACTAAGTTTGCTGCTTGGTTAGCTGAGAAAGATAACAAAATTTCTTCTAAAAAAGATGGTTTATCTAAATCAGAAGCTAAAGCAAAAGCAGATGCATTTAAAGCTGAAGAAGCTGCTAAAGAAGCAAAAGCAAAAGCTATTGAAGCTAAAAATGCTCCAGAAGTTGTTGAAGAACCAGTTGTTGAAACTGAAGAAGAAACAACAGAAGCGGCTGCTGAAGAAACTGATTCTACAGAAGAAACACCAGAGGCATAAAAAATTTTTAAATGAAAAAAGCAGATTGCTATCATTTAGGATATGTAGCGAAACTTCACGGATTTAAAGGTGAAGTTTCGTTGTTTTTGGACGTTTC
>JBIKSI010000005.1:0-43751 GCA_044348665.1 Crocinitomicaceae bacterium
CACCTCAAGCTTTTTTGATTGATAATAAACACGTTATCTACCATGCTTCACACGAAAGTATTGATGGAAACGAAATAAACAACTTATTATAAAGTTAAAACCATGAGTAAAACGAAACGAATTGCCATTATTGCCCTCTTAATATTAATTATAGGATCATTTGTAATTGTTCCAATGTTAAATAAAGGAAATAATGACGATTACACAGATCAGGAGTTTGCAAAATTCACTTTTGTTGAAAATTTAGCTACTAGTTATGGTCAAAAAGTTCCAGTTAGTTTTGAAATTCTTACAGAAGACATTGTTAGTGCTGACTTGTACTTAAATGACAGCCTCTTGAAATCGTGGAAAAACCCAAAAGGAAAAATTAATATAACTATTGATTTCTCTTTTTTCGGATTAGGCGCTAAAACATTAAATTTAGTGGCAAAATCTAAATCTGGTTTCGAAAAAGTAGATTCACGTTTGGTTCGTGTTTTGTCTGATGTTTCTCCAAGTTCAAAAAAAGCAACTGTTTTGAAATCATACGTGCACAATGCCAGCAGTTTTACTCAAGGTTTAGAATTTAACTATGGTTTACTTTATGAAAGTACTGGTCTGAACGACAAAAGTAAGGTTGCCCAAGTTGAATTAAACACAGGGAAAATTGTGAAAGAAATTGGTTTGGATGGCAATTATTTTGGGGAAGGAATTACGATTTTAGGTGACAAAATTTACCAGTTAACTTGGCAAAACCAAAAATGTTTCGTGTATGATAAAAATACTTTTCAATTGATCAAAGAATTTCCTTACACAGGTGAAGGTTGGGGTTTATGCAATGATGGGAAAAGTATCATCATGTCAAATGGTTCTGAAATGTTGACCTATCGAAATCCTGAAACTTTTCAAGTAGAGAAAACAATTGAAGTCTACGATCAAGTTGGACCACGGATTCGTTTAAATGAATTAGAGTTCATCGATGACAAAATTTTCGCAAACATTTGGATGCTTGATATTATCATCGAAATTGAAGCTCAAACTGGTAAAGTTTTATCAGAAATTGATTGTTCAGACATTGTAAAAGCTGGAAAAGGCGCAGGAGAAGTATTAAACGGAATTGCATTTAACAATAAAACAAAAAAACTTTATTTGACGGGTAAAAACTGGTCAAACTTGCTTGAAGTAGAGATTAAATAAAGGAATCAAACTCTTTTCATTTTATCTCAGATGTGTAAAGATATTTTTTTTATATTTATAATCATTCTAAATAAAATTTGTATTTTTGAATTCAATAGATTCAAACGTAAATTTTATGGCTATAAATTTCTTGAGACGGAAAAAATTTTGGAAACGTGCAATCATTTATTTGCTTGTGACTCCTATTTTGCTTTTCACCATATTGATTACAATCTTGTACTTCAAGCAGGATGCAATTGTTCAAGATTTTCTAAAAACTGCAAACAAAGACTTTAACGGCAGTATTAAAATAAAAGATAGTCACATTGCCCCTTTTTCAAACTTTCCATACATGTCGATTGATTTGGAAAACTTAGAAGTATTTGAAGGCAAATCTCAAACAAAAAAAACTAGAATCATTTTAGTCAAAGACGCATATCTCGGCTTCAATATTATTGATTTGATTTCTGGTAATATGGATATTAAATCTTTGAAACTAAAAGATGGTAAAATACGAATTGTTCAGCATAAGGATGGAACTTTTAATGTGGCAAATGCTTTTGCAAGTAAAAAACCCGCCGAAGAAGTCAAGGAAGATTTCCATTTAGATCTTAAATCGATAAAACTTGATAACATTGATATTAATAAGTTAAATGAGCAAAACATGCTGATGGTTGATGCCTACATTGACCGAGCTAAAGCGAATTTTAAGACTAAAAAGGAACACACTAACATTGGAATTGATACAGATTTTAGGCTTTCACTAATTGACAATGGCGATACTACCTTTATTAAAAACAAACATTTTACTTTGGATACAGAATTGGATTACAATACAGAAAATCAAATTTTATCCATTTCCCCCACCCAAATTACCCTTGAAAAAGCAGATTTTGATTTTGAAGGAAAGGTAAATTTACTCGATGACGCTAATTTAGATCTGCATTTTAGCGGAAACAAACCAGATTTCAATCTTTTCATGGCAATGGCTCCTGAAGAGCTAATTCCAACTTTGGAGAAATTCGAAAATAAAGGTAAAATTTTCTTCGATGCGCGAGTACAGGGAAAATCCATGAATGGAAATCAACCGGCAATCAATGCAAAATTCGGATGTAAAAACGGCTACTTCAACAATACTGAATCACACAAAAAATTAGATCAAATAGGTTTTAAAGGAAGTTTCACAAACGGAAATAAACGAAATACTTCTACCATGAAATTTGAACTAGAAAATTTTTCTGCAAAACCAGCAGCTGGAATATTTTCTGGAAAAATTAAAGTAGAAAATTTTGATTCTCCTGAAATAGATATGAAATTGGTTTCTGATTTTGATTTGGATTTTTTGAGCAAATTTGTGAATTCACAAGAATTAAAAGGTCTTTCTGGTAAGGTGAAATTAACTATGAATTTCAAAGACATCATTGATATTCAAAATCCAGAAAAAAGTATTGAAAAATTAAATGAGTCTTATTTTTCAGAGTTAGAAATAAAAAATTTGAACTTTAAAACTTCTGGATTTCATTTACCAATAAAAAATCTAAATCTCTACGCTACTTTAAAAGGACATGAAGCAAGCATTCAAAAATTCAATATCAATGTTGGAAAATCAGATTTTTCTTTTTCAGGTCATATTAGCGATTTACCAGCAATAATCCACCATACAAATCAGGAAGTTTTAACAGATTTAGCAATTAAATCTAAGTATTTGGACATTCAAGAATTGACAAGTAAAGCAAATTCAAAAGATGGAGTGGATGAACAAATTGAAAATTTAAGTTTGAAATTAAAATTTAAAAGTTCAGCGAAAGCGATGACAGAATCGCCAAGTTTACCAATTGGAGAATTTTTTATTGAAGATTTGTACGCAAAAATGAAGCATTATCCGCATACTTTGCATGATTTTCACGCGGATATTTTTGTTGAAAGTGAAAATTTTAAAATTATTGACTTCTCCGGCATGATTGATAAATCAGATTTCCATTTTTCTGGTAAATTATCCAATTACAACATGTGGTTTCAGGAAAAATTATACGGAGACACAAAATTAGAATTTGATTTGACATCAAAACTTCTCAAATTCGACAATTTATTCGCTTATGGAGGTGAAAATTTCGTTCCAGAAGACTACAGACACGAAGAAATTAAAGAATTCAAACTACACGGAAAAACCGATTTACATTTCAACCATGGCTTGAAGTCAACTGATTTTTATTTGACCCAATTGGATGGAAAAATGAAAATTCATCCGCTAAAATTTGAAAATTTTAATGGTAGAATCCATTTTGAAGACGAACACTTAACGGTTGAATCACTGAAAGGAAAAATTGGACATTCAATTTTTAATGCAAGTTTGAAATACAATTTAGGAAAAGAAACGAATAAATTTCCAAATAAATTAAGCCTTTCGGCCTCAAGATTGGATTTTGACGAATTAATGAATTACAACGAAGGTCCAAAAAAACCTACTGAAAAAATCGATCACGACAAAGTTTTTAGCATTTATGATTTCGATTTTCCTGACATGAGCTTTCATCTTGATATTCAGCATTTAAATTATCACAAATACCTTCTAGATAACTTTAGAAGTGATTTGCGAAGCGAAAAAAATCATCAAATTCAGATAGAAAAATTACAATTTGATGCTTCGGGTGGTCATTTTGATATATCAGGATATTTAAGCGGAAAGGACAAAAAACACATTTATTTAAAGCCGACAATAAAAGTAAAAAATGTTGATTTAGATAAATTTATGGTGAAATTTGACAATTTTGGTCAGGATCATTTGGTTTCTGAAAATTTACATGGAAAATTCAGTGGAACAATTACTGGTAAAATCCACTTACACGCAGATTTGGTTCCAAAAATTGATGATTCAGAATTAACAATTGCCATGACAGTATTGAATGGTAAACTGGAAAATTATGCGCCTATTTTAGCCTTAAGTGATTATTTTCAAGACAAAAATCTTTCAAAAATCTACTTTGATACTTTGACAAATGTCTTCAACTTGAAAAAAAGCGTGATAGAATTCCCAAAAATGACCATCAATTCAAGTTTGGGTTTCATGGAAATTAGTGGAAAACAAAAAATTGATGGAAATATGGACATGGATTATACGATTGGTGTGCCTTGGAAAATGATTGGACAAGTTGCCTCTCGTAAATTATTTAAACGAAAAAATAACGAAAGCACTGAAAATGAGGAAGAAATTCAATATCGACAAAAAAACTCAAAATTTGTTTATGTAAACATGGTGGGCGATTTGAACGACTTTAAAATTAGCTTAGTGAAGAAAAAAAATAGTTGATTTGTAAGAAATACCTTCTCATGAATTTTAAAGTTTCTATTTTATTTGATTTTTTTGTTTCAATTCTTTATACAAAATGTTAAGAACTCACAAAATTGTTAAGAAAAAATACACTTGCAGGCATACAAAAACTTTTTTTTAGCATATATTTGCCACTCTGAAAATGAAACCTAATAAAAATAACTAAAAAATAATAGTATGTCACAAGAAAAAACAAGATATTCAGACGCTGACTTAAAAGAATTCAAGGATTTAATTAATAGAAAATTAGTAGAGGCAAAAGAAGATTTAACTTTACTAAAAGGGTCATTATCATTAAGCGATGATCATGGTACAGATGATACAGGTAGAACTTTTAACATGATGGAAGATGGTTCAGAAACCCTTTCACGAGAAGAAGTTGCTCAACTAGCTGCTCGTCAAGAAAAATTTATTCAAAGTTTGCACAGTGCTTTACTAAGAATTGAAAACAAAACTTATGGAATTTGCCGTGTAACTGGAAAATTAATCCAAAAAGAAAGATTAATGTTGGTTCCTCATGCAACTTTAAGCATTGAAGCAAAAAACTCTCAAAAATAATTGTGAAGAAAAAATTACTAATTGTTGGACTAGTTGTATTGCTGATTTTGACCTTAGATCAAATTCTAAAAATTTGGGTCAAAACTTCATTCACTGTCTACGATGAACCTGTAAATTTAATTGGTAGTTGGTTTCGACTAATGTATATCGAAAATCAAGGGATGGCTTTTGGTACCACCTTTGGAGCAAGTATTTGGGCAAAATTAGCTTTAAGTTTATTTCGAATTGGTGCAATTATCGGTTTGGCAATCTATTGGTACAAGCAAGCAAAAAAGCAAGTTAAACTTGAATTTCTAATTGCCGTGGGCCTAATTTTTGCGGGAGCAACTGGAAACCTTATCGATTCCATGTTTTATGATTTTATCTTTAAATTTGACCCTTGTCTTTCCTTTAATTTCCTTGAAGGCTCAGGAATAAAGGCTGATTGTGGAATCTTCGGGCAACAAGAAATAAGACATTCAGGCTTTCTTTTTGGAAACGTTGTCGATATGTTTCAATTTAATTTAACGTGGCCTTCTTGGGTTCCATGGTTAGGCGGCGGCGATGTCTTTCCTGCAATTTGGAACATTGCGGATGCGTCAATTTCTTCAGGTGTAATCATGATTTTGATTAGACAAAGAAAATATTTCCCGAAAGAAAAAGGAACTAAAGCTAAAGTTGAAACTCACGAAGAAACAACAGCTAACACAAGTCAAGATTCAACAAATTAGTTTTTTGCTTTCAAAAATTTTACAAATCTTATTTTATGCGTCAAGAATTATTAGGTCCTAAAGTTGAAAATGTTGCAGTGGCAATTGTTCAAGAAAAGGGTGAAAATGACGAATATATTTACAATACTTATCTTCTGAATTTAAAAGAAGATGAAATTATGGAGGGAATCATCATAACTTCGACTGGTTATGGTGAAAATGTAAATACTGGTGAGAAAGTAAAAACTTCAACCTTAAGACATTGTATGGAAATTTTACTTCCTAACGAGGCTGCCAGAATTGAACCCGTAATGGAAGAAGTTTTTGCATTAACAAACGAATATTGGGTGAGTTTTTGGATTCAAGATGTCATGTACGACAAAAAATTTATTTTTCTACCAGAAACGATCACCGAAAAAAATCTAAAATTAATTCCTCAATTAGGAGTTAAAGGGGTGATTATAAAATAATTGCTCGTGTTCTTATTTAAACTTTTTTTAGATTCAATTATCAATTAGTAATTTAGTTACTTTATTATTTTGCTTTTAAACGCGCATTATCATTTCTTCTAAAGATGATAATAATCATTTTTTAGACTAAAAAATAGGCTGAATTTTGTAAAAAAATAAAAATTGAGCAATTTAATAGATAAATATAACGTCCAAGGTCCAAGATATACCTCCTACCCGACTGTTCCATTCTGGAAAAATGAAAACCTAAATTCTGAAGAATGGTTTCAAAGCATAGAGAAAAACATTCACTTTTTTGATTCAAAAAGAGCAAGTATTTATATTCATTTACCTTTTTGCGAATCTTTATGCACATTTTGTGGCTGTCACAAACGAATTACAAAAAATCACGGAGTTGAAACAAATTACGTAGACGCAGTTTTAAGTGAATGGAAATTATTTCAAGAAAAATTTGATTTGGAAGTGATTGAGTTGCATTTAGGCGGCGGTACTCCTACATTTTTCCATCCAAATGAATTAAAAAGGCTCATAAGCGGTATTATTCATGGAACAAATATTAATCCTGAAAAGGTAGAATTCAGCTTTGAAGGTCATCCAAAAAATACCACTTTTGAACATTTAAAAACCTTGTATGATTTCGGTTTCAGAAGAGTTAGTTTTGGAGTTCAAGATTACGACCCTCTTGTGCAAAAAGCCATCAATCGCATTCAAACCTTTGAAGAAGTTGAAAAAGTACACAATTTTGCAAAAGAATTAAAGTACAAATCCATCTCTCATGACTTAGTATTTGGATTACCCAAACAAAATATTGCTGGATTTAAAGATACCGTTCAAAAAACAATAAAATTGAGACCTGATCGCGTTTCCTTATACTCCTACGCACACGTTCCGTGGATCAAAGGAAATGGACAACGAGGTTTTGACGAAAATGACTTGCCATCAAGTGAAAATAAACGTGCATTGTATGAATTAGGTAAAGAATTATTTTTAGAAGCAGGTTACATTGAAATTGGAATGGATCATTTTGCCTTAAAAACGGATGATTTAGCAAAAGCCTTTGAGGAAAAAACCTTACACAGAAATTTTATGGGTTATACCACCCAAAAAACAAACTTACTAATTGGATTAGGAGCTTCCTCAATTTCTGATAGTTGGTTTGGATTTGCACAAAATGAAAAACATGTGGAAGATTACCAAGAAAAATCCTTGAATAAACAAATTTCAGTTTTTCGAGGTCATTTATTATCTGAAGAAGATTTGATTTTACGAAAGGCTATTTTGGAATTAATGTGTCAATTTTCGACAGACTTGCCATTAACTTTTCCATATTATGACAAAATAAAATCCAATTTAAAAATGTTGGAAGAGGATAATTTGGTAAAAATAGAAGGTGAAAAAATTAGCGTAACGAATATTGGTGTGCCTTTTGTTAGAAATATCTGTATGGCTTTTGATGCCTATTTATTTGATAAAACGCTTGAAAAACAAATGTTCTCAAAAACAATCTGATGGAAAAAAAATGCTTTCATTGCGGGGATGATATTCAAGCAAAACCTCATATTAAGGATGAAAAAGAATTTTGTTGTAACGGTTGCTTAACGGTTTATTCACTTTTAAACGACCACAATTTATCCTCATTTTATAATTTGGAACAATTTGCAGGTAAAAAGCCTTCAGAAAGTTCTAATTTCAAATACGACTTTCTAGACATTGATGAAATCAGGAAAAAATACATAGATTTTGAGGACGAAAACATTGCAAAAATCACTTTGTACCTGCCTGAAATTCATTGTTCTTCTTGTATTTATTTACTCGAAAATATTCAAAAAATAAATCCAGAAATAATATCAAGCTTTGTAAGTTTCACCAAAAAGGAAGCAACTTTTACCTATAATTATCACAAGTTAAAACTTTCTGAGTTAGCTCTCTTACTCGATAAAATTGGTTACGAAGCAAATTTTGGAGACAGAAAAGAACAAGAAAAAAAATTAAATAAAAGTTTCCTATACAAATTTGGCGTTGCGGGATTTGCTTTCGGAAGTATTATGTTATGGGCATTTCCGGAATATTTAGGCATTGAAGGTGACAATCCTGAATTTAGGTCATTTACTTCGTACCTTTCATTTGCAGTTTCCATTCCTGTTTTGTTTTATTCGGCCAGAGATTATTTCATTTCAGCTTATAAAGCATTAAAATACAAAAGTTTAAACCTAGATGTAACAATAACAATTGGAATCATTGCACTTTATGCACAAAGTTTATGGAGTATTTTTAATGATGAAGGGCCAGGTTATATGGATTCTTTTTCTGGTTTCATATTCTTCTTGCTTATAGGAAAATGGTTTCAAAATAAAAGCTATCAATCCTTATCTTTTGAGCGCGATTACACCTCCTATTTCCCTGTGGCAATAACAAAAATAGAAGGTAATTCGGAACAAATCGTAGAAATCGAAAAATTGGATGTAGGCGATCATTTTAGAGTACGAAATGAGGAAATAATTCCTTGCGATGCTATTTTACTCTCTAAAGATGCGCAAATTGACTTCAGTTTTGTTTCAGGTGAATCAACAATAATTCACAAGAAAAAAGGAGATTTTATTTATGCTGGGGGAAAATTAAAAGGTCAAACAGTTGATTTTGAAGTAAAAAACAAAAGTAATCGAAGTCATTTGACACAAATTTGGAACGATTCAAGTATTGACAAGAACTCCAAAAACAATAAATCTCATCAAGATAAAATGTCGATATATTTCCTAATTGCTGTTCTAACTATTTCTTTAGTAGCAGGAATCGCTTGGTTTTTTATTGATAAAACACAGATTACACATGTGGTTGTTTCAATTTTGATTGTAACCTGCCCTTGTGCTTTAGCCTTATCAAGTCCGTTCACTTATGGAAATGTGATGAGATTGTTAGGTAGGAAAAAATTATTCCTCAAAAATACAGCTGTAATCGAACGAATTAATGAAACGACTGATTTAGTTTTTGATAAAACTGGAACTTTAACTAACAATAGTCAAGGAGTTGTTTTTGAAGGTGATAATATTGAATTAAATAAAAATATAACTGAAATATTAGTTACAGTTTCATCTTCCACACATCCACTTTCCGTAGCAATAAAAAAACACTTATCAGAACAAGTAGAATTTAAAAACTTAGAAATTACAAGTTTTGAAGAAATTCCTGGTCAAGGAATTAAGTCTCAACTAAAAAACCAGGAACAAAAAGAAGTCATTATTAAGATTGGATCCGCAAAATTTATTGGTGTAGAATCCACTGAAAATTATGAGGTGAATTCATTCGTATCCATCAACGACAATTATATGGGGAAATTCATATTCACATCGGTTTTTAGAGAAAATTTGAAGGAATCATTTGGAAATTTAAAAACCTACAACTTACATGTATTAACAGGAGATAATGAAAAAGATAAAGAAGGATTAGAAAGGATTTTTCCATCAAATACTGAAATTTCCTTTAATCAAAGTCCTATGGACAAACTTCAATACATCAAAAAATTACAACTAGAAGGTAAGAAAGTTTTGATGTTTGGTGATGGATTAAACGATTCTGGAGCACTTCAAGAGGCTTTTGTAGGAATTGCAGTATCTGAAAACTCATTTCGTTTCACACCGTCATCAGATGCAATAATAGATGGTGATGCCGTTTCTAACATTGACAGACTCCTAAAAATTTCTGCTTTTTCAAAGAAAATTTTATTTGTTTGCCTATTATTTTCAGTTTCTTATAATATTTTTGGCTTAAGTTATGCTCTTTCAGGGAAACTAACACCACTTGTTGCGGCAATTTTGATGCCTATAAGTTCAATAACAGTTGTTTTTATTAGTACCTTCTTGGTTTTGATTAAGGGAAGAAGAATTTGATTTTTAGATGCAATAAGACTTCAAAAGGCAAAATTAAAGCTTATGGGCAACCTGCATCGCATGCGAATAATTTCTCCACTCAAACGACCTGGCTTCCATTTCGGCATAGATTTTATCAAACGAATAGCTTCAGCATCACATTTTTCGCAATTTGAACCCCTTTCGATTTGAACTTCAACGACTGTACCATCTTCCTGCACAACAAAAGATACATAGACTATTCTTAAATCAATTATGCTATCAATTCCCTAGGGATACCTTATATTTGCTGCTATCCATTTTTGCATCGCGGCTGGACCTCCAGGAAATTCTGCATCTTCATAAGGATAATCAAAAATAATTTCTTGGCTGAAAATTGAACTTGTAAAAAGCAACATTAAAAATAAAAATTTCATACTTATTAATTTAATGTCAAGTTAATTGGAACCTTCATTCTTGAACGGATATTTTTACCATCATTAATAGCTGGAATCCACTTTGGCATGAGACGGAAAATGCGAAGAGCTTCTTCGTTGCATTCAGGGCATGTTTCAATTCCTTTATAAATTAAAAAATTTGTAAGCTCTCCATCAGCTTCAACTATAAAACTGACATAAATTCGCCCTACTATGCCTGAATCAATTGCATTTTGAGGATATTTAAAATTCTGATTAATAAAAATCTGAAGTGCCTTTGGGCCTCCGGGATATTCAGCCTCTGGTTCAAACCAAAAATCTTCGTCTATTGCGTTTATTTTAATTTGGCTTTTTAACTCTTTTGGATCTTCCCAACCATCATCATTAATAGAACTTAAACTTAATGAATCCTTATGTAAATTAGAATTAAACTGCTTAACTAAAATTCCTTTTTCATCAAATAACATCCAAATACCCGTTGCAGAACCGTTAGCAAACTCCTTTACCCAAGAAATTCGCCCATTTTGGTGATATTCCACGCAAAAACCAGAAAAATCTGAATGTACTTTGACACAATCAACTTGTGAAAAGGAATAAGCAGAAATTAAAAATGATATGTACCTGAAGATTTTCATTAATCCAAGCTAAATCTTATTGGAATAATCACGTATGAACGCACTATTCGGCCTTCATGAATCGCTGGAGTCCATTTTGGCAAGGATTTCACTAAGCGAATCGCCTCTTTATCGCACATAGGGCAATCTGAGATACCTCGCATCACCTTTGGATTTGAAACACTTCCATCTTTTTCAACAACGAACCTTATGTAAACCTTTCCTTGGAGACCTTCCTCTATGGCAATTTTTGGATATTCTAGATTTTTAACGATCCATTTCATCAATTCTGAAGTTCCACCGACGAAAACTGCTGGTTCTTCAACAACTTCAAAAATTTCATTTTCACGGTTTATTGAATCCTTATATTGTTCATACTTTAAATCTATTGTTCTGTCGTAATCTGGCACTGGAACAACTACATTTTTATTAAAAAAGTAAGGATAAATCTCATTTAATGAATCAATTTTGTTTGTTGTGTTAAGTTGTTTAATCAGATTTCTGTTTTTATCAAATTTGAACCAAATACCAATTGCTTGTCCATTTTTAAATTCTTGAACTACATAAGTAAAATCTTCAGAATTAAAAGTTCTGCAAAAGCCAGTAAAATTTATAGTACATTCATCACAAGAAACTTGTGCAGAAACAAAATTCAGAATAAATAGAAAGCTTGTAAGAAAATTTAATTTAATCATTTTGACTTTTTTGTTGCAAGTTATAAGAAATAAATGTTGCAGCAATCATTAAAATCTAATGTGTAGAAATTATTGATTCAAATTGATTAAAATACCATTGAAAAGATATTTTTCCACTCAAAACTCAAAATAAATGTCAAAATAAAAGGACTTTTACATCATTTTATCCAATTTTGATATCCAAATCAACAAAAAATGATATTAATTAAAAAATAATCAAATAATCTCAGCCAATCAGCTAATCAACTAATCAGCAAATCAATTAATCAACCACTTTCCCATACAAATCATAATGATCAGCACTTTCAATTAAAACATTGGCAAAATCCCCAATTCGAATGTGGTTTTCAGCAGATTTTTTCACCAAAACCTCATTATCAACTTCTGGTGAGTCAAATTCTGATCTTCCGATAAAATATTCTCCTTCTGCACGATCAAACAAGACTTTATATGTTTTGCCTATTTTTTCTTGATTTAAATCGTAAGAAATTCCTGACTGTAATTCCATGATTTTGTCGGCACGTTCTTTTTTAGTTTTTTCAGGAACATCGTCATCTAATAAATAAGCGTGTGTATTTTCTTCATGCGAATAAGTAAAAATCCCCAAACGCTCAAAGTTCATGCGCTCTACGAAATCATACATTTCTTGAAAATCTTCCTCTGTTTCTCCTGGGTAACCTGCAATTAAAGTAGTTCTAATCGCAATTCCAGGTACTTTTGCACGAATTTCGTTCACCAATTCTTCCGTTTTCTCACGCGTAATTCCACGACGCATGGATTTCAAAATCTTGGTTGAACCATGTTGTAATGGCATGTCTAAATACAAACATACTTTTGGATTGTCACGAATTTCATCCACAACATCCATCGGGAAACCAGCTGGAAATGCATAATGCAAACGTAACCATTCAATACCTTCTACCTTTGAAAGTTCTTGAATCAATTCCGCTAAATTGCGTTTTTTGTAAATATCTAAACCGTAATAAGTTAAATCTTGAGCAATCAACATCAATTCTTTCACTCCTTGTGCAGCCAAACTTTTTGCTGATTTTACCAAGTCTTCAATTGGAGTTGAAACGTGATTTCCACGCATTAATGGAATTGCGCAAAAGGAACAGGGTCTGTCGCAGCCTTCAGCAATCTTGAAATAAGCAAAATGCGATGGCGTGGTCAACAAACGTTCTCCAATCAATTCTTTTTTATAATCAGCTTTTAAAGTTTTTAATAAACGAGGTAAATCTCTTGTACCAAAAAACGCATCTACTTCTGGAATTTCCAATTCTAAATCATCTTTGTATCTTTCAGACAAACAACCTGTTACGTATAATTTTGAAACTTGTCCGTCATTTTTCGCATCAGCCCATCGCAAAATCGTGTCAATAGACTCTTGTTTTGCATTGTCGATAAAACCGCACGTGTTTATGATTACGATTTCCGCGTCGTCGCTCATAGATTCGTGTTCTACTTCAAATTTATTGCCTTTTAATTGCGCCATCATCACTTCGGAGTCAAATAAATTTTTTGAACACCCCAAAGTTACCACGTTTACTTTATTTTTTTTTAATGTTTTTGTCTTCATAATATCTTTATTTTCAAACTAATAATGAAAAATCATTACCAAGTTCTATCAAAATGTGCGTCAATTAATTTATGTTCATTTGAATCGGTATATGCAAAATTAAATCCATTGTAAACTGAATATGCACCTACATTTCCGTTTTTGTCAATTGCTAAAAATCCACATTGTAAACCTTCCATGTTTTTGTGTTTTTTGATAATTCTATCCACAGCGATTTTACATGCTTCCATGGGGGATTTACCAAATCGCATTAATTCAACCACCGTGTGACTTCCCGCAACACGGATAATTGCTTCACCCAAACCAGTTGCAACTGCCCCACCAATTTCGTTGTCTATAAAAAGTCCAGCTCCAATAATTGGCGAATCTCCTACTCTACCGTGCAGTTTATATGCCCATCCACTTGTGGTACAAGCGCCGCTGATGTTTCCATCTTTATCAATGGCCAACATCCCAATTGTATCGTGATTTTCATGATTTACTGGTGGATGTTTTGCAATTTTATCTTGTTCCTTCTTCCATTTTTTGTAATCTGCTTTTGCTTCTGCAACAGGAGTTTTAATTTTCCCAAAACCATTTTCTAATGCAAAATCTCTAGCACCTTTTCCAACCAACATCACGTGTGGTGTTGTTTCCATTATTTTTCTAGCAACAGAAACAGGATGATCAATTCCTTCTAAAAAAGCAACTGAACCACAACGCGATTCTTCGTCCATAATACATGCATCGAGCGTCACATGTCCCTCACGATCAGGTAAACCACCAATTCCAACACTTCTATTAGTTACATCTGACTCAGTTACTCGTAATCCTTTTTCAACTGCATCTAACGATTTTCCGCCATTTTTCAATACTTGCCATGCAGCATCATTTGCTTCCATTCCATGTTTCCATGTAGAAATTACTTTAGGATTATTCAATATTCTTTCTTCATTATTTACTTCAATTGATTTTGTCAAGTCATTTGATAATGAATACCTTGAAACCGAAAAAAATGCTCCCAAGGCTCCCAGTTTAATTAATTTTCTTCTCTCCATTATTCAACTATTAATTTAGTGGGAAGAAAAATCCAATACGATAAATCACTGGAATTGGAACTCCGTTTGCATTTCTCAAAAGGTAACTCGACCAAAAAGGACTTTGTTTATTATCAATAATATCGTAAAAAACTCCTGCATTTAATCTTACTCCAAGATCTTCGAAATAGCGAGAATATCCGCCACCTACAAAGAAAGTTGGTACCCAATTTTTTGGAGAAAGTACAAAATTGTAATTCAAAGGACTTTTTAACATTTCGAATTCCACTCCTGCGAAAAGCATGTTATTTAATCGGTAATGAGCAAAAACTCCACCACCAAAAATATTAAATCCAAATTTTTGACCAAAATAATTTGACCACATGCGTTGAAAGCGAACAGAAGGTCCAAAAATTAACTTTTCATCTTTCACAATTCCATATTTTGCACCAAAACCAAAAGAACCTCCCAATGTTGAAGCATTAACAAATCCGTCTAATCCTAACTCAGAATTACTCGAATTATTACTTTTATCTTCTTGCGAAAAAGCAATAGAAAACAAACTTAAAAATGTAAAAATTGTAATGATTTTCTTCATATCAATAATTTTCTCAATCAAATATCAAAAGTAGTGTTTTTGCATCAATTTTATGTTCTCCCTCAAATAAAAATAGCTTAAAATTAAGATTTTCGTAAAATTGGCAAACTTCTGAAGCTTTTTCATTCAAAAAATAAGGATCCATGGTTCCTAAAACAAAATAAGTGGAGAGTTCATCCTTTTTCGTAATTTCTTCAAAATTTACGCGAACATCATCAGGAAAAACTGAAGCCCACAATACAAATTTTTGAAAAAAAATTTTCGCATTTGCCAAAAATCTCGTTGCCGTTGCTCCTCCTTGCGAAAAACCAAGTAGAAAAAATTCTTTGTCTTTAGAGTCTGCAAATAAATGATTATGAAGTTCATTCAAAAAGTGAATATTCTCTTCAATATCTATTTCACGTAATTCTTTTGTCATCCAAGAGGCTCCTACCCGACCTGAACTTCCTGAAAGGTAAAATCGATGTGATCCTTCTGGTGCGATAATGAAATAATCCTTGGATAGTAAACATTCAAAATTCTTGATAAAAAATTCTACAAGTTGACCATAACCGTGCAAGACGTAAAGTACTTTTTTAGAATTTGGATTACCAATTGTCGTGTACCGATATTTTCGTTTGATTTCTAAAAACTCTTCCAACTTTTATTCTCCTTGCGAAATGGTATCCCAATAATCGTTTAAAAAAGACTGTAATTTTCTGCATGTTGAATTGAAATAACGCTTAGTTCTGTAACCTCCAACCCACTGAATTCCGCGAATTGCATTGGTTAAAAAGATTTCATCAGCAGCTAATAAGTTGGAAGGCAAAATATTACATTCATACACTTTTATGTTGTGTTGCAAGGCAATATTAATAACTTGCATTCGCATTGTACCTGCCAAACAACCTTCATCTAATCCTGGAGTATACAAAACGCCATTACTCACGACAAAAAGATTTGAATTTATACTTTCTAAAATTCCACCTTTATCATTGGTAATCAGCATGTCATCTAGATTCTTTTCTTTCGCAGTAATTGCTGCCATGACATAAATTAATCCATTTTTTGTTTTATAATTAGAAAGGAAATTTTTCTGCTTTTTAAGATCAGAGTAAATATCAATTTCTAAACCTTTGTGGTTCAACTCAAATAAATTAGATTCATAAGGGTAAATTTCGATAAAGTAACTTACTTCATTTGTTTCTGGAAAATACGTACCACCAGAAGAACGATCTAAAGAAATTTTACATTTTCCGCCACTTGTAATTCCCGATTTTCGAATTAATTCATCAATTTTGGTTTGAAAAAATTCAACCGTATAAAAAGATGGAATTCTCATTTTCAAGACCTTTGCTCCTTCCATCAACCTTCTGTAATGATTGTCTAAATTTAGAGCTTTTCCATTCATCACACGAATACTTTCAAATAAACCATCCCCGTAAAGATACGATCGATTTCCGGCAGCAATTGTTGCTCCTTCATTTGGAAGTATTTCTCCATTATTATTTACAAAAATTACTGACATTTATTTGAAAATTAACATAAATAAATCTTTTCCTTTATCAAAATTGATAATTAAAACATATAAAATACCAAAAATCGCACCACCAATATGAGCATCGTGTGCAATATTCGTTTTTGACTTTTTAAATGCCCAAAATTCGAAAATCAAATAAAGTGGACCAAAAATATAGGCAGGAATTCCAATTCCTGGCAAAAACATCAATTGCAATTCTACTGCTGGATTCCACATTATCATTGCGAAAATAACCGAGGAAACAGCACCCGATGCACCAAGAGACACATAACTTGGATTATCTTGATTACGTAACATTGGCCAAAATGTTGCAAAAAATCCGCCTACAAAATAAAGAACCAAAAAATGTAAGTTTCCTTGAACAAAACCATAAGTTTGCTCCAAGCCATCTTTGATGTTATAAGCAGCATTTTCTTCGACATTAAGTAATGCTTCACCCAAAAAATAAAAAGACATCATATTGAACAATAAATGCGCCCAATCAGCATGCACAAAAATATGGCTTATCAACATATATTGTTTTTTCTCGTGCTTCACTTTATAAGGAGAAAGCGCCATTCTGTATAAAAAATCTGGCTTATTGAATCCTTGCATGGAAGTCAATACAGTAACGATTATCAAAATTGTTATTAAACTTAAGGACATTTTGTTATATTTATACCAAATTTATTGTTCATACAAAAGTAATCAATCATTTTAAAATAAATGAAAAATATTCCACTTCTACTGCTCTCTCTTTTTTTACTTGGTTTTTACTCTTGTAAATCTAAAGAAAAGGAACTCGAATTTTTGGACAAAAAAATAAAAATCGAAGAAAAAATCAAATGGGTTTTGAAAGACGAAAACATCCATTTACTAGAAACAGACGAGGAAACCCAAAACTTTTTGAAGGAATTTTACAAAAAAAGAAAGTATAAAAGTTTGTGGTCGAATGATACGCTTTTATCAGAAAACGGGAAAGAAATCTATAAAATATTTAAAAAACCAATTTGTATTTCTTTACCGACGAAGAGACTTTACATTAAAACTAATGACAGCACTAATCTAGTTTTCAAAGAATTAGAAATTAGTGAAAATCTGGCTAGTATAAAAAATGATCTAAATGTAGGCTTTTTTGATACTGTCAGTAAACAATTTACTAAAAGAACGTATTCATCTCAAAATGAAGAGCTTGTTAAACTTTCTAAAATTAAAGATAAAAACAAAATTGGCTACGAACTCATTTCTTGGGGACCAAAAGATACAATCTATCAAAATTTAGCACGGAATTTATTTTATTTCGCATTTAATGCAGATTTTAATGACGAAAATTTAAAGATAAAAGTTCTAAAAAATGACAGTTTAAAATTAAATGAGCAGGTGAAAAAAGCCTTGTTTCAAAAGAAATTTTTAAAGCTAAATGAAACTGACAGCGCAAGTTTTGTTCTAGCATTAAAAAAATTTCAAGTAGAAAATGGATTAAGAGACGATGCCGTTATTGGTAAAATGACTTGCGAGGCCTTAAACGAAACAAACTTAGAAAAATGTCAACGAGCAGCCTTAGTTTTAGAAAAATTACGCAAGCAAAAAATTCTAGATCCAAGATATATTATCATTAACATTCCTGAATACACCTTACGTTTTTATGCGGATGATACCTTAAAAAGTGTAAATCGTGTTGTGGTGGGCAAATTTGACACAAAAACGCCAGAATTTTCATCCAATGTTTCAAAAATTGTCGCCTTCCCCTATTGGAATGTTCCATTTTCAATTACGAGCAAAGAAATTTTACCCGATGCGAAACGAAATCCTGGCTATTTTGAGAGAAATAACATGAAGATTTATAAAAAAGGAGAAGAAATCGATCCCTTGACTGTAAATTGGAAATCCATCAGAGAAAAAACATTTCCGTACAAAGCTGTTCAACAACCAGGATATCACAATTCATTAGGTATAATAAAGTTTGAATTCGCCAATAAATATGGAGTTTATGTACATGATACGCCAAGTAAATCTCTATTTAACACCGTGATTCGCTCTTATTCTCATGGATGTGTTCGCTGTGAAAAACCAATTGATTTAGCCAAAACCATTTTGCTTAAAGATGAAAACAAAGTAATTCCAGACAGTTTAGATAGCATTATGACAAGAAGACAAAATCATCCAATAAGTTTGAAGAAAAAAATCCCTATTTACCTTGTTTATCAATCTGTTATTTCACGTAATAAACAACTTATTTTCTTACAAGATATTTATCATAAAGATAAAAGATTGGCGAAATTAATGTTCGCTTAAGCAGTTTTTTTGTTTCTGTACATGGAATAAAAAATGCCTAAAAGCAGCATGGAAACTATGACGCAAAGAGAAATCATTGGATTGATGTGAATCCATTTTACGATCATCATTTTTACACCAACGAAAAGTAATATTCCGACTAATGAATATTTGATATATTGAAATTTATCCATCATTCCAGAAAGGAAGAAAAATAAATTTCTAAGTCCTAAAATTGCAAAAATATTGGATGTAAATACAATAAATGGATCTTTTGTAACAGAAAAAATAGCTGGAATTGAATCCACTGCAAATAGAATATCTGAAAATTCAACAACAACTAAGCAGGCAAATAATACTGTCGCATACTTTTTTCCTTTTTTCTTGATAAAATACTTACCATTTTGGTTTTCCCAATCAATTGGGTAAATTTTAGATAAAAGTTTTACGCCCAGATTTTTTTGGAAATCTGTTTCTTCCTCCTCCGATTTTAACATTTTTATTGCTGAAAAAATCAATATTCCTCCAAAAATATACGTTGCCCATTCAAATTTTTCAACGAAAGCGGAACCAAGGTAAATCATTATTAATCGGAAAAATATCGCTCCAATGATTCCCCAAAAAAGTATTTTATGCTGAAATTTTCCTTCAATTTTAAAAAAGGTGAATATCATTGCGATGACAAAAATATTGTCTAAACTCAGTGATTCCTCAATCAAATAACCGGTGTAGAACTCAAACATTGCTTGGCTTGCAGGAACTTTTAAAGTATTGATTACAAAAGCATTACTATCATACAAATAATAAATCACACCACCAAAAGCTAAGGCCAAAGCAACCCAAATTGCTGTCCAAGCAATTGATTCTTTAATATTTACTTTTTTGTCAGCCTTGTGGAAAATTCCTAAATCGAGGGCAAGAAGACCAAAAATAACGGCAATAAATATTATCCAAACCATAGTTATAAAATTTGAGTGCAAAGATACTTTATTTTCATTGGAAATGAAGCAAATATTATGATTAAACAGGGCAAACTTAAACTTTTCATCTAAAAAGGAATCGTAATTTAAAAGGTAAGTGAAAATAACATTTCTTGCGATAGATTTAAACTACTGAAAAACAAATGATTATTTCTTACTTTTTTCATTGCCAAAAAAGTAAGCAAAAAGTCTAGTCCTATTTGTTTTTCAAAACTTTCATTCATTGCAAATCGATAATTTTCTGCCGATATCTATCGGCAGAGCTTGCAGCTAATTCAATTATTCGCGATTTCCAATTTCATTTTCAGTTTTTCACAACAAAAAGGGACAAAAAACGTTCCAGATTTATTTTTATTTATAAAATTTATTTCTTTTTTCCTAGGAATCTAATGGTGTGCGTTTGCAATGACGACTAAAACATTTTATTGCTTTTAATTGAAGTAAATAAACTCCAATATTTTGTGCCGTAAATATTGTAATTACCTGAAAATAAAACTGCAACAAAACATGCTGTAAAAAAATAAATTCCATGTTGGTAACCAAAAATTTCCATTCCCAAGATAGAACTTGCGATTGGTGTTTTGGTAGCACCCGCAAAGACTGCAACAAATCCAATCGCTGCACTAATTTCCAACGGAAGACCAATTAGTGTTGAAACGTAACTACCAAAAACTGCCCCGATAAAAAACAAGGGTGTCACTTCTCCCCCTTTAAATCCAGCAGAAAGTGTAATTACGGTAAAAACAATTTTTAATAGAAAATCGTAATACGCTGCTGGATGTTGGAAAGAATCAACTATTCCTGAAATTCCAAGTCCTAGATATTTTGTATTTCCTAACAAAAAAACCAAAGAAACAAGTACAATTCCAGCTATAAAGGTCCTCAATGGCGGGAAATTGATTTGTTTTTGAAAAAAGTTCCCTAAAATTCTCATCAAAAAAACAAAAAGTAGGGCACAAAGTCCGAAAAGTATCCCAACGAGAATTGTCCAGCCAAAAGAATTGAAATCAATTAGATAGTAACTTTTAATAAAATAATTCGTGTGACTTGCACCACAAAAAAGTGTAATTTGGTTTGCTAAAAAGGAACAAGCAAAAATTGGGATTATTCCTTTCAAAGACAATTTTCGAAAAACAACAATTTCAAATGCAAAAATAAATCCTGCAAAAGGAGTACCAAAAATCGAGGAGAATCCAGCTGCTATGGCACAAAGAAGAAGAATTCTCCGATCTGCTTCGTTTAACTTTAACAAAGTAGAAAATTGATCTGAAATGGAGGATGAAAGCTGAATGGCTGTACCTTCCCTTCCTGCAGAACCACCAAATAAATGAGTAATTAGGGTTGTGCAATAAATGAGCGGTGCCATCTTTAAAGGAATGATTTTCTTTGGAGATTCATATTCCGACAAAATCAATTTATTTCCACCAGCTACATCTTTTCCCCATTTATGGTATAAAAAAGCAACAAGAAATCCTGCCAAAGGAAGAAAATAAATAAACTCAAAGTGACTTTCTCTCACATTGGTAATCCAATCCAAACTGATTAAAAATAAGGCAGAAGAAACACCAACTAAAACTCCAATTGCAAGAATAATAAGCATCCATTTTGCCAAGTCCTTGAAAAACAGTTTTACCTTGTTCATTGAATTCTCGAAGAATTAATATTTAGAAAATATATTAATTTACCTTTCAAAATTAATCATTCTTATTCTAAGTATAAAATAATTCCCTTTTGGTAATCAACTGTGTATTCCAAGACAAAAGATTTTGATTGACTTTTACTTAAAATTGTATTCCATGTAATAATTCCCGTATTATCATCCACTTTTCCTTCTAAAACTTCGCCTCGTTTCACTTTAATATCTTCATTGGAAGATACCGGAAATTGATCTTTTACAATCAAAGGGATTTCTGCAGCGCCATTATTTTTTATTTTGATTTCCCAAGCAATATCTACCTTTTGGCGAGAACCAATTGTTTTATTTTTACTTTTTTCAGTCACTTTTGTGCGTAAAGCTTGTACTTTAGAATCTTTTCCCATCGAAAAAGAAAGTGTATCTTTAGTTGAATTTACGTCCACAAAAGATTTTCCAATAAAAGTTCCATCAAAATAAATATTTGATTCACCACTCAACAAATTCAATTTCTCCCACCCAGAAACTTGCGCCACCAAATAAACTGCTGGATCTATTTTTGGCACAGTGTGGTACTCGTAACTTGAATTCAAATCGTAAGAAGAAATGTTCACACGTTGGTCCATCCCATCACTTGCAAGGGAAAATTTTGATTGAATTTGATATTCAACACGTAAGTCTTTTTGTACCACTTGTGTTTGCGTGTACTGTGCGAAATTAGTTGATTTGGTTTCTTGAGAGATTGTTGACAATTTTTCAAGTTTTTTATTTTTACCTTTTTTGTTTGAAACAATCTGCACTTCTGAAAGGCTAACATCAGCTCTTTTATCAAAAAAGACATCTCCATCCATACTCATTTCAATAGGAGAATTATAGCTTTCAGTATATCCACCGCCAAAATCTTTCGCGTCATCGAAGGTTAAATCCTGAGGCATCAAGAAAAATTTAATGTAAGGCGCATTTACATATTGTTGATTTGAATTATAACCTATGTAATTGGCATTCAAATATTTTTCACCTTTTGGAACAGTAATTTCAAATTTCCCATCAAAATCTGTTACCACATTTAAATTTGGATAAGATGAAAAATAAACTTTTGCAAAAGACATTGATTTTCCGGTGCTTGCATCTATTACTTCTCCCCTAATTTTCTGACCAGAATAATCAAAAGTAGGCAATGTTCTTGGCTGTGTATATGTGTTTTGTGGATAATTATTGTAATTAATATACCAAGGTTTTAAATCGACTTCTTTTGAATTTTGATAAGGATCATTTGTTGATAGAACCAAATCAATGTTTTTCCACTCAATGCCAGTATTTTGATTCACAAAGGCTTTTGCTTCCAATTTAACACTTTGACCAATTCCATTACTTCTCATGTCATAATAAGGTTTCCAAGAAGCATTTGGAGAAATGTAGGAAATAAAAAATTCTGCTTTGGTATCCTCCACCACATCAATTTCCACTAAAATTTCAGAATAATTGATAACTGGCTTACTTCTTTGAGCATCAATCTCTTGTGCAATTTTATTAATTTCCTTTGCAAGATCTTCTAGTTGTCGTTCGATTTCAGTTTCACGCTTAGATATTTCAACCATTCGAACATGAATGAAAGAATATGCTTCTTTTAATTCTGCGACAACTACCCCTTTTTCATTTCCTCTCAAATTACTATTCAAAGACAATATTTTTTTATCTGTCTGCAAAATGTAATGTTCATCACGTAAAGCTTCATCTTGAAGATACAATTTATCTAATTTTTCATTAAGTACTTTCAATTCTTCATTTGAAATACGCTTGTCTTCGAAATTTTTTCGCATACTTACAGAAAGGATCGTTAAGCTACCGGTCGCCTTCACTTGAATCGTATTTGGATCAACAAAATCAGTATTTTTCTCGAAAACCAACATTTGCTTTCCTGCTTTTAAATTGGTCGTTTTTTGATACTCCAACTGCACTCCCTGAAAAAATACGGTCGCTTTTTATAAGATAAATGAAAAAACAACTTATTTTTGCGCATAGAATTCAAGTTTAAAAATAAAAACACTTGTAACTAAATTGATTACTTTCATACTATTCGATTTTAATTCAAAAAAAAATGTACCCTCAGACAAAGGTACATTTTCTTTCATTAAACGTTCATTTATTTTTTCACTAATGGATAAATTAAGTTTTCTAATCCATTAATTTTTATTTCTAGCATTTGTTCCAATTGCTTTCCTAATTTTCCTGCTGGAAATCCTTTTGATTTATACCAAACCAAATAATTTTCAGGAATTTCGATTAGCAATCTATTTTGATATTTCCCAAATGGCATTTTCATATTTGCCAAATCAAGTAATTCTTTTCGACTTTCTTCTGTATTCATTAATGTTTTACAACTAATTGTTTTGTTTTAAACACATTGCTATTTGAAATTACAACTTGATAAAAACCATTAGAAAGATTTATTACATCGATTTCAACTGAGTTTTCACTTGCATTAATTACAGATTCAGAAACGATTCTTCCTAATGCATCAGTAATGGAAACAGACAATTTTTCATTTAACTTCACTCCCATTTCAATACTTACAGTATTTTTTGCAGGATTTGGTTTCAAAGAAAATGTTGGCATTCCTTTTTCGTCGATACTTGCAATTGCAACACAAGGTTCTAATACATTTGTGAAAGTTGGTTCAAAATTTTCATTTAATACATGCACTGCGTCCACACAAATTTCATTCGTTGCAGAAGTTATTTCACTAAAGAAAACTCGCACTAAAGGAGTGTTCGTGAAACTTTTTGGCATTAAACTATCTACATAAGAAAAACCGATAACTTTTGAACTTGCAACAGAAAACTGTGGAGTAATTGGGTATGCAGCTGGATCAATCAAATTTTGTACATCCGCAATTGTAATTCCTGTGAAATTTAATTCATAAGCAGAAACTTTGTTAATTGGATTTTTGATGTAAACATCGATGTAAGATTCATCAAAATTGATTTCAGTATAACCAATTTCAACATAGTGGTTTAAATTTTGAACCGTATTTGGGAAATCGCAAGCATTTGACATTCCGCTATTTGCACAATGATAAGCCAAACCAGCATCCCAAACAGATAAGATTCCATCGCCACTTAAATCATTACAATTTGTTGCTGCCAAATTCCCTGCTAATACACTGTTGTTGTACATTTGAACATCTGCTGTTTGAACACTCGCATTGATATCTAAATCCCCTTGAACGGCAGAACCACCGCAATTTCCTTCACAATCAATTACTGCATTTCCATAAGGCGTACCAGCACAATCTTCATAAGGTTGACAATCAGCTAACATTTCGAATCCTTTGATTCCAGCCGTTTCTGTAATTCGAACACATACTTGTGCCCAGTTATTTTCATAAGTTAATTCTTGTCTTCCTAATGCATCAGGAGATTGGTCCCAATTCACTTTAACAGCCAAAATATATTCTCCTGGTTCAACATCAGTAATATCTACCCATTGGCAATCTAAATATGCACCATAAATATCTCCACATTGATGAGAGATTCCCATGTTTCCACAACCATATTGAGCACTACCACCATCACCACATTCTAAATCGAGTACACAGAAACCATTTTTTTGACCAATTGGAATAACTCCTCCATCTTGAGAATATAGGATGTAATCAGCATATCCTTCGTAATGTGCATGTCCATGACAATTTTCAAATGTAAACTGATCAGGATTTGTAGCTGGACTTCCGATATAGTAATCCATATCACCAATGTTTTTGATATGTGTATCGAAAGCTAATACTGTTCTCTCTCCATATCCATTCATACATCCTTCTTCAACCATACAATCCGTTGCAGCTTGCTGACGAATTTCAATTGAATTTAAAATGGCATCTTGCATGATTACTAAGTCTGGTCCTCCTGGACATTGTGGACTTGGGAAATAAATACATGAATTGTCTGAAACAGTCGCCAAAGGATTGTAATTACAAGCATTTGGATCGGTACACCCAACAACTGGACCTGTATAATTGATAGAAAAATCAATGTTACCACAAGTTGCACCTGGAGCAAGACCTATTCTAATTTTATATTCTTGTCCACCAGCCATGTAAGCATTCACAACGGCTTGTTGACCGCAACCACCTTCATTGTCATCATAAAATAAAGTTCCTACATTAGTTGGATCATTGATTGTAGCCATACCATTACAAAACTCATAAACCCAAATTTTTGTATCACAGGCAGATAATCCACAAGTTGAAATTTCATACATTCCCGTTTCAGTAGGAGTAAATGAATACCAAAAATCTTGGTTTGCTGCGCTATGATTTCCTTCACCAATAACGACTGCATCAGAGCAAAATGAGCCTGGGGCACAATTCGTATTAACGGTTTGAGAAGTTCCATAGTCCCCGCCTGTGCCGACAATTACTCCATCCAAAATCAAATTAAAGTAACCTGTTCCATAGGCGCAACAAAGTCCATCATTTGCTTGATCATGAATTGTAAATGACAAGCAAGCATTTTCGTCAACACAAATGGTATCACCCAAATAATTTCCATTGGCAATTAATGCTCCATTTGCAGTTAAATCCCAAGTGACCTCTGCGGGATAATTATCAGGTACAATCTCAATAATAACTTCCTTTTGCCCAGCAACACATTGCGCATTTACTGAAAAAAAAGATACTAAAGAAATTAAAAGTAATGTAATTTTTTTCATATTTTTTTTGTTTTAGCTTGATAAATTTAAAAAAAAAATCCGAACTAAATCGAATTAAGGTAATTAATTTAAGAAATTTCGTCCAATTCATCAATTCTATTGACAAATAATTCAATCATATTTGAATCATTAATTTTGTAATTAGAAGCGAATTTCACACCTTCTTTCCATTGTTCGTGGGCATAAGAGTGTTTTTTAAATAAGGACATTCCGTATGTTTCATCAAAAGTTTTCACCAACACAATGACTTCAGCATTGCGAGCAATTAACTCATTCAGTGAAATTGCATTTAAAGGAGAATTTGAATCTATTTTGTGCACAATCGTCCAAGTCAATGGGAAAAAGTCAATTTCGTCAATTTGAAGTTCCAAATCATAATATTCTTTATTGAATTGTTCGCCATCGATTCGCTTGTCCAAAATTAGCATCACATTTACTTTTGTATTCAACAAAACATTATTTCGTTGATTTACCATTTTGAACATCAATGCATTAGCATCTTGAAAAGGAGTAATGATGATGTTGTGAGAAAAGGCAATTTTGATTTCAGCTTTTGAAAATCGTCCATAAAGTAAACCAGGTGCAACAGCGAAATTTAAAACACCAACAAAAGCTTCAATCATTGCAATTACATTTGCTCCAAACCCTATAGGTGACATCGAACCGTAACCGACAGTAGTTAAGGTTTGTACAGAAAAGAAAAATACTGCAAAAAATTTGTTTTGATGTTCATTAATACCCTGCAACTCCTCTATTCCGACCATCAAAAAAAGAAAGGTGAAAATAAAATTCAACACCAAATAAAAACTTGTGATGTACAATAAAAACTTTGGCCAAGAACATTCTAATAAATGCTTGTAAAAATCCTTAAAATTGGAAATTCCACCAATTCGTTTGATGTTATAGGAACCATCCTCATTCAGTAAACGTTTGAGGGGTTTTTGATATTTTGAACCTAAGCCGGGATCTTTAGAAACTTTCATTCAGCGAAATTAAACAAAATTAATTTGCCTCAATTAAATTCCAATCTTTCTTCAAACTTTTGTATTCATTTAAAAATAAATTTAAAGCATTTTGTTTCTCTTCCAAACTTGTTGCGGCGTTTTGAATTACAAAATAAGCATGTTGAATGTAGTCTAAAATATCAGAATTCAACAGAACTTTGGAAGCTTTAACATCAAAGTTATAGGAATCGTAAACCGTATTTATTTTATCAATATCTAGATAATCTCTTACTGATTTATTCCCTTTCATATTTAAATCAAAATAGATTGGCAATAATTTTAAGTTGAGTTCAAAAAAATGTTTCATAACAACTAATCCGTCATTAATCTGTTGGATGGACTCAACTTTCAACATTTTATTTTTAAAAGAATCAAATCGCATAAACATAAGCTTGTTTTACTCTATAGACGTTGTAAATTCATTTTTGGTTTGTTAGAATAAACTTAAATGAATAAAATCCTCTTTTCCATGAATATTTTTACATTCTTGTCGTTTATTTTTGTTTAATATCACAGTCAATTTTATGTAAATTTTTGTTATTTTATAGAAACTTGAGAGCAATTTTATATCTTTACACTTCAAACGGGACAAATAAAATGAGCAAAATATTAGTAATTGATGACGAAAGAAGTATCAGAAGAGCTTTAAAAGAAATTTTTGAATTTGAAAGTTATGATGTTCATGAAGCTGAAAATGGGAAAGAAGGATTTGATAAAATCAAAAACAATTCCTACGATCTAGTTTTTTGTGACATAAAAATGCCTGAAATGGATGGCATTGAAGTGCTTGAAGCCTTGCAAAAAGAAAAAATTGATGTTCCAATGATCATGATTAGCGGTCACGGAAATATTGAAACAGCAGTAGAATCAATTAAAAAAGGTGCGTTTGACTTCATCGAAAAACCATTGGATTTAAATAGAATATTGGTTACGCTTCGAAACGCAAAAGAACGTGTTCAGTTGGTAGAGGAGAAAAACGTCCTAAAAACTACTGTTCGAAAATTTAAAGGTTCTTCCATCATTGGTGAAACAGAAGGCATTTTGAAAATCAAGGAAATGATTGAAAAAGTTGCTCCATCTGATGCTCGAGTTTTAATTACAGGTGGAAACGGAACTGGAAAAGAATTGGTCGCGCGATCTTTACACGATAATTCAAACCGAAAAAAAATGCAGTTCATCGAGGTAAATTGTGCCGCAATTCCATCTGAACTCATTGAAAGTGAATTATTTGGTCATGAAAAAGGAGCCTTTACTTCTGCAGTAAAAGATAAAAAAGGAAAATTCGAACTCGCTTCAGGAGGAACACTATTTTTAGACGAAATTGGAGATATGAGCGCTTCTGCACAGGCAAAAGTTTTAAGAGCTTTACAAGAAAATGTGATTCAACGCGTTGGTGGTGAACGAGATATAAAAGTAGATTGTCGAATAGTTGCAGCAACCAATAAGGATTTACGTCAAGAAATTAACGAGGGAAGATTTAGAGAAGATTTGTATCATCGTTTAGCTGTGATTCCATTACATGTTCCTTCCTTAAATGAGCGAAGAGAAGATATTCCACTACTTGCTGATCACTTTTTAACGATGGTTTGCGCTGAACAAGGAATTCCAAGAAAAAAATTCTCTGCTGATGCTTTAGAAAATCTTAAAAACATTGATTGGACAGGAAATATAAGAGAACTACGTAATGTTGTTGAGCGATTGGTTATTTTATGTGAGCAAGAAATTTCTGGCGAGGAAGTTAAGTTGTATGCGAATAAGTAATATTATTTAGAACATTAATTTCTCTTCCAACAGCACTTTGTAAGCTGGTTTTATCTCGATTATTTTTCCATCGATTTCCAATTCTTCCTCTTGGTCTGCAGTGATGATGATTCCTTTTTCTATCAGAAAATAATTCATGGCTTCTGTCAAACCTTTTTTTTCTCGTTTACGAGTGTCAGCTTCACTCATATCGTAACAAACTTGTATTGCTAAAACAGCCTTGCCTCGGTCAAAAACGATAAAATCACATTCCTTTTTTTGCTTGAAATAATAGAGCGAATTCGAAAAGTGTTTTCGTAGCCAAACATGAACTTAATTCTCGAGTAATTTCTTTTGTAGATTTTTTCTATCCTAAGTATCAAATATTTGCTTATTTGCCAAAAATTATCAAAATATTGTTGATTTTATCCAAATTTTTAAACAAATAATTTACTTATTATCCTTTATTTCAAGACAAAAATTGAAATATTATCCTTAAAAAAAAGAAAATAATTGAAATTTATTGATAAATTCCTTGCAAAAAAATCTAAGATTGAAAGTCAATATTTTTTTTTCACATTATCCTAAGCGATTTTGTAATGCTATGCAAGGGTAAACTTTGTCTTACGACTTTCTTTGATATGGTTGGATTAGGATATTTAAATCCATTTTTTCTTTTAAGTAATCTTAATCCTTTAAAATGATTTAATAAAAAGTAAAATGTTACTCTTCGCTTCCATTAATAAAGTAAATTGGTTTAGAAAAATTAATTTTGTCAAAATCACTTTCGATATTAAAGCTAATTTGGGCACCAAGTTGATACCTATAATGGTTCTCACCATCTCTCTTTGTCAAGGCTTTAAGTTTTTCAATATCTAAATCACAATTTGCTTTTCCTTTTTTTGCTTCAATAACTAATCGATTAAAATCGTTTGAGCCCCTCATGTGAACAATAATATCTGGGTAAAAGCTTTTCTCTAATTTCTCAATTTCATCACTCAGGTTTGGATTTTCTGAATTTAATTTAATTTTTGTATTCTCAATTTCTAATATTATTTTTTCAATAACAATGTTAGAAATCCATTTCTTTCTTTTATTGTCATTATCTATGTCAAAATTATACTCACAATCTACATGATAATTTGGTAAATACTGTTGAAGATACTCTGCTAACTTGTGTGTAATACTTCTTTCATGACAATTATTCTCCAATAAAAAACTGTCATTTTCATATAATTTACTAAGTGCTTTTTCAAGTATATCCTTTAATTCTTTATTTGTAATTAATTCCATATTGATTTCATACTTAAAACAAAGTCCTATTTAATTTTCTTATTAATTCATTTTACAGATTAAGAAACAGGTCTAAATCCTCATTGTATTGATTTTGATATATTTCTTTTTTCGACCCATTGACCTCATAAAAGATTGATGACAGAAATGATAATATGCTAAGTAATGTTATCAGAAAATATATCTTTTCTCGCAACGATGGTTTTGAATTACTTTCATTTGCTAGGAAAATTTTTAAAGTGAGAGAAATACCTATTGGAATTATACTCCACAAAGTATCAATTCTTCTTCATTTGATTTATGAGACTTTAAACAAAAACAAATTATGATTGTACCTATAGAAAGTAGTAAAATGTCTATGGTTTTTATTATTGTGACGAGAATTTGATTTTTAATCAAATAATGATCATTTTTCCAAAAACTTAAAATTGTGCCAAAAACAATTAATCCTGCTCCAACTGAAAAAATTAATACGCTGTCATTGTCTACCTGTTTTAATCCTTTAGTAAATAAAAAAATACCAGTGATTAGAATTAATAAAAAAAATAATTTGAAAAAAAATTTTGAGATACGCATAATATTACATTTAGAAGAAAATTGTAAAAATAATAATTAATTTCAAAAAAAAAGCATTTGTTAATCTTTCATTAATTCCAATAAATCATGTTTCTTATTCCCAACTTTTTACTAATTTTGCGGTTTAATAAAAATAAACTTTCAAAAAAAATGAGTAACGCCTTAGGAAACCATATTCTAGTTGAATTTATGGGTTGTGATCCGCACATCATGAACGATGTTTCATCGATTGAGCGTGACATGGTTGGAGCTGCGCAAAAGGCAGGTGCAACGGTTATTAATTCTACTTTTCACCATTTTTCTCCGTATGGAGTTTCGGGTGTTGTGGTAATTCAAGAAAGTCATTTAGCGATTCATACGTGGCCAGAATACGGTTATGCTGCAGTAGATTTATTTACTTGTGGTGAAATGGATGCTTGGATTTCTTTTGATTATTTGAAAGAAAAATTTGGTGCAAAACAATATTCGGCAATTGAAATGAAACGTGGAGCAGTTCAACTTTTAGAAAGAACTGATTTTGACTTAACATCCATGCGTGAAAAAGCTACCGAATGGAGAAATCCAGAAATGTACACGCGTAACGTTTGGTTTACAGATAAAGACGAAGATCAAGCGCTTTCTTTGCGTTTCACAGGAGAAGTGTTTTATGATGTACAATCGCCATTTCAACGTGTAAGAATCTTAGAATCATACAAATACGGAATGATGTTGGCTTTGGACGACATGGTTATGACGACTGAAAAAGACGAATTCCATTACCATGAAATGATTTCTCATCCACCGATGTTTACACACCCAAATCCAAAAAATATTTTGGTAATTGGTGGTGGTGATGGTGGTACAGTGCGTGAAGTATTGCGTCACGAAGGCGTTGAGAAAGTTACTATGGTGGAAATCGACGGCGAAGTAATTAAATCTTGTAAAGAGTTTTTACCAAACATCGCAGCGGCTTTTGACAATCCAAAATTAGAATTATTAGTTGACGATGGAATTGCGTTTATTCAAAACGCTCCAGCTGATTTCTACGATATCATCATCATTGATGGTTCAGATCCAGTTGGTCCAGCGGAAGGTTTATTCTCAGTTCAATTCTACAAAAATTGCTACAATGCGTTGAAAAAAGACGGAATTTTAATTGCGCAAGGAGAATCTCCAAAGTTCAATGAAAAAGCATTTTCTGAATTAAACTTCACTTTACAAGGTATTTTCGGAAAAGACAAAGCGCCAGTTTCTTTGTTCTTCGTACCAACTTACCCAACAGGAATGTGGTCGTTCCAATACGGAATCAAAGGGGATACTTTACCAAAAAACATCAACAAAGCAGCAGAAATTGATGCTTTTGTTGAAGCGAAAGGTTTACGTTATTATAACTCTGATATTCATGTTGGTAGCTTCGCAACTCCTAATTTTGTGAAAAATTTATTGAAATAAAACCCTTACATTTCGACTTCGCTCAATGTCCGGTTTTTATACCGCTGACTGAGCGAAGTCGAAGTCAAGGTGATTAAATTTAAATTCATGTCATTCGATCCAAACGGTGTTGGTATTGCCAACGGAAATATTTTCGGTTTTCCTGTCACAGAACAAGAAGCAAACATTGTTATTATTCCAATTCCTTGGGACGCAACTGCATCTTACGGCAAAGGAACTAGTGATGGTCCAAAAGCGATTTTAGATGCATCTACACAATTAGATTTTTATCACCCGAAACTTGAAAAGGCATATGAAACTAAGGTTTTTATGACCGAAATTTCAGAAGAATGGAAAAAAATCAATTCTGAATTGTGCATTTCTGCCATTGAATACATTGATTATCTAGAAAATGGAGGTAAATTAGAGGAAAACGCTAATTTTCAAGCTGTTGTTGCAGAAATTAACGACGCACAAAATGCCTTAAAAGCAAATTTAAAAGAAAAAGTCTTAAAATTAATTGAACAAGGAAAAATTCCAGCAGTGCTAGGAGGTGAACACTCTACCCCACTCGGATTGATTGAAGCAATTGATACTTTAGGGAAACCATTTGCTGTTTTACAAATTGATGCGCATGCAGATTTGCGTAAAGCTTACGAAGGATTTGAGCAATCACATGCAAGTATTATGTACAATGTGCTTGAAAATTGTCCAAATATGGAACGTTTGGTACAAGTTGGAATTCGAGATATTTGTCAAGATGAGATTGATTTAATTGAAAATTCAAAAGGTCGCGTTAAAACATTTTTTGATTGGGACATAAAAGAAGATCAATTTAAAGGTAAAAATTGGGCATATATCGTAGAACGAATCATACATTTTCTACCTGAAAACGTCTATATTTCCTTCGATATCGATGGATTAAGACCAAATTTATGTCCAAACACAGGAACTCCAGTTGTTGGAGGTTTCGAATTGGAAGACATCAATTATCTATTTTTTGAATTAGTAAAAGCTGGCAAAAAAATCATTGCGTTTGACTTAAATGAAGTTGCTCCAGGACAAAATGATGATTGGGATGCAAATGTTGGCGCAAGGGCTTTGTGGAATTTAGTTTGTGCCGCAGAAAAATGTCGAAGAGGGTAAAATTACTTACCTTAAACAATTATTTTTATTAACATATTTTCTTGAATGTGGCATTTGTGTAAGCAATAAAATCTTTTGTGTAATACAAAGCAAATCATGTGAACGTACTTTTGTTGAATAAACAAATAAATTTTCACATGATAAAAAAAATACACATTTTAATTGCCTTCATCTTAATTTTCTCGATTAATTGTAATGCCCAAGAAAAACAAACTCCATCCAGCAGGTTTGGAAATACACTCAATTTAGGAGTTGGAGTTGGCGGTTACGCCGGATATTATGGTTATATTGGGCAAAACTTACCTGTTTTCAATATTAATTATGAATTTGATGTTGCAAAAAATTTCACGCTTGCTCCTTTTATAAGTTTTTATTCTTACAAAAGAACCTATTATTGGGGCGATAAAGATCACGATTACAGATATTACAACTACAAGCAAACCGTTATTCCAATTGGATTAAAAGGTACCTATTATTTCGATGATTTACTGCATGCTGGCTCAAAATGGGATTTCTATTTGGCAGGTTCTTTGGGCTACACAATTGTACGTTCTTCATGGGATGATGGATATTACGGTGATAGAAACTACTACAAAACGCCTAATGCATTATATTTAGATTTACATATTGGAACAGAATTTCATGTTAATAAAAATATAGGTTTATTTTTAGATCTATCCACTGGAGTTTCAACCTTTGGAATTGCAATTCATTAAAAAATTCTACCTTAATTCTAACGACCTTTTACATTAAACCTTCCAAAGTAAGCTATTTCAAGCTTATTCAAAATCAAAAAATGAATATAATTCAAAAAATTAGTGCCATCACATTAAGTATTGGCATTCTTATGAGCGCAAGTTCATGTGTAGTCTTATTGGATAAGAAACACGACAATGGAAAACACAAAGGTCACTATAAAAGCTGGCCAAAGAAAAAACATCAGGGTACAGTGATAATCGTCAATGACAATCAGGGAAACAATGGAAATCACAATGGACACAAAAACAAGGGTGGACAAAAAAACAAAGGTGGAAATGGTCACAAAGGAAAAAAATAATTTTCGCCCATTTTTCAAATAATATAAGAAACATAAAATTAAATAAGATGATAAAAAAAATAACTAATAAAGTAAAAATCGGAATACTCCTTTTTGCACCAAGTCTACTTTTTGGTCAAACTTTGGATCTTGGAACAGCTAGTACTTACGTACTATTCTCTTCAAATGGTCCAATTACAAACTCTGGTATTTCACATGTAACAGGAAATGTTGGTACAAATAACGGTTCAAGTACCGGATTTGGAAATGTGAACGGAGTGATGCATGATGCAGATATTTCTAGTGCACAATGTGCAGTTGATTTGCTCGTTTCATACAATGATTTGAATAGTCGAATTCCTGAGTTTTTTCCAGCTCCTTTATTAGGAAACGGTCAGGTATTAAACGCAGGAGTTTACCAAGTTTCTGGAGCTTCCTCTCTAAATTTGGAGCTGACTTTAGATGCTCAAAATAATTCAAATGAAGTTTTTGTCTTTCAAATGCAAGGACCATTTTCAACGAATGCCAATTCAAAAGTAAAATTGATCAACGGGGCGAAAGCTTGTAACGTTTATTGGAAAGTGGAAGGTTTGCTTGACATGGCAACAGGAACAAGCATGAAAGGAATCTTAATTGCAAACAATGCTGGAATTAATTTTAACACAGGTGATACCTTAGAAGGAAGAGCCTTTTCAACAACAGGAGCAATTACTTTAAACGGAATTTTAGCTTATACACCAAATTGCGGTGAAATTAGTTTGACTGGTCCTTTAGCGCCTGATTTAGGTTTAGCAGCTTGTTTTGGAATCTTTTCATCTGATGGACCTATCGTAAATTCTGGAATTTCAAACGTTTCAGGTGATGTTGGTGCAAATGTTGGTTTAACTTCAGGATTTGATCCACTGCTAGTTTCAGGAAACATTCATCCAATTCCAGATGTATTTACAGCGACATGTGCATCAGACTTATTGCTTGCATATAACTATCTAAATGGATTAACTGCTGACATTGAATTACTTTATCAAGCACAATTTGGCGGAAACTTAGTTTTAACACCTCATACTTATGTATTAAATGGTGCAACAACATTTACAGATACTTTGTATTTAGATGCAAGAGGAAATGCTGATGCGATTTTTGCTCTTAAATTAAATGGCGCCTTGTCCACAAGTCCTTTTTCGAAAGTAATATTAATCAATGGTGCTTTAGCTGAAAACGTGTATTGGATGGTTAATGGAGCTATTGATATCAATGATTACTCAGTTTTTAATGGAAATATTATTTCTCAAGGAGCTATTAATTTGTACTCGGGAACAACCATTTATGGTAGAGTACTATCTGGTGTTGGGGCAATTGAAACAGTGGAAATTAATGGATTAAGCACGATTTCTGCGAATTGCGATATGAATGTAGGTAAAAGCGAATTAACTCATTCAGACGGAACTACAATTTTTCCAAATCCTTTTGATAATCAGGCAACGATTACAATAAATAACTACAAGGCAACAAATATATATTCCTTAAAAATCAAATCGAGTTTGTCACAAGAACTTTATGATCAAAAACTGATTGGAAATAATTCTATTGTCGAATTAAACAACTTACCTTCAGGAATTTACTTTTATGAAATTTCTTCGAATGGTTCAATAATTTCAACTGGGAAATTAGTCTCCAAAAACTAAATAAAAATTTCTATTGAGAATCCCAATGCTTTTGTATTGGGATTTTTTTTGTTCAATGAAATCTGCTTAAAAAGGGAATTAATGCTTTAGAATCTTGATTTCTGTTGCTCCTTTTCCATATTCTAAATAGGAAGCATCGTAAAACTCAATATATTCTTGGTTCGCTAAGAAACTTCGAATTTCATTTTTCAAGACACCTTCTCCAACTCCGTGAATAACAACTAATTTTTCAATTTGATTGGATTTAGCTTTACTAAAAAACCGCTTAAACTCTTGTAATTGAGTTTTCATGATATCAAAATTGGACATTCCACGATGATCATCAGTTAATGATTCGATGTGCAAATCTAATTCCCAAAAATTCTTTCTCTTCGAATCTGTTTTATCTTCTAAAATGGTATAATTTGCTTTCTGCTTGTTTTCCTCTAATTCCTTATTCGGAGGATTGATATCATCTTCATCAAAGTCACCATGAATTTTAACCAATTCACTCGCTAAATAAATTTGGTCAAAGCCATCAGAATCCTCAATCTTTATTTGATTTGCATTGATTACTTCCAAAACTTTACCTTCTCCTTTTTCGTATAAAAAAAGTACCCTCTCGCCTATTTTAAATTTATTCATGAAGTAAAGATACAAAAAAAACGCCCTTCCAATACTGAAAGGGCGTTTAAAATTTTTATAAAAAAAGTTTAGTTGATCACTTTATAAATCACCCTTCTACTTTTTGCCATTTTCATATCATCATCATCCCCTTCTTGAATTTCAGAATTTTCTCCTTCAGCTCCCATTGGAGATTTCGTGATTCTACTTTCAGGAACACCCTTGTCAACTAAATAACGAACAACCATGTCAACTCGTTTTGCGTCCATTCCTTCGTACAAAGGATTTTCGATTGCTTTTTCTACTTCGTTTGCATCCGAATAACCCATCACTTCCAGTTTAAGATCTTTGTTTTTCAACATTAAGTCAGCAATCAAATCCAAAGATTGAGTTGCAACAGGTTGCAATTTGTTTTTTCCAAATGCGAAGAAACTTGCTTGTGCTTCAATTTTTTCTTTTGGTGTAGCAGTTTCTTTCACCAATATTGCTCTTTGATAAATCGTTGAAGAAACTTCGTCTTCTAATTCACCAATTCCACAATCACATTGTTTACCTTCTTCTAATAAGGTAACAGAAACATCATCAATGAAATAGTATGCAGCAATGATTGGCGTGCCTTTAAAATCTTTTGGTTGCTTATTTCTTTCTTCCTGGGTTCCCTCATTATTCACAAAGTTTCCAATTAAAATAAATTTTTCACCTCCATCTGATTCAAATGTACCACATACTTTTTCCCAATTATAAAAAGCATTAAAAATTTTATTTTCGTGGTGCAAAATACTTGGAGTTTCAATAATACTTGATTTTGCATCTGTAGCGAAATCCTTCTTTGCAACAATAGCCCCAATGTTATTAGAAGAATATTTGGATAATTCAGCTAATGAAACATGAAAAGAAACGCAATATTTCATTCCTTTTTTCAATGGAGTTTTTAATTTTGCTTTGATGTAAGATCGTGGCATTTTATCATTGTAAGAATAACCAACGATTCCAGCGTAATTATCACCATCTTTTGGCTCTTCTGTTCCGTAAAAGTTTTTTGGCGTATTCACTTCAGCTACAGTAGTTGAAGGCAAAAATAAATCTGCTCTAACACCTGTTGGAGATGACCAACCAGTTGCCAAATCAATTGAACCTAATTTTTTAATTTTTCCAGCTGTAGCTTCAAAACTTCCATTTTCCACTAAGTTTTCAGCAACTTTTTCCTTACCTTTTCCCTTGCCTTTTTCAGTAGTCTTAGTCTGAGAAAAGGATGCCAAACTTATTGACATTACGACAACAAGTGCAGAGATTGTTTTAATATTTGATTTCATAGTCTTTAACTGTTTTTATAAAGGTTTTTACTTTTTCTGGTTGCACATCAGGATATACTCCATGACCTAAATTTACTATATGTCGTTTACTTTCAAACGAATTTAACATTAATTTTGTTTCATTTTCTACTTCAGAATGAGAAGCATACAAAACGCAAGGATCTAGATTCCCCTGTAAAGTTCTACTTTCTCCCACTTCTTTGCGAATATTTTCCACATCCATGTTCCAATCTAGCCCAACAGTATTACAATTTAATTTTGCAATTGCTCCGAGCGAGGTAATGGCACCTTTTGAAAAAAGTGTCAATGGAATATGTGGAAAAGCACTTTTTATTTCATCACAAATTTCTTTCAAATAACGCAAGCTAAATTCAGCATATTGTTTGGTCCCTAAAATTCCAGCCCATGAATCGAACACTTGAATCATGTGTGCTCCAGCCGCAATTTGAGCTTTCAAATATGAAATTGTAACTCTTGTAATACGAGCTAACAATTCGTGTGCCAAACTTGGATTTGTGTACAATAATTTTCTGGCTTCAGAAAAAGTTTTCGAACCACTTCCTTCCACCATGTAGCAAAAAATAGTCCATGGAGCACCAGCAAAACCAATTAGTGGAACTCTTCCGTCAAGTTCTTTGTTTGTGATTCTGATGGCTTCTGTAACATATCCTAATCTTGATTCAATATCAAAATCTGTTTCTGCGAATTTTAAATCGGCTTCAGATTTGATTGTTTTTTCAAACCAAGGACCTCTTTTTTCAATCATTTGATATTCTAAGCCCATAGCTTCAGGAACAACCAGAATATCAGAGAAAATTATTGCTGCATCCACACCTAAGATATCAACTGGTTGAATAGTAACTTCTGCAGCAAATTTTGGAGTTTCAACAAGCTCTTTAAATCCTGAAAGTGAAGCTCTTACAGTTCTGTACTCAGGGAGAATTCTACCTGCTTGACGCATAAGCCAAACAGGGTAACGCTCGATATTTTCACCTCGAGCCGCTCTTAGTATTAAATCATTTTTCAAATTCATTGGAAGCAAAGATAAACATTTGACTAAAAATAGGAAGAAAAAATTTAAAAGATTTCCACTTTTGATTTTTTATAACCGTATTATTTTAAAAAATGGAAGTATTTTTGACTTAGAAAATATCCATTAGGATTTCAAGACCTCTTCAACTGCCAAAGTAAGTTCAATAAAGTCATCCACAGACAATTGCTCTGGTCGTATGGTCAAAAATCTATTTTCGAAAGGTCTATCTTGAATAAATTGTTTGATGGTGTTTCGAATCATTTTTCTACGTTGATTAAAGCAAGCTTTTACAATTTGAATGAATAATTTTTCATCGCAAGGCAAACTATCGCGCTCATTCCTGGTTAATCGAATTACACCTGATTTAACCTTAGGTGGCGGATTGAAAGCATTTTCATCGACTGTAAAGCAATAAGAAATGTCGTAAAAAGTTTGCAACAAAACACTTATTATTCCATAAGATTTACTTCCTGGTTTTTCCGCAACTCGCACAGCAACTTCTTTTTGAAACATTCCCATAATTTCAGGGATTTGATTCCGATGTTCAATGCATTTAAAAAGAATCTGAGAAGAAATATTGTATGGAAAGTTTCCAACTACAGCAAATTTTTCATCTCCGAAAAGTAATTCTGGTTTAATTCTTAAAAAATCTTGTTCTATTATTTTTCCATTTAAAAGAGGAAAATTTTCTTTTAAATAGGCGATTGAATCACGATCAACTTCAATCACCCAAACATCATTTTTTTCATGTTCAAGTAGAAAAGTCGTTAATGCTCCGGTTCCAGGACCAATTTCAAGTACTTTATGGCATCCTAAATGGTTTTGAAACTGATTTGCAATTTTTTTACTAATATTTTTATCAATTAAGAAATGTTGACCGAGGTGTTTTTTTGCTTTGACAACAGATTTATCCGGGTGTTTGGATTTATGAATCTTCTGATTCAGCTCCATCTTAGCAGTTCTTGAATTGTTACTCATGCTTTAAATTCTTCTATTACCTCCAAAATAGTTCTAAAGGCAGCAAATTTGCCAGCATATTTCTCAGAATGTTTTTTTTGTAATTCGGGTGCAAATTCATTTTGATATTTTTCGTACAAACTAGGATGCGGCGAAAAATACATGACGGAAAAGGTCATTCCGCCTTCTTCCTCACCTTTAATCCTGGATAATCTTGCTTCTTTAAAACAACCAGTAGCAATTACTTCTGGAATATGAACCTCCTTCATCCATTGAATCCAATCTTCATGAATAATTGGATCAATACTAACCGTTACATTATATAATATCATAGTGCAAAAATAAGAAAAAGTATTACATTTTTCGTGAAAATGCTGTTTTGAAAGTTTATAACACATTTTTGTTCATTAGTAATGCTGATGATTAGTTTTGTCCAAAATTATATTTGTATTTTTGAGCTAAATATTTGTATTAAAATCAATATCTACATTTTTATTATTCTAAAATATGAGTCACAATTTTTACATAGTTCCACACGATTTCACAGCAGTTGGAGACGCAGCATTGAAGTACGCAATTAACCTAGGAAAAAAAGTAAAAACTGAAATTCAATTAGTACACATAGTTGCAGAAAAAACGAAACTTATTAGTGCTAAACAGAATCTTGAAAAAATTGCAAGTTTATGTGAAAAAAATCCAACAGTGGAAATAACTACAAAAGTGGTTTTAGGAAATATTTTTGAAGATATTGGTAAATTGGCAAAAAAGGAAGGTGCACAATTAATTATTATGGGTACCCATGGAATAACTGGTATGCAAAAGATTTTTGGAAGCAACATCATTAAAGTTGTAACGAGTTCTGAAATTCCCTTTCTAGTCGTTCAAAAAACAACTGAAATCAAAGAAGTCAAGCGAATAATCGTTCCAATTGACATGACCAAAGAAAGTCTTCAAATCACTAATTTAGCTGGAGATTTATCAAATATTTTTGGTGCAGATATTCATGTTATTGCTGAGAAAGAAACAGATGAAATGTTGGCTAGAAAACTTGCAAACAGAATTTCATTAGTAAAAGATCAATACGAAGAAAGAAATATAAAAGCAACTGTTAACTTAATTGATTCTAGCGGGTCTTATCAAAAGAAAGTAATTGACTATACTAAAAAAAATCAAGGTGATTTTATTGCATTAGCATATCATTCTGAAAGCTTATTGCCCATGTTTGATACCTTTGCACAAAATTTAGTGGTCAATGAATTAAATTTACCTTGTTTAATAATCAACTCAAAATCTGCTTCTAAATTATACTTTTAAAAAAAACGAATGTTACATTTAGGACAATACAACGAATTACAAGTTTTAAGATTTACAAGTGTTGGGGCATATTTGGGAGACGAAGAAGGAAACGATGTACTTCTACCAAATAAGTACCTGACACCGGAAATAGAATTAGACCAAAAAATCACTGTTTTCTTATATTTAGATCACGATGAAAGAATAGTAGCAACAACTGAAATTCCATTCCTTGAATTGCACACTTTTGCTTACTTACGAGTAATTGAAACAACACATATTGGTGCTTTTTTGGATTGGGGATTAATCAAACATTTATTTTGCCCTTTCAAAGAGCAAACAATTAAAATGGAAGAAGGTAAATATTATTTAGTTTACCTTTATATTGATGAAGCAACATCAAGATTAACCGCGTCAGCGAGAGTAAATCGCTATTTTGAAAAAGAGCACATTGTTTTAAATGAGGGCGATGAAGTTGATTTATTAATTTGTGATCAAACGGATTTAGGGCAAAATGTGGTTATAAATGATACTTACAGTGGATTAATTTTCAATAATCATTTATCAAAAAAAGTAAAACGCAGCGATAAATGTAAAGGCTATGTCAGTAAAATACGTCCCGATGGCAAAATAGATATTTCTTTGGAGAAATTAGGATTTGTTCAAAAAATTGAACCAACTAGTCAAGAATTACTAAACATTCTCAAAAAAAATAATGGTGTTTTATTTTTAACGGATAAAAGTGATCCAGATTTAGTTCGTGAAGTTGTCGGTATGAGTAAAAAAACCTTCAAAAACGCTGTTGGAAACCTGTATAAGCAAAAATTAATCACATTAAATGACAGTTCTATTTCATTGGTGTAAGTTCATTTTTCTCGTTTCAATTTTTTATTGTTGCGCGCAAAACACTATTTTAAGTCAAGACTTTACATCCTATTTCACTGGAAACCTTAATGATAAAGACACTTTAGCTAGCGGTGGTGTTTGTATGATGGGTGGAGCAACGGAGCACGACGAAGCAATGAAATGGTTCTTAAAGCGCGCAAATGGTGGCGACGTACTTGTACTAAGAGCAAGCGGTAGCAACGGTTATAATGATTATTTTTACAGTGAGTTAGGGATCCAAGTTAATTCTGTTGAAACGATTGTTTTCCACAATCAAATGTCGTCATTTGATACAGTTGTCATAAATAAAATCAAACATGCAGAGGCAATTTGGTTTGCGGGCGGAGATCAATGGAATTACATTTCCTATTGGAGAAATACACCTATAGATAGTATTATTAATATAAACATTCTTGAAAAAAATATAGTAATTGGTGGAACAAGCGCTGGAATGGCAATTTTACCCCAATATTATTTTTCCGCTGAAAATGGAACAATTAGTTCGTCCGAAGCTTTAGCTAATCCATACAATCCTAAAAATACAGTTGACACTGTCCAGTTTTTAAAAATCCCATTTTTGGAGAATTTAATAACAGATACACATTACGACAACCCAGATAGAAAAGGTAGAAATGTTGTTTTCTTGGCGAAATTATTCACAATTTTTAATAAAAAGTCCTTTGGAATATCTTGCAACGAATACACAGCCGTTTGTATTGATAACAATGGAATAGCCTCTGTTTACGGCGATTATCCAAATTACGAGGAAGCTGCCTATTTTCTTCAAATCAATTGTGAAAACTCTGTAAATCTGCCAGAGGTTTATGAAGAAAACACTGCTCTTTCATGGATTAACAACCAAAAAGCAGTTAAAGTTTGTAAACTTTATGGAACGAATGATGGAGCAAACACTTTCGATCTAAATGACTGGAAAAGTAGTAATAATGGAATTTGGCAAGATTGGTATGTAGAAAACAATACTCTTCATCAAACTAATAGTAGCGAAATCATTTGCGAGAATCTTGAAGTTTTTAATTTAGAATCAACAATAATAAAAAACTCTCAGTTTCAATTAGAAATTGAGTCAAAGCACAAAATTAAATCTTGGAAAATTATTTCAATCACAGGAAAAACAATCTTGGAATCAAAAGAAGATTTTTTAAATTTACAACACATCGAAATAAATCATTTATCACAAGGAACATATTTTTTGGTTTTAGATTTTGGAACAAGTTCAGAATCTCACTTTTTCCAAAAATTGTAAATTATTGACAGGAAAAGAAACCTTTTAAAAGAAAGCTCGTACTAGATGCTAAAACTTTTAAAAAATGATTTATAAATTTCAAAGTCAATCAGTATTTGCAAATCCAGTTGAAATTGCAGAAAAAAAATTACAAGCACACAAAGAAAAAGGTCCAAAAAGTCCACTTTCAATTTTTGAAGTTGCACATTTAATGGATACCTTGATATTTGGAAAATCAGATAAACAAAACAATTCTGGTTCAAATTTTGAAATTTGCTTCAACTAGAAGTAGAAAAAAGAGAAGTTGATAATTAAAAAATCAATGCCTACCCCTATAAAATTGATATTTAGGGTCTGCTGAAAAAGTATAAACCTTTGATTTTTGTGGGTTATAGCTTATTTTTGCACAACCAAGTGCAAGGAAAAATGAAAAAACTTTCAAAAAACCGTGCATCTCGACC
>JBIKSI010000203.1:0-4271 GCA_044348665.1 Crocinitomicaceae bacterium
TTTGGATTCTACGCGAACAGTTTGACTTAATGAATAACCTGAAAAATAAGAAGATTGAACATTCCCATAATTATCATAAGTATTTGAATACAATTTTTGGATATTTACCGAATTAAAAACAATTTCTTCTGATTTAACGCCTTTTTTAATCAAGTAATTTTTGATTTTTTCCTTTTTAGTTTTTAAATCGGAAGATGCAGCTTTTAAATCATCTCCTTTGGAGGAAAATGATGCTTTCCAAACAATTAAATCAGAAGTGAAATTCTCTTCCCCTAAACCTGTAACAGAAATTGATTGATTTGTATTTCCTCTCTTAGCATAAGCGCCTCCGATGATAATTGAAGAAATTATTACCGCAATGGCAACAATAATTGATCCTGTATATTGCTTCATAATAAATTATTTTTAAACTTTTCTTGTTAAATATTGTTTAAAAGTACAATTAATTTTTTAATTCTTAATAATAATTACCTTTACAGCAAATAATTTATGAAAGAGGATTTTTCAGGCTTTTCAAAAAAAAACACTTTAGATAGTGAAGACTACTATTTGAGCGAGGAAGGCTTTATTGTCTTTACAGAAAGTTATCACCTAAAAAAAGGATATTGTTGCAAAAATGGCTGCAAACATTGTCCTTATGGCTTTGATAAAAAAACCGGAGAAATTAAGAAATCTTAATACCCTTCACTTTTTAACCATTTCGAATAAATTGTCGCAAGTCTGCTGTGATCTGAATAATTTACAGTAAAGTCATGCAAGCCTGAGTAATCCGCTTTTGCCATCATGAAAATATAATCGTTTTTATCACGATTTAAAACTGCGTCCACGCATTGTGTCGGAGGAATACAAATTGGCCCCGGAGGCAATCCTGCGTACAAATAAGTATTATACGGACAATCTCTATCACGGTGTTCGTAAGTTAATCGTTGAACTCCTTTCAATTCATCTCCCCAACAAAATTTGAAGGTTGGATCACTTTGTAATTTCATTCCCTTTTGAATTCGATTCAAATACAAACCAGCTATAATTGGCCATTCAGATGGATTTTTTCCTTGCTCTGAATAAACAACACTTGCTAAGGTTACTGCTTCAGATGGAGATTTCAAACCAATTTCTTTTAATTTATTAAGCCTATCAGCTGTCCAAAAATTTTTGAATTCCTTGGCCATTCTTTGTAAAAATTGATCTGCATCGGTATCCCAAAACATGCGATAAGTATTTGGTAAAAATAGCGCTGGAAGTTGTTCTGGAGTAAAATCATATTTTTTCAAGGTAGTCTCAGAAGTCAAAAATTTTGCCAATTCAGTGCTATCCGTTTGAATACATTTAGATACTTTTCCAGCAAGCTGAATGACATCTCGGCAGTTGTTAAAAGTCACCTCAACTTCGACTTCTGCATTTCCGTTTCCGTTGGCATTCTTCGTGAATCCATTTAACAAGGTTTTATAATTCGTTCCTGGTTCAATGATGTATTTCCCTGAAGCTAAGCGCTCAGAATTCAAACCTTTATATTCTCCTACTTTCAAAAAGGCATCTACATTATCGATTACCTTTTCTTTTTCCAACTGAGAGGCTAAGCATTTTAAATCGGATGTTGCATCAAAATAAAATTCAACTTTTTCTTTATTCGCAACAGATTTCGATCCTGCAAAATAAAGGCTAATTTTTGGCCATAAAAAAATGATTACAACAAGTAAAAGTACTGCTACTGCGATTGCTATTTTTCTAAACATATTTGATAAATTCGTTCGTTTATTCGTTTATTCTTATCTAAAAACCAGTTTTTTCTTACGCCAACAAGTTCATATCCAAGTGATTCAAAAAGTGCGATACTTGCTTCATTACTTTCCAATACATTTGCTGTGAGGTTGTAAAAATTAAACATCACCTTGGCATAATGATGCAAAAGTAGCAAACTTTCTTTTGAATAACCTTTGTTACGTTCATTTTTTTCAGCTATTAAGATACCAATTCCAGCTCTTCCATGTTTGAAATTTGCCTCAAATAAATCCAATGTGCCAATAGCTTCATCATTTTTACTCAAGCAAATCATCAAGCGTAACTCTCCCGATTGTCGAAAATTGTGGATTGAATTGATGTATTCAAGTATTCCATGCATCGAATAAGGAGCTTCTGTGCCACTCACTTTCCAATTTTCAGGATTATTCTCCCAAAGCATGACTTTTGTGGCGTCAGTCGGCTCAATGGCTCTTAGGTAAATGTTTTCTCCTTTTAACATGGATTAGTTCCTCAATGCGTTGTTGAATTTTTTCTTTTGTGTAAAACTGTATTCCTTCAAAATCTGGATCCAAATTTAGTTGAAAATAAGCTTGTATGCGATCTTGATTTTGTAGATTTACTAACAATTGTGACAAGCGTTCAATCTCAAGTGAATTAACTCCTACTAAGACTTTAATTAAAGGAATCAAACAGCTTGAATTACAGTTATTTATAACATCTGTTTTGGTGAAAATTTCATCAATTTTTTCTTTGATATTTAAATCCAAATTGTTAATTTCTACAAAAATTGTTTGAATTTTCTTTTGATTGATGATATCTATAACTCGTTTGTAGTCAACTTCTAAGTCCTTATTTGTCACTTTTAAACTATAAAAATGTCCATCAATTGAAATCCCAATATGCGGTGGAATTTTGTTGGCATGAAAAATCCAAATGAAAAGCCCCTTTTCAAGCTTTGAAGCGTACAATTTAAGTGGATTTTTTATTTGAAATTCAATCATTTTAATTCAATTTCTCCATCGTAAACATGAATTGCGGGACCAATTAAAAAGATATTTACATAATCATCTTCTCCCGTTCTTTCAAATGCAACTTTTAATTTACCTCCTTTGGTATGTATTCGAATTTCTTGCTTACCATAAAGTCCCTTTTTCTGAGCGTAAGCCAAAGCAGCGGCGGTAACACCAGTGCCACAAGATAAGGTTTCGTCCTCCACGCCTCTTTCGTAGGTAGCAACTTCTAATTCCTTTTCGCTTAATTCCTCTACAAAATTGACATTAATTCCATTTTCCTGATATTCAGGAGAATAACGTATCTTTCTTCCTTCTTGAAAAACGTTTAAATTTAGAGTATTATCAACAAAACGAATGTAATGAGGAGAACCTGTATATAATTCAAAGTCAGAAACAATTTCTTTTATTTCGTGAACATTATTCATTTTAAGTGAAACTAAATCTTCTTTTTTTTGAGCTTCATGTAAGCCATCTATTGCAGAAAAAATAACATGATTTGAATTAATTCCTAATGATTGAGCAAATGCAACTGAACAACGAGCACCATTGCCACAAAAGCTTTTTGAACCGTCCGAATTGTAATAATCTACTTCAAATTCGACTTCTGAAGCTTTTGAAATTTTTATCAGACCATCAGCACCAATTCCAAATTTTCGGTCACATAAGAATTGTATTTGAGGAACAGAAAGTAAATCGTAAAATCCAGATAAATTATCTAACATAATAAAATCATTACCTGTACCTTGGTATTTTGAGAATTTAAGTTTCATTCAAGAAAAAATTGGTATGGCAAAGTTAAGCAAAGATTTGCAAAATATGATTTAACAAACAATTTTAGTAAGTAAATCACAATTGTCGAAAATTAATTTTCGTAAAAATCCAATTTTGAACTTTTCTTTTTTAATACAGGATAAGAATCATAAATTAACCGTAAGGTGACCTCTGAAGGTAGAAAATTTTCTTTCATATTCGAATAAAATAGACTATAACTTGCATAGAAAAAATGCTCTATTGAAAGACTTTTTACTTTGATTTTTGACCAATAATTTGAGTGGGATTTACCTCCACATACTTATTGTTTTTCAATAAAACTTTGTATTTCACATAACTTTCAAATTGATTTCCTCCATAGACAATACCTTCAATTATTCCCTTTAGAGAATCAGGCATTACATATACCATTTCACCATATTTGAAAGGTAATAAGCGAGCGATTGAATCTCTTTGTGCGTTTGATTTTACCATGGATTCATAAGGCTGATAAGGTTTTAATACATTTCTTAAGAATCTCTAGTTTGCTTCGTTTTAAAAGTAATAACTTTAACTTTTTTTATTTCATCATTTAACTCATCTATTTTGTATTTCAAACTTTCACGTTCGTTTTGTAATAATCTATTAGAAGAATTTAATTGATAACCTCAGTTCGATTAATAAAGTGCCAATTGTAAAGATAAATCTACATCATATTTGATAGCTGGTTTTTTAGGAAAAAAGCTATACGCAATTAGGCCTGAAATA
>JBIKSI010000006.1:0-43516 GCA_044348665.1 Crocinitomicaceae bacterium
CTAACTTCATTTCAAATCTTATTTCAGGCCTAATTGCGTATAGCTTTTTTCCTAAAAAACCAGCTATCAAATATGATGTAGATTTATCTTTACAATTGGCACTTTATTAATCGAACTGAGGTTAATATAGAAATTATAGGTCTAATGGACATTTTTTGATTAGGGTCTGTTGAAAAAGTCCGAAATGTGTTAGATTCAAGGCGTATTCATGAAAACGTATGTGAATACGTTGAATGACTGCAACTAAGAAGATGATTTATTTTCTGGCTAGAAAACAAAAAAATGCTTTTTAAAACAACACGTGCAAGCATTTTAAAGAAATTCAATTAAAAATCTTGCATCTATATTATAAAAAATCACGATAATAAATTAAATATAAGATAGTTATCGTTTTTCAGCAGCTACTATTTAAGAAAACTGTAAAAGAATGCGTTCAATATCACCTAAATCTGAAAAGCTATAATTAGTTTTTAAACAGGCCTTATATTTTTTAACAATGTATAGGCATGTTGTGTGCTACACAGAATTTCCGCCTAGTTGTCATTTATTAATTTAAGCCTGCTTAAGAAAGATTATTATCCTAATGCAACATTGCCAACAATCCACCACTTAATAAACCAATTGCGCAAATAACTAAAACAGCGTTATAAACAGGGTTTTTCGTTTTTTCAAGTTCAACTTGGTTCTCTTCTGAAGTAGAAGAAATGGTTACAATCATTCTTAGGTAATAATAGATTGCAATTCCTGAGTTTAAAAGCGCTAAAATTACAAACCATGGATAATCAACAAAAGCACTTGAGAACACTAAGTATTTACCAAAAAAACCTGCTAATGGTGGAACTCCAGCTAAAGACAACAGCGCTAAAATCATTACAAATCCAGCAAAAGGATGTTTTCTCGCAAATCCCTTATAATTTTCTAAATCATCTTCTCGATCGTTCAACATTTTAGAAACGGTAATCAATGCGATGATAGAAAAACCATAAGCGATGAAATATACCCATAAATTTAAAAATGATGCGCCAGAATTAGAAACGATCACCATCAAAGCATAACCAGCATGCGTGATACTAGAATATGCTAAAAGACGTTTAAATTTCGTTTGTCTCAGTGCAGATAGATTTCCAACAAACATGGTCAAAATACCAATCACCATGACAGCAGGTGCCCAAAAATCATGAATTCCTCCAAAGGCTACAGAAAATAATTTTAAAAACGCTGAAAATGCGCCTAATTTTACGATCGATGCCATGAAACCTGTAACAACATTTGGTGAACCTCCATAAACATCAGGACTCCAAAAATGAAATGGTGCTGCACCAACTTTAAACAGAAAGGAAGCTAAAATTAAAAGTACGCCAATAAATAACAAAGAAGAATGTGTACCCGCATTTTCAACTGCTACGCCAATTGCCTTAATATCAAATGTTCCAACTGCTCCGTACAACCAAGCGATTCCAAACAAGAGAACGCCGGTCGCAAAAGATCCTGTAAAGAAATATTTCATGGCCGCTTCCGTCGATTTCAAATCTTTTTTTCTAGAACCAGCCATTACATAAATTGGAATGGACATAATCTCTAAACCTAAAAAGAACATAAATAAATCCGTGAAGGCAAACATGATTAATACTCCGCATAAAGAAAACAATAACAAGGAAATGTATTCTCCTGTGTGCTCTGGTTCATTTTTATAAGATTGATAACCAACCAAAATAATTAATAATCCGAAAAACAAAGCCACAATCCCGTATAAATTTTCTGCCGCACCGAATTCTAAACCAGCATAATTCAACCAAGGATATGGGAAATTTACTTGATACACCAAGGAAGAAATTGCTGCAACAATTCCCACAACTGCTGTTGCAAGAACAAGCATCGGCTTTTTAGCCATGGCAACAAACATGGAAATCAATCCTGTAATAAAAATGACAATCAACGCTTCCATATTAGTTCACTATATTTTTTGATAATTCAACAGATTCCATTAGATTTTCGATACTTGGTCCGACAAAGTCAAATACAACTTGTGGAAATAAACCTAAGGCTAAAACTACAATTCCTAACACAAAGAATACTAACCATTCATTCCATGATAAATCAATGAATGATTCGCTTTTTGCTGGTCCAAACATACTTAATTGATAAGCTCTCAAGGTGTAAACCGCTCCAAAAACTAAAGTTGTTCCAGCTAATAAACCAACGATCCATTTGTATTCGTACATCTCTTTCAACAATAAAAACTCTCCCATAAATCCGCTTGAGAAAGGAACTGAAACAGAAGCAAAACCAATTACTGCGAACCAAAAACCAAATTTTGGAGCAAGTTTAGCAATTCCACCCATTTCGTATAGGTTTCGTGTGTTTAATCGTTGTTCTAATATTCCTGCAGCTAAAAACAAACCAATCGCTACTAAACTGTGGTTAAACATTTGCAAGAAGGCAGCACTCAAAGCGTCTTTGTTAAACAACATGATCCCGGCAGCAATCAATCCAACGTGTGAAATTGATGCAAATGCAAAAATCCGTTTGATGTCTTCTCCTTTTATCGCCAATATTGCTGTGTAGACAATTCCTATTAAACTTAATACTACAACGATTGGCAACATGCACTCCATTGCTTCAGGTGCAAGTGGAATCATCCAGCGAACCATTCCGTACAAGGCCATTTTCAGCATCAACGCAGAAAGTAACATTGTTCCAGCCATTGGTGAAACCGTGTATGTATCTGGTTGCCAAGTATGAAATGGAAATATTGGTGCTTTAATGGCGAATGCTAAGAAAAATCCACCCATAATCCAAAATGCTGCTTTTGAACTTAATTCAACCGCCATCAAGTCTGAATGAGAAAAGCTTGCTGCGTTTACTTTGATTGCAATTAAAGAAAGTAACATCGCCAAAGATCCGATGAAAGTATAAATGAAAAATTTCATCAAAGCTTTTTTGCGGTTTTCAGCTCCATACCATAAAGCGATTAAGAAAACTGGAATTAATGTGATTTCCCAAAAGATGTAAAATACCATTCCGTCCATGGAAGTAAAAACGCCATTCAAAGCAAACAACATTAAGAATATCATCGCAACAAACTTCTTGCTAGATGCAGTTTCATTTTTGAAATTACTTAAAACGATTAATAAGAAAATCAAACTGGTTAAAACAAGCATAAATAAACTCATTCCGTCATAAGCCATTTTAAAAGTCAAACCAAAACTAACGATAAATCCTGGATCAAAAAGTGTTACAAAATGGGATGAGCCACAATACGCTAAAGCGTGAACAGAAACAACTACTAAAGATGCAATTGCTCCAGCTAAACTAAAATACTTCAGCATCTGCTTCGGAACGAAACACGCTAAAATTGCTACTACTAAGGGGATTAATATAAGTTCCAAAACCTTATTTTTTTATTATTATGTAATATACTACTAAACCTACAATTCCAAATACCATCCATAAGATGTAACTTGAAACGATTCCTGTTTGCCATTTACGAACTAAATCTCCTGATTTCCCAATCAAATTGGCAAAACCATAAACAGATTTGTTCAAAATTGCAACTTCAATAAATTTATTACCGAAGGATGACAACAATTCAATTGGTTTTACAAACAAGAAATTATAGATTTCATCAAAATACAATTTGTTTGAAGATAATTTAACCCATCCTGTAATTTTATCATCACTTGCCGGAGTACTTTCTTTTTTCACGTAAACGATGTAAGAAACGATTAAAGCGATCAAAGTCAAAACAGAAGCTGAGGTCATCAACATGATTACTTGTCCGTTAGACAAATGTAAATGTTCAATGGCACTCAAACCAGGAGTTGTATGTTCCAAAAAGTGAGTCATCCAATGAGCCATTCCTTCTCCAAAAAGACTTGGAATGTTTAAAACACCACCAATCACAGATAAAACTGCTAATACCATTAAAGGTAAAGTCATGTTTAATGGACTTTCATGTAAATGATGTTTTACTTCGTCTGTTCCTCTGAATTTTCCGTGGAAAACAACAAAGTATAGGCGGAACATATAAATTGCCGTTAGCAAAGCACTGAATGCCAATAAAATGTAAACAACTATGTTATGTGATAAAGCATGAGCTAAAATTTCATCCTTAGAAAAGAATCCTGAAAGGAAAGGAAAACCAGCAATTGCTAAAGTTCCGATTAAGAAAGTAATGTGTGTTATTGGAATGTATTTTTTTAATCCACCCATCTGACGAATGTCTTGCTCGTCGGACATCGCGTGAATCACAGATCCTGAACCCAAAAACAATAAGGCTTTAAAGAACGCGTGTGTTGTAACGTGAAACATTGCTGCAACATAACCTCCCATTCCCAAAGAAACAAAAATAAAACCTAACTGTGAAACAGTCGAATAAGCCAATACTTTTTTGATGTCGTTTTGTCTCATTGCAATGAAAGCTGCAACGAAAGAGGTTGCTAAACCAACATACAACATAATTTCTTTTGTTAGTTCTGCGCCTTGTAATTCAAACATAAAATTAGAACGAACCACCAAGAAAATACCAGCTGTTACCATCGTCGCAGCGTGGATCAAGGCAGAAACTGGAGTTGGTCCCGCCATCGCGTCTGGTAACCACGTAAACAAGGGGATTTGTGCTGATTTTCCAGTGGCACCGATAAACAAACAAATAGTGATTCCAAACATCATCCACGTAGAAGGATTAATTTTTTCAATCAAAATTTTATCTGCCAACTCCGTGTATTCTAAAGTACCAAATTGAGCTAAGATTAGAAATAGTCCGATCAATAAACCTAAATCACCAATTCTGTTCATGATGAAAGCTTTACGAGCAGCAACACTGTTTGCAACACCTTTTTTCAAATCACTGAAGTGGAATCCGATAAGTAGGTAAGAACAAATTCCAACACCTTCCCAACCAAAGAATAACATGAAATAGTTACTTCCCAACACTAATATCAACATGGAAAACACGAAGATATTTAAGTAGGTGAAGAATTTGTAGTATCCTTTGTCGTGCGACATGTAACCCATCGAAAATAGATGAATCAAAGAACCAACTCCAGTAATGATTAAAGTCATCCAAATGGAAAGTGCATCGACTTGTAAAGAGAAATTAAGTTTAAATGATTCAAAATTTACAAATTGGTATAAATGTACCTTTACAGATTCATTTAATGAGAAGAAAATAGTTAATGCCAATGCAAATGCTGTGAACATCACGATAGTTGCAATCGAACCAACAATCATTTTAGGAAGTCTCTTTCCCAAAACACCATTGATTAGAGCTCCAAATAAAGGTAAAGCTAAAACTGCTAATATTAAAGTATTTATTGCCATTTCTTTATCCTTTTAATTTATTAAAAATTCCAACATCTACTGTTCGTGTATTTCGGTAAGCCATTACCAAGATGGACAATCCAACTGTGGCCTCAGCAGCTGCGACAACCATGATGAAAAATACAAAAATTTGACCGTCTGCTTTTCCAAAGTAGGAAGAGAAAGCTATCAAAAGTAGATTTGCAGCATTCAACATCAACTCGATGCACATCAACAAAATAATTGTATTTCGTCTTGTCATCACTCCAATTGCACCAATAGCAAAAAGAATTGTGGCTAAGATTAAATAATATTGAATCGAAACTCCGGATTCAAAAACTGTTGCTAAAACCATATAATTCGTTTAAATTAGTTCTTTATTTTTGTAATTAAGATTCAATAATTCCACTGCTTGAACCATCGCTCAAAGTTGTTTTTTCACGTTTTGCCAATAAAACGGCTCCAACCATTGCTGAAATAAACAAGATGGATGAAACTTCAAATGGCAACACGTATTTTGTAAACAATAAATGACCTAGATTTTCTATCAAGCCGGTATCGTTAACTGTAACCTTTTCAGTTACTTCAAACACAAGGCTATCTTTTAATGCAGCAACTAAAACTACAATTAGAGAACCACCTGCTATTGCTGCTCCAATTTTTACTAGCATTGATGTTTTGGGTTCATTTTCCTTACTTAAATTCAATAACATTAGAACGAAAAGGAACAAAACCATGATGGCACCAGCATAAACGATAATGTTTACAATGGCAACAAATTGGGCATTTAACATGATGTAATTCGCTGAAATAAGGAAAAATGTCAATATTAAATAAAGTACGCTTCTCACAGGATGCTTACTTAAAATCACCATTAAAGCCGAACCAACGGTTAAGCCTCCTAGCATATATACTATTAATTCTATACTCATTTTTCTGTTCTTTTACCTGTATGTTGTCTAACTGTGATGTCCACTGGAGAAGTCAAAGATTCAACCAATTTATCTTTCCCGTAAATAAAATCTTCACGCTCAAATTCAGTAGGCACCAATCTGTCTGTCAAGAAAATTGCTTCTTTCGGACAAGCTTCTTCACACAAACCACAAAAGATGCAACGTAACATATTGATTTCGTAGTTTACTGCATATTTTTCTTCACGGTAAAGTGATTCTTCTCCTTTTTGACGTTCGCCAGCAACCATTGTTATCGCTTCCGCAGGACAAGCAACAGCACATAAACCACAAGCGGTGCAATTTTCTCTTCCTTGTTCGTCTCTTTTTAAAACGTGCATTCCACGGTAAACGGGAGCAAAAACTCTTGTTTCTTCTGGATATTTTATCGTTGCAGGTTTTTTAAACAAATGCTTAAATGTAATCCACATTCCGCCAAATATCGCAGGTAAATAAAGTTTCTCCATAAACGTCATCGGTTTATCAGAAACAACTTTACTTTTATTACTTAAACTTTGCATACTACTATTATTATTTATTAAACCATCCGCTTGTGAAGGCAATTACTAAACCTGTTACAAGTAAGTTGATTAATGAAATTGGAATTAAACTTTTCCATCCTAAATGCATCAATTGGTCGAAACGGAAACGTGGTAGTGTCCAACGAATCCACATGATTACAAATATGAAGAAGAATATTTTTGCAAATAAGGCAACAACTCCTAAAATTGCTAAAGTGTTTCCAGAGAAATAGTCCATTCCAGGGAAGTTGTATCCTCCAAAAAATAAAATGGAAATTACCGCAGAAGAAATAAACATACTCACGTATTCACCAAATAAGAAGAATCCTAGTTTCATGGAACCATATTCTGTGTGGTAACCACCAATTAACTCACTTTCACATTCTGCCAAATCGAAAGGTGCTCTGTTTAATTCCGCTAAAGAACAAATAAAGAATACTAAAAATGCCACTGGCTGACTGAAAACGTTCCAAGAGAACCAGCCATCTTGCCAAAATCCGTGTTGACTTTCTGTAATTTCGCGTAAACTCAAACTTCCTGTCATCATTACAATTGTAATTACAGAAATACCCATTGCTAATTCATAAGAAATCATTTGCGAACTAGCACGAATTGCTGAGAATAAGGAGAATTTATTGTTTGAAGCCCAACCTCCAATCATGATTCCATAAACTCCAATGGATAAAACTCCAAGAATAAATAAGATTCCAATGTTAAAATCTGCAACTTGTAGTGCAACTGTTTGCCCAAAAACTACCAAATCTGGTCCCCAAGGAATGATTGTACTCGTAAGCAAAGAAGTAAACATGGCAATTCCAGGTCCCATAATGAACAACCATTTGTCAGCATGACGAGGAATAAAATCTTCTTTCATGAACATTTTAACGCCATCCGCTAATGGTTGCAATAAACCAAATTTTCCAGCTCTATCCGGACCAATACGATCTTGAAACCAAGCAGCAACTTTACGCTCAAAATAAGTTGAATATAAAGCAACTAACATGGAAATAGCGAAAACTGCAACAACTATTATTAATTTTTCTAAAAACATCTTATGTTAATTTATTTTTTTGATAGTTTGACGAGGACTTTGGTAATGACCTTGAGAAATTACGGAGTGTCTGTTTATCGTTCTTGGTCCAGAAATATTCCATTTAGAAACATCTTTCTTGTCAAAACGACAGTCGTTACAAATCCAACCAGTTTTTCCGTCTTGGTCTTCCACTTCACCATATTGATCTTTACGAGCAGTTACTCTTAAAATCTCATTTCCAAACATCCAAACTACTGCTTTTCCAGAGCATTTAGAACATTCACAGGAAGCTTCCATCGGTTTCAAAAACCACACACGTGATTTGAAGCGGAAAGTTTTATCTGTTAATGCACCAACCGGACAAACATCAATCATGTTTCCTGAGAAATCATTTTCGATGGCATTTTCGATGTAGGTACTTATTTCTGCATGTTCACCACGATTTAACACACCGTGAACACGTTTTTCAGTTAATTGATTTGCTACCGCAACGCATCTGTAACACAAAATACAACGATTCATGTGTAATTTGATTTTGTTACCGATATCAATTGGGTCAAAAGTTCTTCGTTCCTCTTCGTATCGTGTGCCTTGAGCGCCATGTTCAAAACCTAAATCTTGTAAATGGCATTCACCAGCTTGGTCGCACACTGGGCAATCTAGAGGATGATTGATTAGCAAAAATTCAACTACCGCACCACGGTTATCGTGTACTTTTTCGCTCGTTTTATTTTTCACAACCATTCCGTCCATCACTGGCGTGGAACAAGAAGCAACTAATTTTGGCATTGGACGAGGATCGTTTGTTGAGCCTTGAGCAACTTCAACCAAACAAGTTCTACATTTCCCTCCAGTTCCTGGAAGTTTGCTGTAAAAACACATCGCAGGTGGAACTACTTCACCGCCAATCATTCGCGCAGCGTTTAAGATGGTAGTTCCTGGTTCTACTTCTATTGTTTTATCGTCAATGGTTACTTTTACCATAGTTTTAATTTGTTTTATTTCTTCCCGCTGATTTTCGCAAATTTATTCGCTGATTTTCGCTGAATTCGATTATTTATTCTTTGTAAATCTGTGAAGTTTTTCACCTAATATTTTCGGAAAATTATCATTTTATACCTTAAATTATCAATTAGTAAACGAAATTTCTTTCGAAAGTCCGTAATTTCTTGTTTGTGAGACTGATCTTTCATTGACGTGCCATTCAAATTCATCTCTAAAGTGACGAATTGCAGCAGCAACAGGCCAAGCAGCAGCATCTCCTAATGGACAAATTGTATTTCCTTCAATTTTTTTGTTGATTTCTGCCAACAAATCGATGTCACGCATATTTCCTTGTCCGTGCTCCAAACGATTCAATACTTTTTCCATCCATCCAGTACCTTCACGGCAAGGAGAACATTGTCCGCATGACTCATGTGCATAAAAACGTGCAAAATTCCATGTGTTTCTAACAATGCATTGATCTTCATCAAAAACAATAAATCCACCAGAACCAAGCATAGAACCTGTGGCAAATCCACCGTCAGATAAACTTTCGTATGTCATTAGTCGATCTTCCCCAGCAGCAGTTTTAGTAACTAAATAATGTGGTAAAATTGGAACAGATGAACCACCTGGTACACACGCTTTCAATTTTTTACCGTTTGCAATTCCTCTACAATAGTCGTCACCATAGATAAATTCTTCTACAGTAATTCCCATTTCGATTTCGTAAACACCTGGTCGAGCTAGGTTTCCACAAGCGGAAATCAATTTCGTTCCAGAACTTCTTCCTAAACCAATTTTTGCATATTCTTCACCACCATCGTTCACGATTGGAACAACAGCAGCAATACTTTCAACGTTATTTACCACGGTTGGGCAACCCCATAAACCTTTTACAGCTGGGAATGGTGGTTTAATTCTTGGATTTCCTCTTTTTCCTTCTAATGATTCGATTAAAGCAGTTTCTTCTCCACAGATATAAGCACCACCACCAGGAGCAACACTTAAATCTAAATCAAATCCAGAACCTAAAATATTTTTCCCTAAAAATCCATTTGCATATGCTTCAGCAATTGCTTTTTCAAGGATTTCTAGTACCCACATATACTCTCCACGAATGTAGATGTAAGATTGGTTACAACCCAATGCGTAACTTGAAGTAATCATTCCTTCCACCAAAAGATGAGGAATTTTTTCCATCAAATAACGATCCTTGAATGTTCCAGGTTCAGATTCATCTGCATTACACAATAAATATCTTGGAACACCTTCAGGTTTCGCCAAAAAAGACCATTTCATCCCTGTTGGGAATCCAGCTCCACCACGACCTCTTAATCCAGAAAGTTTCACTTCTTCCACCACTTGTTCTGGAGACATTGTTTTTAAAGCTTTTTCAACAGAACGGTAACCGCCTTGTTTTCTGTAAACTTCAAATGTTTCTATTCCAGGAACATGGTCGTGCTCTAATAATAATCTTCTTCCCATTAGATTTCAATATTTTTGTTACCTGCACGGTAAAGTTCAATTAATGTATCTACTTTTTCAGTTGTTAAATGTTCGTGGTATTTTTTTCCACATTGTAACATGGGTCCGTAACCACATGCACCTAAACATTCAGCAGTTTTTAAAGTAAACATGCCATCTTTTGTTGTTTCACCAACTTTGATGTCTAATTTATTTTCAATGTGAGAAATGATGTTGTCACTACCAACTAACATGCATGGTCCTGTGCGACATACTTCAAAAACATAATTTCCAACTGGCTCAACGTTAAACATGGTGTAAAAAGTAGCAACCTCATACACTTCAATTGGTTCAATTTTTAAAATTTCTGCAACATAATCCATTGTTTCAATACTCAACCAACCACCGAAGGATTCTTCAGCAATATGTAAAATACGAATTAGTGCACTTTTTGATTTTCCTTCAGGATATTCAGCAATAACACGGTTTACATCAGCCATTTTTTCAGCACTGAAACTTGGTTTTTCACTGTGTCGTTGATTTATTGGTGTATGTGTGTGTGAACTCATTTTTTATATTCGATTGTTAGATAACTAGATTGTTAGAATGTTCGACTATTAGATAGTTGGATAAATTCATTCGAATAATCTAAAAATCCATAGCGAAGCGTATCTAATAATCTATTTTCCATTTTTAATTCTCAATTCTACGTTTAAATTTAAGCATCTAATTCCCCAGCAATTACGTTCATACTACTTAAAGTTAAAACGGCATCACTGATGTTTTGACCTGTAATCATTTCAGGATAAGCTTGGTAATAAATAAAACAAGGTCTTCTGAATTGCAATCTATAAGGAGTTCGACCTCCATCGCTTACTAAATGATATCCTAACTCTCCATTTCCGCCTTCCACACTGTGGTAAACTTCTCCAACAGGAATTGGAGTTTCACCCATAACGATTTTGAAATGGTAAATTAATGCCTCCATGTTGTTGTAAACCATTTCTTTTGGAGGAAGGTAAAACTCAGGTAAATCAGCTTTGTAATCACCTTCAGGAATATTTTTGTAGGCTTGTTCTATAATTTTTAAACTTTGACGAATTTCTTCTTGGCGCACCATGAAACGATCGTAAGTATCTCCATTTACTCCAACAGGAATAATGAAGTCGAAGTCTTGATAAGAAGAATACGGATTCATTGAACGTACATCGTAATCTACTCCTGCAGCGCGAAGATTTGGTCCTGCAAAACCATATTCCAATGCTCTTTCGCCAGAAATTGGTCCAGCACCACGCGTACGATCCATAAAAATACGGTTACGTGCTAACAAAGAATCAAATTCGTTGAATACTTTTGGAAAAGTTTTTAAGAAGTTTTTTAATTTGAAATGGAAGGTTGGAGTAAAATCACGCTCAAAACCACCGATTCTTCCGATGTTTGTTGTTAAACGTGAACCGCACATTTCTTCAAAAAGTTCGTATATTTTCTCTCTTTCTTGGAAAACGTATGTAAATCCTGTTAACGCTCCCGTATCTACTCCAATTACTGAATTACACACCAAATGGTCAGCAATACGAGCAAGTTCCATGATAATTACACGCATGTAATCTACCTTTTTAGGAACAGAAGCGCCGATTAATTTTTCAACTGTCATTTCCCAACCCATGTTATTGATTGGAGAAGAACAATAATTTAATCGGTCAGTAATCGGTGTAATTTGGTTGAAAGGTCTTCTTTCCGCTAATTTTTCAAAAGCACGGTGAATGTACCCAACAGTTTGTTCGGATGATAAAATCTTTTCGCCATCTACTTTTAAGATATTTTGAAAAATACCGTGTGTAGCTGGATGTGTTGGACCTAAATTTAATGTTGCAATATCGCCACCTAAAGTTTCTTTTGATACCTCTGGGCTCAATGCATTTCCAATATTTTCAAATTTTAAATTGCTCATAGTATCAAAAATTATCTTCCAAAAAAGCGATCATCTTTATCTTCACGTGTTGCATCTTCCAAATGGTATTCTTTTCTAAGCGGAAAATAGTCCATGGAATCTTCGTTTAAAATTCGTGTCAAATTTAGATGACCTTTGAATTTGATGCCAAAAAAATCGTATGTTTCACGTTCTTGCCAATTAGCACCAACATAAAGGTCGACGATTGATTCAATTTCAGGATTCTCGATGGAGAAAAAAGTCTTTAATCGGATTCTGTAATTGTTAACCAAGCTGTGTAAATGATAAGTAACACCCAATTCTTTTCCTGCGTTCATCGGATAATGAATTCCGCCAAGTAAGGTCAAATAATTGATTTGAAAACTAACGTCCTCTTTTAAGAATTTGATTAATTCCTTAATCTTAGAAGTTTCTACTTCCAAAGTCAATAAATCGTATGGAGTTTCATGGGATAAAATTGCATCTCCAAATTGAGCTTGAATTTTAGCTAAAACCTCTTCGTTTGTTAATTTCGTATTACTCATTTGTTTCAATATTATATCCTTTTAACAAATGTTTGTATTCTTCTGAGTATCTTCTTCTAAGCGGTTCATGTTTAATTAACTCATGAATACGCATAATACCATCGATGATTTGTTCTGGACGCGGAGGACAACCTGGCACGTAAACATCCACAGGAATAACGCGATCAATTCCTTGCAAAACGGAATAAGTATCAAAAATTCCGCCTGAAGAAGCACAAGCACCAACTGAAAGAACCCATTTAGGTTCAGCCATTTGTTCATACACTTGTTTTAAAACTGGTGCTAATTTTTTTGAAATTGTTCCTGCTACGATTAATAAATCTGCTTGACGAGGAGAAAAGGACATACGTTCCATTCCAAAACGAGCCAAATCGTAGTTACTTCCCATTGTTGCCATGTATTCGATTCCACAGCAAGAAGTTGCGAAAGGTAAAGGCCAAACAGAGTTAGAACGAGCGATTTCAATCACTTTTTCTAGTCTTGAAAGTTGGTATCCTTCCCCATTAATTGTTTGTAAATCTTCTATTTTTCCCATTCTAATGCTCCTTTTTTAAGTACATATAAAAAGCCTATTAAGAAAAAGGCTACAAACATAATAACAGCTAAAAGTCCTTCTAGTTCTAATGCTCTGAAATTTACCGCATAAGGGTAAAAGAAAATTACTTCGACATCAAATAATACGAATAAAATTGCTGTCATGAAATAACGCACAGAAACAGGAAAACGAGCATTTCCTTCGGATTCAATTCCACATTCCCAGTTTTCTTGTTTCTTTTTGGATTTTACATTTGGCCCTAAAAAGTGAGTCACTGTAAGTGTTAAGCCCACAAAACCAAAGGCAACTGCAGCTTGAATTAGAAACGGAAAATAATCACTATAGTTTGAAACTTCCATATTTTTAATAAAATAGAAGGCAAAAATAGTATAAATTATATTAAACAAACACTATTTTGTAAAAAATTGTTAAGAAAATGCTTGTAAACTTTGAGACTAGGCATAATAAATGATGATGCAATTAGATTTGCTTCCTGTTATCTTTTGAAGGGTTTTATCTCTTTTTTAATATCTCAAAATCAATTGTTAATAATTATTTTGGACTAAACTGATTGAGTTTTAGCAATAATTAAATATATTTGTAATTCAAAGTGTCATTATGACAATTAATAAATTCAAATCATGAAAAAAAACTATCTATTTTTAGTGATAAGTTGTTTGATACTTCTTTCTGAATTTAAAGCATTCGCACAACCTTTCGAAACAATCGGAAGCGCATACAGTGTTCCTTCAATTCAAAATTCAAATTGCGAAAATGCGGAGGCTTGTTTTACATTAACTGACAATGCAAACTGGTTACAAGGTGCTGTTTGGGATTTAGACACGATTGACTTAACTCAAGCTTTTGACGCAACATTTTGTATGTTTATTGGTTCAAATGATGGCGGAGCTGATGGTTTTGCTTTTGTATTGAGGTCTCCAACATCAAATAATTACGGTGAAGAAGGTGGAGGTTTGGGTTACGGAACAGCAAATGGAACCCAAGGAATTTTCCCCTCAGTTGGCATTGAATTTGATTCCTTTTATAACCCAGAATACTTTGATATTCAAGAGGATCATACGCAATTGGTTCTAAACGGAAATGTAACTAGCGCTCCAACTATTCCTGCAATTTCCTTGTTGCCAAATGGATCAAATATTGAAGATAATAATTTTCATAATTCCAGGATTGTTTGGGATCCAGCCACGCAAATGTTGTCAATGTACTTTGATGGAAATTTAAGATTTACCTATACGCAAGATTTGATAAACAATGTTTTTAACGCAAATCCGAAAGTGATTTGGGGCTTTACAGCTTCGACAGGTGGAATGACAAACTTACATCAAATTTGCTTCCCTAAAATCATGATTGATTTGCCAGATCAGGTTGTATGTTTTGAAGATTCTGTTGAAGTAAGTTATTTTCATGAAAATTTGACAGAATATTACTGGGAAACTCCCTCTGGTGAACAATTATTGTATTGGAACAATTCTGTAGGCACACCTTTAGTTGATACAAGTTTTTTTGCGAGTGAACCAGGTGTTTACGAGGTATTTGTAGAATACAATAACAAAAATTATTCCTCTACATTTTATTTAACTTACGATAATTCTCCACCAGTTAATTTGGGTCCTGATTCAAGTTTTTGTGCGGGTGCCAATATGGTTTTGCGTGATTTGAATAATACAACATGGGCAAATCGTTTGTGGAACAATGGAAACACATCATCAACAATCACAGTTTCTAATCCTGGAACATATTGGTTCCAAGTAAGTAACATTCCTCAATGCGTTTATCGCGATAGTATCGTTGTTTCTAATTTTCCAAATCCTGGCATAACACTTTTACCATTTGATTCAAGTGCTTGTGCACCAGGTACTTTTAGTTTAGAAGTACAAAATGAGTTTGGAACAAATTATTCCTGGGTCTTTGAGGATGGAACAAGTTTTCCGAATCAAAATCAGGTGACATACTCAAATTCAACACCTGGAGACTATGGCTTTGCAATTTCCGCTAGCACTCAAAATAATTGTACATCAACAGTGAATTTTAGCGATGTGTTAAGTGTATTGGCAAATCCTGTAGCAGATTTTTCTTATTTAGTTGTTGAAAGTCAAGGCGGATATCTGGTTCAATTAACGAATACTTCAGCAGGATATTCAGATTTAAATTGGGACTTTTTACAAACATCTTCTCAAGATGAAAATCCGAGTTTCATTGCCACTGAAAATTTGAATACCGTTCAACTTTTAGCTACAAATGGTACATGTGCGGACTCAATTGTAAAGGTGATTGCACTTGAAAACATTGAAGTCGTAGTTCCAAATATCATCACCAATCCTGGAAGCAATTCTCCGAATGCTGTACTTAACTTATTTAACGATGATTTCAAAAATTTTGATGTGGTAATTCTAAACCGATGGGGAAATCAAGTTTACGAAGGAGCAAAGGACAACTCTAAGCCCTTGTATTTATGGAACGGAATTGACCAACAAAGTGGCAAAACTTGTACAGATGGAGTTTATTTTATTGTCTTGAAAGGAGAACTAAAAAACAGTAAACCTTTTGAATATCAAGGTTTTGTGACAATTGCAGGGAAGTAAATTATAAATTCAAATTTACCAAACTTTTTCCTGTCATTTCAAGCGGAGCGGCAAGTTGCATGCGGTCCAAGATTGTTGGTGCCACGTCTGCTAAAATTCCATTTTCTACGGAAATATCGTCTTTAGTTACCAAGATAAAAGGAACTGGATTTAAACTATGCGCGGTGTTTGGACTTCCATCAGGATTAACGGCAAAATCTGCATTTCCATGGTCTGCAATGACTATGATTTCATAATTAGCTTCTTGTGCCGCTTCAACCACATCTTTTAAGCAAGAATCTACTGTTTCAACAGCTTTTACAATGGCCTCATAAACACCAGTGTGACCAACCATATCGGGATTTGCGAAGTTTAGGCAAAAGAAATTAGGTTTAGATGTGCGTATTTTATCCGTAATTTTGTCACGTACCTCCAAGGCACTCATTTCGGGTTGTAAATCGTAGGTTGCCACTTTTGGAGAGTTCACTAAAATTCGACTTTCGTTTGGGAATTCAGTTTCTCTTCCACCGCTAAAGAAAAAAGTTACATGCGGATATTTTTCAGTTTCTGCAATGCGCACCTGAGTTTTTCCAAGTTTGGATAAGACTTCGCCTAATGTATTCACTAAATTATCCTTATCAAAAATCACATGCACATTTTCAAAACTTGCATCGTAATTTGTCATGGTGTACAATTCCAAGTTCAATTTATGCATATTGAATTCATGAAAATCTTTTTGGCTTAGAGCAATTACAATTTCCCGTGGTCTATCCGTTCTAAAATTAAATGAAATTACAGTGTCTCCCTCTTCGATTTTTGCAATTGGAGAACCATTTTCAGTAATAATTGCAGGATTTATAAATTCATCGGTTATATTATTTTGATAAGATTGTTCAAAAACATCAATTGGACTTGTAAATGCTTCACCGCTGGCATTGACTAATAAATCGTATGCCTTTTTAACGCGTTCCCACCGATTATCACGATCCATCGCATAATATCTTCCAACAATGGATGCTACTTTTACATGTTTCGAGTTTTCTTCCTTCAGTAATTCTTGCATGAAATTTTTTCCACTTTTTGGATCACAATCTCTACCATCGGTAAATGCATGAATATACGCTTTTTCGATATCAAAATCAGCAGCCATTTTGCACAATGCATATAAATGTTCTTGTGAACTATGTACACCACCTTTGGAAACTAAACCTATAAAATGGATAGCTTTGTTATTCTTTTTCGCGTTTTCAAATGCTTTGATTAATTGTGGATTTGAGTAAAAATCTCCTTCTCGAATAGATTTGTTAATTCTCGTCAATTCTTGGTAAACAATTCTTCCTGCACCAATATTCAAGTGACCCACCTCAGAGTTACCCATTTGTCCTTCAGGTAAACCAACCTCTTCGCCAGAAGTTTTTAAAGTTGCATTCGGATATTTTGACAACAAATAATCCATGAAAGGAGTTTTTGCGTTAAAAATTGCATCGGAATGACTTTTATCACCAAGTCCCCAACCGTCTAAGATTACTAAACCAACATTTTTATTCATAAGACAAAGGTATTAAAATATTAAATTAAAATTTAGGCAGGTAGAACAAAAAATTTGGGTCTGTGACTATTAATTCATGTGTAAAAATCGTGAAGTACTTCAGAAACGAAGTTCAAAAACAGAACCTTTGTCCTTATTTGGCAAATAAGTGATTGTTCCGCCGCACAAATTTGTAAATTCTTTCACGATAAATAAACCCAAACCTGTACCTTTGCTTGACCTTGTTTCCTCATTTTGTAAACGAACAAATTTTTGAAAAATAATTTTCTGTTTATCTAATGGAATTCCTGGTCCTTGGTCTTTCACAGCAATTTTTATTCCTTGTTCATCTTTTGAGATTTCCACCTCAATTGACTTTTCGGTTCCCGCATATTTAATTGCATTTTCGATTAAGTTCATTAAAATGGTTCGAATCATGAATAAATCTGACTGCAAACTCAGATTTTCTGTTGCCCGAAGGGAAAAAAGGTCTTTGTTGACTTTCGTTTTAAAATGTTGAATGATTTTTTCAATTTCTAAGTTCAAATCAATTTTTTCTTTATGAATTTGAAAAGACCGATTTTCGAGACGTGCAGAAATTAAAATTGCTTCTACAATTTCCTCCAAACGCTGATTCTCTTGTAAGGTTTTTTGCAACAATTCATCTCGTTTTTCTGCATCAAAATTGCGTTTAAGAAGTGTTTGTAAATACAATTTTGTGCTTGCTAAAGGAGTTTTTAGCTCATGTGTCACGGAAAGTAAAAAGTTCGATTGTCTTTTTGCTAATTCATTTTCTTTTTTGATAGAACGAATGATGCGCCATAAACCAAAAATTAGAATCAGGAAAAACACCAATCCTTCTCCCATAATCATTCCAATACGCTTGTTTACCGCGTCTTGTTCATAACCAACAATCTTTGTTAGTTGAATGATGTGATACGCCCACCATGAGAATTGTAAAATTACATAGGCCCCAAGCAGGTAAAATAAGATGGTAGCTTGTCTTTTCAAATTTGAATTTTTGGAAAGATAAAATTACAAAAAAAATAGGGATTAATACGCTCTTTGATTTTTTCCTTCGACGTAATTAATAAAAGCCTTGTTTACCACTTTATTTCCGCCAGGCGTAGGGTAATTTCCTGTAAAATACCAATCACCTAAATGTTCTGGACAAGCCTCATGTAAGTTTTCTATTGTTTGATAAACAATTTTTACTTCCGCTTGAATATTTTTTGGTGTTAATAGTTGTGCAATTTTATCAGAAATTTCTTGTGCTGTAAAGGGTTTGTAAATTTCTTTCACGTGATTCACAATTTCTTCTTTTGGCAAATTTTCTTGTGCTTTACATTTTTTGTAAACTTCTTGAATTAAATCTGCCTTACCATTTTCCTTCAGTAATTCAATCGTGGCAACAAAAGCAATGAAATCGCTCATTTTCGCCATGTCAATTCCATAACAATCTGGATACCTTATTTGCGGTGCTGAAGAAACAACGACAATTCTTTTTGGCTCTAGTCGGTCTAAAATTCGTAAAATACTTTGTTTTAAGGTTGTTCCACGAACGATGCTATCATCTAAAACTACTAAATTATCTTTTCCACGATGAACAGTTCCGTAGGTAATATCGTAACTGGATGAAACAATGTCATCGCGTTCATCATCTTGGGTAATAAAGGTGCGCAACTTGGCATCTTTAATGGCAATTTTTTCTAAACGAGCACGTGAATAAATAATTTCCTTGATTTTTTCGGGACTTGCATCGCCTTTAAGATCTAAAATCGCTTGATATTTTTTGTCGTTTAGGTGATCTTCCAAGCCTTTCATCATCCCATAAAATGCTATTTCAGCTGTATTTGGAATAAAAGAAAAAACGGAATTATCCAAGTCGTAATCAATTTCTTTTAGGACTTGTTTCACCACCAACTTACCTAAATTAATGCGTTCATTGTAGATTTCTTTGTCATTACCACGAGAAAAATATATTCTTTCAAAAGAGCAAGATTTTTTTTCTATTGGCTCATTTATTTTTGTTTCACTTACATCGCCATTTTTTCTAACGATGAGTGCATGTCCAGGTTTTAATTCTTGAATATCTTCATACTTAAGTTTGAAAGCAGTTTGAATTACTGGTCTTTCAGAAGCAACAACACAAATTTCGTCATTTTCAAACCAATAACATGGTCTAATTCCAGCTGGATCGCGCAAAACAAAAGCGTCACCGTGACCAAATAAACCTGCCATTGCGTAACCTCCATCCCAAAATTCAGAAGAAATTTTTAAAATACTTTCAATGTCTAAATTTTCAGCAATTTTCGCATAACTTTCTACGTAAGATAGACCTTGAGCTTGATATTCATGAAATTTTTCATCATTTTCGACATCCAAATAATGACCAATTTTTTCAAGAACAGTTACTGTGTCTGATTTTTCTTTTGGATGTTGACCAATGTTTATTAGCACATCAAACAATTCATCCACATTTGTCAAGTTAAAATTTCCAGCTACAACCAAATTTCGAGTTATCCAATTGTTTTGGCGTAAAAATGGATGACAGCTTTCGATGGAATTTTTACCAAATGTTCCGTATCTTAAATGACCCAAAAATAGTTCGCCTGTAAAACCAGCATTTTTCTTTAAAAAATCTATGTCTTTTAAATTCTCCGGATTTTCTTTACCAATCGTTTTAAATTTCTTGTTAACGTGATCAAAAATATCTTGAATTGGATTTTTATTGATAGAACGGTATCTGGAAATGTATCGTTCTCCTGGTTCCATATCAAATTTGATGTTAACCAAACCAGCACCATCTTGACCACGATTTCGCTGTTTTTCCATCATCAAGTGCATTTTAGTAAGACCATAAAAGGCAGAACCGTATTTGTCTAAATAGAATTGCAAAGGTTTTTTTAATCTTAAAAGTGCAATTCCGCACTCATGTTTGATGGCATCACTCATGATCGAATATTTTGTCAGAAATTTTTTGCAAAGTTACATTTAATATTTTAGTAAAAAGAATAATTTTAAAAAAGAAAATCGATTTAGCTTTTTAGTAATTTTAACCCTACTCAGGTGAATAGCTAATTATTTGACAGATAAGTTTATTTTTGTATTTTATTTGAAACTATGGCAGGAATTTATATTCACATTCCCTTTTGTAAGAAAAAATGTACTTATTGTGATTTTCATTTTAGTACCACTTTTGAAAAATACAGAGAGCGAATGATTCTTGCGCTTCAAAAGGAATTGATTTTAAGGTCGAAGGAGATAAATGAAAAAATTGATACAATTTATTTTGGTGGTGGAACACCTAGTTTGTTGACAAAGAAGGAATTGGGTCAATTTTTTACACTGATTAAGGAAAATTATCAGTTAAATGAAAATCTTGAAATCACATTAGAAGCAAATCCAGATGATATTTCTGAAGAGTCAGTGCATCTGTGGAAAAAACTAGGAATTAATCGTTTAAGTATTGGTTTACAATCATTTGATGAGGAAGATTTAGTTTGGATGAATCGTGCACACACGGCCAAAGAAAGTCTCGAAGCTGTAAAAATTGCTCAACAAAATGGAATTGATAATTTAAGTATTGATTTAATTTATGGCTTGCCAAATATGGATTTAGCTCGTTGGGAAAAACAAATAAATCAAGCACTTGAATTAGATGTACCGCACATTTCTGCATATTGTTTGACCGTTGAAGAAAAAACTGCCTTACATCTTTTGGTAGAACAAAAAAAGTTGATTCCTGCAGAAAATGACTTGCAAAGTGCTCATTTTTCACTTTTACAAGAGAAGCTAAAAGAAGCCAATTTTATTCAATATGAAGTTTCCAATTTTGGAAAGGAAAATTTTTTCTCTCAACACAACAGTTCTTATTGGAAAGGCAAAAGTTATCTCGGAATTGGTCCTTCTGCACATAGTTTCCATGGAAACAGCCGATCTTGGAATATTTCTAACAATACAAAATACATGGATTCATTAGATTCCGATATTTTACCTTCAGAAAATGAAATATTAAGTAAAAAAGATCAATTTAATGAAAGTTTGCTAATTGGTTTGCGCACCATTTGGGGAGTTTCACTTGGAAAATTGAATGTTTTTATTCCATTATCAGAGCAATTTCATCAAAAAGTAAAGTTGCTTATAGAAGAAGAAAAAGCAACATTGAAAAATGATGTACTTGTTTTGGAAGAAAAAGGCTTACATTTTGCAGATGGAATAGCAGCAGATTTGTTTGTGTAGATTTTTCTTTACGAAGCAACAACTATTTACTTAAAGTTTTTTTGATTTCATTACAAAGATTAAAAGTTTTCAATTTTTTGTGTAAAAAAGTGTAATTTGTGGTAAATTTTTAATTGTAGATTCTCAATCCGTTTGATCCATCCCAAAATGTTTGATATTGTCTTAATCCAATGTCTGATCCACTGATAATACTTCCATCATAAAGTGAAAATGCTGCGTTGGTGCAAGAATCGTCCAATTGTAAAAAATTATCAGGGTTCGTAGTGAGTGGAAATTCACACAAACCATCGTTGGCAGGGGAATGCCTATCAAAAGCAACGAATTCATCCACAGATTTTCTGTAAACAACGATTCCTTTTGAACCTCCATTAACATAAACCCAACTCCCAACTGACTCCAAGGCGCTATAGCTAGGCAAATTGAGGTAAATGGTAATGTCAAATGGAATACTTGGAACAGGGTTAGCTTTGTTTTTTTTGCAAGAAATAATACTTCCTAATAAAAATAGGAACAAAATTTGTTTGTATCTTTGATTAAAAAACTTCATTGCAGTGAATTTTCGTTTTGTTACAAATTTATGAAATTTATTAAAACTTACATACTAACGTTCTTTTTTGGTGTTTTATTACATTTCAATTCTGCTTTTTCTCAAAATACTGCTGAATCAAGTGCTGAAGCGGAAAAAATCATAGCCAAACGTCGAGCAGAAGAACAAAAAAATGCCAAAAAAGCACAGAAAGCTGCACAAAAAGCACATTGGGCAAGACAATCGAAAGCCGCAAAAAAAAGTATTAAGAAAAATAAAAAGCGCAACAAAAAGATGTTACGTCAAGTGCGAAAAAAACAACGCATTCAAAAAAAGTATAGCCGTTAATTTTATTCAGGAAGAATATTCATTTTTTCAGCAAAATGATAACAATAATCTCGCAAATCTTCAGAAATTAAGGTTTCGCCTGTAGCTTTTTCAAAAGTATCTGCCATGGTCACCAAAGTTTGATGAAAAAACTGTTTCATTTCTTCGATAGACATTTCGTCGGTCCACAAATCAATTTTTAAGGTGTTTTTTTGTTCTGGATCCCAAACAGAAAGTAACATGGCTTTTGCTTCAGCGTTAACTACATTTCCATCGCTTGCATTCCAAAGCATACGAACTGGGACATTATTTTCATTCAATCCAACGTTGATTGAAATTTCAGATGTTTTTGTAATTTTTTTCTCCATTTTTTATTAATTACAGATTACAGATTGCAGATTGCAGATTATCAATCTGCAAGGTGTCAATCTGCAATCTAGTTTAAACTTCGTATTCTTGTAAAATTGTATTGTATGGAATTTTGATTAGTTCTTGCAAGGTAGTTTCCGGATATTGCATCATGTAAGAATGAATCATGCGCCAGCCTAAAAACTGACCTAATCTATCTGGACCTTTTTCAGGTAAACCTATTGTAAAAGGCGCATCTTTTAGAAAATTTGATTGTGTTTTTTCATTATCAGAAAAAAGTAATTTTTCATCCACCAAATATTTCCAAAAGGCATATTCATTATCCATTGCCCAATCAAAATCCTTTTTAGAATACCTTAAAATGATGCTTTTTTCTTCCTTTGGAAATGCAGCTTCTGTTAGGTAAATAATTTTCCCCCAATTAACAATAGCTTCTGCGGTATTTGACTTTTTTTCAGGAACATAATGCGTCATTATCCAAGCGGTAAGTACATCCCGCTCCATGTATTTGTCTAACATTCCATCTTTAATCCATTGAAAAAATTCTTGATCAGGAAGCATCTTAATTAACTCATTTTTAGGACCAAGGTAACGTTCTAAACCAATTCCGATTTCATTTTCAGTGCAAAAAACATTGCTAGCAAAAAAGGAATTCATAAAAACGATATTTGTTGGTGTTTTTCCATTTGGAAAGTGATGATTAAGGTATAAAAAGCCTTTATTTATTTTTGATTTTCTGTTGTTTAAGTTTGAAAATTTTTTTGAAATTTCTTTTTCAAGTTTGCCAACATAAGTGTCATTTACAAATGTCTTTATTCTACTAGCTGTTCCGGAATCTTGAAGGTTACCAATTCCCAAACAATGACCTAATTGATACGCTAAAATTTGTTCTGTTTTTAAATTTTGACTTTGAATGTTTGAAATTAATTTGTCTTCACTACTATTTACAAAGATAGAGTCTAAATTTACATAGTTTATTTTTAAATCCTTTTCATTAGGTGAAACATCTAATGGGTCATTTGAACATGAAAAAAGAAAGAGCCCTAAGAAAAGAAAACAAAAAATAGTTTTGAAATTCATAAAAAGTTTTATTTTTGCATTCAAAAGTAATCATTTACAAAGAAATTTGTTTAATTTTAAAAAATATTAATAACAATTAACACCATAACACATGAAAAAAATATTAGTTACAATTATTGGATTTAGCTTTTTTGCTAATGCTTTTGGTCAGGAGGCATTTGATAAAAAAATGCAATTTGGAATCGTTTACGGTTTTGGACTTAACATGAATAAAACTTCGACTTTATTAACTCGAAAAGGAATTGGCTTAGACAATACTGTTGGTTTAAATGTGAACTACAACTTAAACCAAACATTGACATTAACAAGTGGTTTAGAGTTTGATTTTGAGTCTTTTAAATATACTCCAAACGATACAGTTCTTTATTACTATTCCGATAATAATATTGTTAAGAAAAGTGAATTGGACACTGTTAATACTGCTAAAAGTCACAATTTATTTAGTTTACAAGAAAGACAATATAAGGTTAATTATTTGACAATTCCTGTTTTCTTAACTTTGAAAACTAAACCGTTTGGTAACATGCAATATTTCGGTAAGTTTGGTACAAGAATTAGTTTAAAAGTTGGAGGAAGAATTAATGATGACGGTTACAACTTTATTGGTGATTCTTTGACTGGAGGTTACGCAAAAGAAATGACTTCAAATACAAACATGGTGTTAGAAGACGATATTAGAGCGATCAAAATCAACGCTGGAATTGGCGGTGGTGCAATGTGGAATTTTTCAGGTACAACTATGTTAGTTGCAGAAATGGGTTATTTCTTTGGATTAACACAAATGCACATGGATGAGCGTTTAACTGGAGAAGACAAAAAAAGAAGTTTCACTTTATTGGATTTAGGAAACGACAATACATTTGCTGATAAAAAGTATGCTATGCCTGCGGCAAAACAAGGTCAATTTTTAATCAAATTTACATTATTCTTCTAAGTTGAATTTAGAAAAAATTAATAATCACATAGTAGCCTGGCTTGATGCATATTGCGGAAAAGCTGGGCTTTCTGGTTTTATTGTGGGTATTTCCGGAGGAATTGATTCTGCTGTAACATCGACATTGTGCGCTCAAACAGGGAAGGAAGTATTATTGTTGAATATGCCTATTCGTCAAACCAAGGCAGAATATGAGCGGGGTAACAAACACATCGAAAACCTAAAAGTAAGATTTTCAAATGTGAGTAGTTTAGAGATAGACCTAACAAGTACTTTTGAAAGTTTAGAGAAAGTTTATCCAGATAATACCGTGTCAAATCACTTAGCAATGGCAAATTCCCGTGCTAGGTTACGCATGACTACTTTGTATGCAATTGGGCAAGCAAATGAATTGTTAGTTGCAGGCACAGGAAATAAAATCGAAGATTTCGGTATCGGATTTTACACGAAATATGGTGATGGAGGAGTAGATTTAAGTCCAATTGCAGATTTAACCAAAACACAAGTTTTTGCCTTAGCAAAGCATTTAAATGTTGTTTCCGACATTCAGGAAGCAAAACCAACAGATGGCTTGTGGGAAGACGGTAGAAGTGATGAAGATCAAATTGGAGCCAGTTATCCTGAATTGGAATGGGCAATGGATTTTCAAGGTGAGGAAAACTCATTAAATGAACGTCAACTATTCGTTTTAGCTTTGTACAGAAAACTTAATCGTGCCAATAAACACAAGATGGAGCCAATACCAGTATGTGAAATCCCTAAAGAATTTTTGAAATAAAAAAACCCCGATTATTTTTTAATCGGGGTTTTTTATTGGTGTTGTTTTAATTTTTAATAAGTTGAAGTACTTCCTCCAATGTTTTCAATTGGATGCCAAGTTGTTTTCACTTCTTGGAAATCAGCAATAGTATATGGATTTGTTAAGTTCTTGTTATCCATTCTCTTAACACGTTTTACACTTTCTGTTCCTAATTCTTTTAGCTTAAAGAAATTTTTGTCTTCTGCTGCGCCATAGAGAATAGCATTGATGTCCATGTGGGTTCCAAAATGTTCCAACAATTCGCTTTCTTTTCCTGTCAAAATATTTACGATTCCTCCAGGAACATCGGATGAATTTAAGACTTCTGCAAAGGTAACGGCACAAAGTGGTAACTTTTCTGAAGCTAAAACAACAACTGTATTTCCACCAGTTATCACCGGTAAAATTGCAGAAACCAAACCAAGCAACGAAGAATCTTGTGGAGCAATAATACCAACCACTCCCATAGGTTCTTGCGCTGAAAAATTAAAGTGAGAACTTGCAACAGGATTTACCGAACTAAAAATTTGTTGATATTTATCTGCCCATCCACAGTAATAAACGATTAAATCTATCGAATCATTAACTTCCTTTTCGGCAGCCGCCTTTGTCGATCCTTGTTTTACTAACTCTTCTACGAATTGTGCTCTTCTTCCCTCAAGCATTTCGGCAATGCGATACAAAATTTGCCCGCGATTAAAAGCAGCACGTTCTGCCCAACCACCAAATGCCTTTCGTGCAGCAACAACGGCGTTTCTCAAATCTTTACGAGAAGACAAACAAATATTTGCTAATGGTTCACCCTTTGCATTTTTTGGGTCATAATACCTTCCAGATTCGGTTCTAGGAAATTGCCCACCGATGTATATTTTATATGTTTTCAAAATTTCTAATCTTTCCATTTTTATATCGATTGTTGGATTGTTGGATTATTAGATTATTGGACTGAATTGTCTAAAAATCTAAAAATCGAACAATCTAAATGTCTAACTAATTTATTTTAAATACGCTTCCAATCCATGAACACCACCTTCTCTACCAAATCCACTCTCTTTGTATCCTCCAAATGGGGAAGTTGGGTCGAATTTGTTGTAGGTATTTGCCCAAACCACACCTGCACGTAATTTTGTTGTTAAATTGAATATTTTTGAACCTTTATCAGTCCAAACTCCTGCAGCTAACCCGTATGGAGTGTTGTTCGCTTTTTGAATTACTTCATCTACAGTTCTGAAAGTTTGAATAGTTAAAACTGGTCCAAAAATCTCCTCTTGAACCAAAGTACTCGATTGAGCCACATCTAAAATTAAAGTTGGACGACAGAAATATCCTTTCGAAGGCACAGCACATTTACTTTCATAAATTTCATTTCCTTCATTTTTACCAATTTTGATGTATTTTTTAATGGTTTCAAACTGCTCCTTAGAATTGATTGCTCCGATGTCAGTATTTTTATCCATCGGGTCACCCACGTATAAATGATCCATTCTATCTTTCAATTTTTGAATCACTTCATCCGCGACACCTTCTTGTACAAATAAACGTGAACCAGCACAACAAACATGACCTTGATTGAAGAAAATTCCATTCACAATTCCTTCAACAGCTTGATCAATTGCAGCATCTTCAAAAATGATGTTGGCAGATTTTCCACCCAACTCCAAAGTCAACTTTTTATTACTTCCAGAAACTGCACGTTGAATGATTTTCCCCACATTGGTTGAACCTGTAAATGCCACCTTATTTACATCTGGATGATTTACAATTGCGGCTCCAGTATCTCCAAAACCTGTAACTATATTTACAACGCCTGCTGGCAATCCGCTTTCTTCTATGATTTCAGCTAATTTCAAACAGGTTAAAGAGGTTGTTTCTGCTGGTTTTAAAACAACGGTATTCCCACATGCCAAGGCGGGAGCGATTTTCCATGCCGCCATCAAAAGTGGGAAATTCCAAGGGATGATTTGGCCTGCAACTCCTAATGATTCAACTTTACGATTTGGAAAAGCATATTCTAATTTATCAGCCCAACCAGCATAATAGAAAAAATGATTTGCAGCTAAAGGAACGTCTACGTCGCGAGATTCACGAATTGATTTTCCGCCGTCTAATGTTTCGATAACAGCAAATTCTCTAGCTCTTTCTTGAATTAAACGTGCTATTCGATAAATGTATTTCCCACGTTCAGCACCTGACATCTTTGACCAAACATTGGTATAAGCTTCACGAGCTGCTTTTACTGCTTTGTCGACATCCGCTTCGTTTGCTTGGGCAATTTCAGCTAATTTTTCTTCCGTTGCAGGATTTGTGGTGTCAAAATACTTACCAGAACTTGGTTTTACCCATTTCCCATTAATAAATAAGTCGTATTTTGACTTTAAATTTATGTGTCCCTTGCTTTCAGGAGCAGGTGATAAATCCCATTTTATTTTGTTCGAAGTCTCAATCGAAACTTCCTTTTTAACCTCTTTGTTATCTTTATTTTTTGCCATTTTTAATTTCATTAATTTGAACTATCCAATCACCAAACGCAGAGGAAAGGCATGCCTTGGCTCTACGTTTGGTAATTGAATATTAATCTATAGAAAAATAATCAGCACTTTGATATGCACCAGTTTTTGCTTTCATTAGTTGCATTAGCACGTCATTTGCTAAACTACTAGCCCCAAAACGGAACCATTCGTTTGTAAGCCATTCTTCACCAACCGTTTCTTTTACCATCAATAAATTATGTAAAGCTAATTTAGAAGTAGAGATTCCGCCAGCAGGTTTCATCCCAATTTTGATTCCAGTTTTTCGGTAAAAATCTTTGATTGCCATCAACATGACATAAGTAACTTGCATGGTTGCCGCTGGTTGAATTTTCCCCGTAGAAGTTTTTATAAAATCAGCTCCTGCATACATAGCGATGTCACTTGCCTTGCGCACATTGTCTAAGGTAGCTAATTCTCCTGTTTCAAGGATGACTTTTAACCTAGCTTTTCCACAAGCTTCTTTGATGGCAGCAATTTCGTCAAAAACAAAATTGTAATTGCCTCTCAAAAATTCTCCACGAGAAATCACCATATCAATTTCATCCGCACCATTATCGACAGCAAATTTTGTGTCTTCAATTTTAATGCTTCTTGGAGCTTGACCACTAGGAAATGCCGTTGAAACGGAAGCGACCTTGATGTTACTTGTGCCTAATGCCGTTTTGGCGATTTTCACCATCGAAGGATAAACACAAACCGCGGCTACAGTTGGACAATCAGGGTAAACATCATGCAAATGCTGCGCTTTATAACACATTTGTTTTACTTTTCCTGGAGTATCTTTTCCTTCAAGCGTTGTAAGGTCGATCATATTCAAGACCATTTTCATTCCTTGAAGTTTAGCTTCATCCTTGATGCTACGTGTTTGAATTCGAGCAACTCGTTCCTCTACTCCAACTTTGTCGATAGTAGGTGTAAATCGAAAGTCAGGTAAACTATTATTTTTCTTTGAATTGTTTTGATTCATGAAATAAAATTTATGAACAACAAATATAAATTAAATCTATATAAAAATCTATTTTATCAGAATCAATTTGCCATAAATTTTTACAATATTGATTTAGTAAGGATAAATTTAACTTCCTACCTTAATAAATTTACATGTCCAAGAATTGTCTGCACTTTGTTTGTCTCGTAATCTTTGTATTTTACTTTGTAAGTGTACAAACCGTCGGGGCATATTTTATTTTCATAGGTTCCATCCCATGATTCTTTTTGGTCAATGGAATAAAAAATCTCTTCTCCCCAGCGATTGTAGATTCTTAATTCGTATTCAAGGGCATCATAAATTACAGGTCTGAAGGTGTTGTTGAATTTATTTCCATCCGGAGTAAAGGTGTTTGGAATATAAATTGTCGTTTTTGGGATGATTTTCACTGTGATAAATGACGTGTCAAGGCAGCCAAATTCATTTTGAACCACCTGGTAAATGGTATGTCCTCCACTTTCTAAAAATGTTAAACTTGGATTTCGGTCGTAAATGAAAATGGAGTCGTGGTAATAATATTGAATAAAATCACTGTCAAAGGATTGGTCATACAATTGAAAGTTAGGATTAAAAACATCTGTAATCATTGGGTCAGCGGTGAATTTTGACGTTGGTCCAGGAAAAACTTGAATTAAATCATCTTTGTTCATTGTCAACTCAGCTATACATCCTTCTGTTGATTGAATTCCTAAACTAACATCGTACACACCCGGATTTTCATAAATATGTACTGGGTTTCGCAAATTAGAAGTTGTTCCATTTCCAAAATCCCAATTGTAAATCAAGGGAGCATAAGAAATACTTGAATCAATGAACTGAGCTGTATAAGGAGCACACTTTAATTCAGGATCAATTCCAAAATTAATGATAGGTTCATCGTAAATAAAAATAAAGTCGGTATAACTTCCTTCGCAGGTACCTGCGGTGACATTAAGCGTTATATTTATTACTCCCGAAGTATCGAAAACTACGTTGTTTACATCCAATTGATTGGAATTTGGAATCGAAGCGTGTGGCCCAAAATTCCACGTAAAAACAGGATTAATTGATCCTTCATAAATCCCGTCAAAATCAAAGGAGTTACCTGTAATACAAATTGAGTCTTCGACTGTAAAAGTGATATCCAAATCCTCGCGAATTATAAAAATTTGTTTCGAGGTATCGGTGCATGGCCAACCCGGGTTCACTACCAAGGTTACTTCATATTCTCCAGCTTGTGGGAAGGTGTAATTTGGCTCGAAAGCGGTGCTAACATCCGTATCGATTCCTTCTACTCCAAAATCCCAAGAGTAATTTGTTCCACCATAGCTGTTGTTTTCAAACTGTGCATTAAACCCCTGACAATAGGAGATAAATGTGGAAGATTCAGTTTGTGGGACAACTTCTGCAGCTAATTGAATTACACAATTTACTACTTTGAATAAAAAATCCCTATCCGAGACACCAATTAATTGACCATTTCGGTATTCTTTTACTCGAATTCCAACCACGAAAAGTCCTGTTAATTCTGGGTCGGCAAGCAGTAAACCTGTGTTTGGGTTTATTGAAATTGTTGCACCAGGACCAAGTGGATTAATTGGTGCATATCCAGCACTAAATACAATTGGAAAATAAGGAGGAGATGGAGGTGGTTGTGGCATTGGGTCCACATCCGTTGCTCCAGCATAAGGAGTGATTAATTCATAAACCAAAGAATCGCTATCCGGGTCGGTAGCACTATGATCAAAAACCAATTCATCATTATTGCAAATAACTAAGGGTGGGTAATTATTGTAACGTGGCGCACTATTAATTATTGCATTAGAAGTTGTGCCTGTTATATGCGACATAAGCGTCAGACCAGTATCTTCAGGTGAAATTAAATTAGAAATATTGGGTCCTCTACAACATCTTTGATAAACCAAATTATAACCTCCAGGGGTTGGAGGAAGATTGATAATTGTAGAATATGTAGCACTCTCTGTGCAAATGTTTGCAGGAGCAGTAACGCAAGGATTGTTCAATATTACGGGTAGTGTCACTCGATTTGTATAGTTGATTCTTACATCTTGTACCAAATTATTCTGCATATCAAAAACCCCTAAGGACATTGGGTTATCATAGTCGGCCCCGTCAGAAACACAGTCTCGAAAAAGAATAATTGTTACTCTATAATTGTTGTTACCTAAGTAGTCGTAATAGATATCACCACCCACAATGTGTGAGGCAAATGCTTTGAAAAGCAAGAGCATGAAAAGTATGGTGACACTTATTTTTTTCACAATTTTTCTTTAATTGAACTGATAAATATACAAATTTTAATCCAAAAATTACAAAAATTGAGTAAAATGTATTTTTTGTTGATTAAAAAGTATAAAGTTTACTTTTCGTTATTAGTTCTGATCAATTTTTTTCACCATAGTTAAGATTGTTGCAATTCCAACCAAAGGCTCATCCGTATCGTCTAACATTTCAACTAACCACTTAACGATTCCACGCTGAATTTTTGTACGAGGATCATCTTCTTTCACAGTTACATCAGTATCCATTTTTTCCTTACAGGTGAAACGAATATGGATTTTTGCTCCAGGGTAAACTGGTTTGGTAAAACGTAATTCATCAATTCCATAATTCAATAGAACCGGATTGATTTCATAACTATCTACAAATAATCCTGCGGAGATACTCATAATTAAATATCCATGAGCAACTTGCTCCTCAAACATGGTTCCTTCGAAATTCGTTTCACGTTTGTGTGCGTAGAAATTATCTCCACTTAAAGCTGCAAATTTGTCTATATCTTCTGAAGTAATTAGTCGACTATCTGTGATCAATTGATCACCAACAACTAATTCTTCATAATGCTTTTTGAAAGGATGTACATCAGATAAAATTCCCTTTGCACCAACCTGAAATTGTTGTGTAATTTGTGTAATAGTTGTTGGATGTCCTTGAATAGCAGTACGTTGTAGGTAATGTAAAATTCCTCGTTTTCCGCCCATTTCTTCTCCACCACCAGCTCTTCCTGGTCCACCGTGGGTTAATAATGGCATTGGCGAACCATGACCAGTGCTTTCCTTGGCACAATCTTTATTTAATACTAAAATTCGACCGTGCATGCTTGCTGCTCCAACCACGTATTCTGTTGCTTCTTTGTCGTTTGGAGTTACAATCGATGAAACCAAAGAACCTTTACCCATGCGAGATAATTGTATGGCGTCATCCATATCTTTATAAGGCATGATGGTTGAAACTGGTCCAAAAGCTTCGATGTTGTGGCAATCTGTTTTATTGAAAGGATCTGAATTCAAGAATAAAATAGGGGAGAACCAAGCACCTTTTTCAGAATCACCACCAGAAATATCAACATGATTGATATCTCCGAAAACGATTTCTTGCGTTAAAGCCAATTTGTTTACGTTTTCTCGAACTCGGTCAACTTGTGTGCGTGTTGCCAATGCACCCATTCTTACTCCTTCAATGGATGGATCTCCAATTTTGGTAGAAGCCAAACGTGCAGTAATACCTTTTTGAACTTCTTCGATTAAGTTTTCAGGAACGATGATTCGCCTTACTGCGGTACATTTTTGACCAGCTTTAATCGTAATTTCTTTCACTGTTTCTTTGATAAATAAATCAAATTCTGCAGTATCTGGCGTAGCGTGTTTTCCTAAAATAGTTGCATTCAAAGAATCCGCTTCTAAGTTGAAAGCAACACTTCTATCTGCAATTTGCGGTAAAGCTTTTAAGACCTTTCCAGTATTTGCGCTTCCAGTGAAAGTTACTGTATCCTCCATGTCAACGAAATCTAAAATTCCACGTCCTAAACCGCTAACCAATTGTAAACTTCCTTCAGGTAAGATTTTTGAATCGATGATATCTTTTACCATAGCTTCGGTTAAGAAACTTGTAAATTCAGACGGTTTCACAATTGCAGGGACACCAGCCATTAAATTCACGGCGATTTTTTCCAACATTCCCCAAATTGGGAAATTAAACGCATTGATATGAATGGCAACTCCTTGTTTGGGAGTCATGATGTGGTGACCAATAAATGAACCATTTTTTGAAAGTGGTGCCGCAGTTCCATCAACATAATAAGGCAAATCTGGAAATTGTCTTCTTAAACTTGCATTGGCAAACACATTTCCGATTCCACCTTCGATATCAATCCAAGAATCTACTCGAGTCGCACCAGTTAGTGCACTTAATTTATAATAAGTCTCCTTTTTCTCCATTAAAAACATGGCCAAGGCTTTCAACATGCGACCTCTTTCTTGGAAAGTCATTTTACGCAATTGTACACCACCCTTTGATCTTCCGTATTCTAGAATTCCTTGGTAATCTAAACCTTTACTCGAAGTATTTCCAATCAAATCGCCATTAAGAGCATTGTATAAATTTGTCTCGATGCCTTCACCAGCCGCCCATTGACCTTGAACGTAGTTTTTAACTTGAATCATTTTCAAAAATTTGGGTTAAAGGTAAGAAATTTGTCAGAATCGATTCGAAATTCTTAAAAAAATACAATTGCTTTCAGTTCTCGACAGCAAATTTCTGATTACGGAGTTATTAACACCTTAACAAAGTTTTCAACACAAAATTAAATTACTACCACTTTTTACCACTTTTGCTTTTTTAGTATTTTCCTTTGTAAAGCAGTACTTTTTTTAAATTATTGTAACCTTTTGTTCTTCTTTCTCGTTTCAAGTTATTAACAAAGTGTAAATTGGTGGTAAAAAGTGGAGAATTTCCCTTAATTTTACCCATTATTTTCCGTTATGGCAGGTTTAGTAGGTGAATTTGAAGTAAGATTGGACGAAAAAGGTCGCTTCATGTTTCCATCAGGTTTGAGGAAACAGATTTCTCCTGCTGCCCAAGAAAATTTTATGCTAAACAAAGGATTTGAAGATTGTTTGACCCTTTACCCTATGAATGAGTGGGAGAAAGTAAGTAACAAATTATCCAAAATGAATTTGTTTAACCCAAAAAATAGGATGTTCTACCGTTTGTTTCATCACGGTGCAAAAGCAATTGCATTAGATACAGCAGGTAGAGTATTGATTCCAACTACTTTAGCAGAGCGTGTTGGATTGGGTAAGGATGTTGTTTTGAATGCATACAACGACCGCATAGAAATCTGGGACAAAACCAAATACTTCAATACAATTGAAGAGAACATGACGGATTTCGCTGATTTGGCGAACGAAGTAATGGGTAATTTGGGAAATGACGACGAACAATAATACATATCACATACCAGTAATGCTGAACGAGTGTTTGGAAGGATTAGCAATTAATCCCGACGGCATTTACGTGGACGTAACCTTTGGTGGTGGCGGTCATTCAAAAGCAATTTTTGAAAAATTGAGTCCAAAGGGAAAATTGATAGTATTTGATCAAGATCCTGATGCTCAAAAAAATGCTTGGGAAGCTCCAAATTTTCACTTCATTGCATCCAATTTTTCTTTTCTAAAAAATCACCTACGTGCCATGGGAATTCAAGGCGTTGATGGGATTTTAGCTGATTTAGGTGTTTCATCGCATCAATTTGATGAGGGAAATCGTGGATTTTCGATTCGAACGGACGATGATTTGGATATGCGCATGAATCAGCAGGGTGAATTATCAGCAAAGGTAATTGTCAATACTTACGAGGAAAACGAACTCATTAAAATTCTTAGAAAATACGGTGAATTGGATTATCCTGGTAAAATTGCTGGAACTATTTGTCGTGCTCGCCAAAAAAAGAAAATCAAAACTACGGGAGAATTAATCGAGATTTTGGCAACAATTGCTCCTAAATTTAAAGAACATAAATTTTACGCTCAAATTTTTCAAGCCATCCGAATGGAGGTGAATCAAGAAATTGATGTACTAGAAAAATTTTTACTTCAAACGGTTGATGTGTTGAATCCCGATGGAAGATTGGTTGTAATGTCTTATCATTCCTTGGAAGATCGATTGGTGAAAAATTTCATGAAACGTGGAAATTTAGATGGAAGCATCGAAAAAGATTTTTTTGGAAACATTTTGAAACCACTAACTGAGGTTACAAGAAAACCAATTTCACCGAGTGAGCAAGAAATCGAGTTAAACTCACGTGCACGAAGTGCAAAACTTAGAATAGCAGCTAGAAACAATGGAAAATGAGTACATCGACAAAGAAACATTGGCTGCTCAAAAGGAAAAGGAAGAAAAAAAGCAGCGCCCGCCAAAGGAGGTAAAACCGAAAGGGAAACCATCTGTGCTTTTACAAATTATCAATGGTGAGATTCTTACAAAGGACTTGGTAATCAATAATTTGGGCTATGTGTTTTTCTGCGTTTTACTCCTGATATTACTCGTTGCTAAAGGATATTATGGAAAGCAACTAATTAAAGATATTGATACTTCGCTCAAAAAATTAGATGCTACAACTGCTGAATACGTGGAGTCGAAAGCAAGTTTGGAGGGGAAAACAAAAAGGTTTGAACTATTAAGAAAACTAGAACCAAGAGGATTAAAAGAAACAACAAAGCCTGCAAAGGTGATTAGAATAAAAAAGACTGAAGAGTAGAATAGGTAAAAGGCAATAGGATTTAGTTTGAACTCGAGTGCCTTTTACCCAATGACAAAAATAAATGAAAGAAAAAAAAGAGATATTATGGAGGGTTTACGCGATTTACATTGCGTTTATTGGCATGATGTGTCTTGTTATTGGGAAAACTATTACAATACAATCAGAAGGTGTAAAATCTGTTATCATTGGTGGGAATAGCGATGAAAAGATACCAACAAGACAAGTAAAGCGGATTCCAAGAAGAGGTCAAGTGCTTGATATCAATCGCACTCCTTTAATTACATCTGTTTCGTTTTTTGATATTCACATGGATCCGACAGTTTGTAAACAAGAGGATTTCGATAAAAACATCATGGAATTGAGTCAGAAATTAAGTGCTTTATTTCCCGGAATGTCTGCCAAAGAATATGAATCTTACATTCGTCGTGGTCGACAAAACGGAAACCGTTATTTATTGATAAAAAGTAAAGCTACGAATTACCAACGAAATTTAATAAGAACTTTTCCGATTTTTAATTTGGGTAGAAATAAAGGTGGTTTGATTGACACGGAGGAAACCATTATTCGTAAACGTCCTCATGGTGAATTACTAAAAAGAACTTTAGGCTACTATCAAAAAAATCAAAATGGGGAATTAAGAGTTGGAATTGAAGGTGCTTTTCACGAATTTTTAGTGGGTGAACCAGGTTTGGAAATCGAACAAAAGATTTCGACTGGATGGAAAAAAACTGGTCAAATCGTTCGTGATGCAGTTGAAGGTGCTGATGTCGTTACAACAATCGATAAAGGGATTCAAGAAGTGGCACACACCGAATTGATGAAACAGCTTAAACTTCAGAATGCAAAAAGTGGTTCTGTGATTGTAATGGATGTGAAAACAGGTTACGTGAAGGCAATTGTTAATTTAACATTGGCTAGTGATGGAGAATATTATGAGCTTTACAATCAAGCGATTGGTACAAAAGAAGTTCCCGGTTCTACCTTTAAGTTGGCAAGTTTGATGGCTGCTTTGGAAGACAATAAAATCAATATGAACGATACGGTAGAAACGGCAACAAAGTACACCTACTATGGAAAAAACACATTAAATGAAGCGCACAATAATTATTATGGTCGTGTCACAATCAAAAAAGCGTTTGAATTATCTTCCAACGTGATTTCAAGGATCATATTTAATGCTTATAGAAATGAGCCAACAACCTTTGTTGACAGACTGAAATCTTTTGGTTTGGGTGAACCTCTTGGATTGGATCTTTTGGGTGAGCCAACTCCGACCTTATACGCACCAGGTTCACCAAATTGGTCTGGAATTTCCTTACCTTGGATGTCAGTTGGATATGAAGTTCAACAAACTCCAATGCAGACATTAGCATTTTACAATGCAGTTGCCAACAATGGGAAAATGGTAAAACCTCTCTTTGTGAAAGAAATCGTTAGAGGTTCAGAAGTGGTAAAGTATTACAAACCAGTGGTTTTGAAGGAAAAAATTTGTTCCGATAAAACAATTAAGATTTTACAATCTTGCCTAGAAGGAGTAATGAAAACAGGAACAGGAAAAAAATTGACTTCTTCTTATTTTGACATTGCAGGAAAAACTGGAACTGCCGAAATTTTGAATGACAACAATCAATACGGGCCAAAAGGGGAGAAAAAATATTTGGCGTCTTTTGTTGGATATTTTCCAGTACAAGAACCAATGTACTCTTGCATCGTTTCAATTTCTGCATCTGGTGAAAATATTTATGGAGCGACTGTTTCTGGAACTGTGTTTTCTGCGATAGCTAATAAGGTATACGCCACTAGTTTAAAGTATCACAAGGCAATCAATGAGTCAAATGCTTTGGCGCAAGAGGCACCTTACTCCAAGGATGGAAATAAATATGATATTTTGAAAATATTGAACACCTTGGGAATAAAATATTCTCAAAATTCTATGCAATCATCCTCCAATGTGGAATGGGTATCAACGACTGCTAGACAAAACAACATTGAGTTAAATCAGCGATACGTGGGAAGAAAAACTGTTCCAAATGTTATCGGAATGTCGGCAAAAGATGCTGTTTTTTTGATTGAAAACACAGGAATGAATGCAAGAATAAACGGATTTGGAAAGGTGACAAAACAAACTGTTCCAGCTGGTACGCCAATTTTTAAAGGAGGATTAATTGAACTAACATTAAATTAAAAATGAATTTAGTTGACATCTTAGTAAATGTAAAATATACGATCGAAAGTGGTTCTTTGGACTCAACTTTTGAAAGCTTGGTATTTGATTCTCGCGAGGCAAATGAAAATACTGTATTTTTTGCCATTAAGGGAACCAATTCAGATGGTCATGACTTTATTCCTAAAGTGATTGAGCAGGGATGTAAAATTATTATCTGTGAAAAAGGAATTGAAAATGATACTGTTACCCAAATTTGTGTAGAAAATTCTGCTTTTGCACTAGGTCTTTGTGCTTCCAATTTTTACGATAATCCTTCAGAACAATTAGATTTAGTTGGAATAACGGGGACCAATGGAAAAACGACTACCGTAACATTATTGCACAAATTATTTCAAGAATTAGGATATAAAGTTGGCTTACTTTCGACAGTAGTGAACAAAATTAACGAACAGGAAATTCCTTCTACTCATACAACACCAAATCCAATAGCACTTAATAAGTTGCTTGCAGAAATGGTAAAACAAGGCTGCGACTATTGTTTCATGGAAGTAAGTTCTCATGCAATTGTTCAAGGTCGAATTGCAGGCTTGAAATTTAAAGGCGGAGTTTTTTCAAACATTACGCACGATCATTTGGATTATCATGGAACATTTAAAGAATATATCAAGGCTAAAAAGACATTTTTTGACACCTTAGATAAAGATGCTTTTGCATTAACAAATTCGGATGATAAAAATGGTTTGGTCATGCTTCAAAATACGAAGGCGCAAAAATACATCTATGCCTTAAAAACTCCATCCGATTTCAAAGCGAAGGTAGTTGAAAATCAATTTTCTGGTTTGGTTTTAAATATTAATGGAACTGAAGTTTGGACAAGATTAATTGGTGATTTCAATGCTTATAACTTGCTTGCAGTTTATGGAGTAAGTCAATTATTAGATCAAGACTCTTTGGAAGTATTAACTGTTTTATCAAAATTAGAATCTGTAGTTGGAAGGTTTCAGTACATAAAATCTAAAGGGGAAATTATTGCAATAGTTGATTATGCGCATACACCAGATGCTTTGGAAAATGTATTGAAAACAATTGCTAACATTCGAACAAAAAATGAACAAGTGTTAACAGTTGTTGGCTGCGGAGGAGATCGAGACAGAGCGAAACGACCAACTATGGCAGCAATTGCCTGTGAATTGAGTGATAAAGTAATTATTACTTCCGATAATCCACGTTCGGAAGATCCAAATGTAATTATTGAAGAAATGATGGCGGGAGTTGAAGGTCAACATTTTAAAAAAACATTGTCCATTACGGATAGAGAGCAAGCCATAAAAACTGCGGTTTCGCTGGCAGAAAAAAATGATATCATTCTCATTGCGGGAAAAGGTCATGAAACTTATCAAGAAATCAAGGGAATAAAACATGATTTTGATGACTTAAAAATTGTAAAAGAATTATTTGAAAAACTAGAAAAATAAAAACAATAGTGAAAAGTTAAAAATGAAAAGTGAACAATGCACTTCTATTTCTTAACTCTTAACTCTTAACTTAAAATAAATGTTATATTACTTATTTAATTACTTAGAATCTTTAAATTTCCCTGGGGCGGGATTATTTGAATTTATTTCATTCAGAGCGGCAATGGCGCTGATTGTATCTCTAATTATTTCGATATTGTTTGGAAAGCGCTTGATCAATTTATTGAGAAGACAACAAATCGGTGAGACTGTGCGAGATTTAGGTTTGGCTGGACAAATAGAAAAATCAGGAACCCCAACGATGGGTGGAATTATTATTTTAAGCGCAATAATTATTCCTACACTTTTATTCGCAAAATTGCATAATGTTTATGTGATAACCATGTTATTATCAACAGTTTGGCTTGGTGCTATCGGCTTTTTAGATGATTACATTAAAGTTTTCAAAAAGAATAAAGATGGTTTAGCAGGACGTTTTAAAGTGATTGGACAAATTGGTGTTGGGATTATCGTTGGTTGCATTTTGTATTTTAATTCAGATGTAAGAGTGCACAAAAGAGTTCCTTTGAATCATAAATTACAAGCAGATGAGGTAATTGTTAGTCATAAACACGTCACTTCGGTGAAAGATTCCTCTTCGATGTGGATTGAAACGCGTGATATGACAACAACTATTCCTTTCATCAAAGGAAATGAATTCAACTACAATTGGATGATTGGAGATATCGACAAAAGTTATGGTTGGTTGTTGTTTATTCCTTTAGTGATTTTTATTGTAATCGCAGTTTCAAATGGTGCCAATATGACTGACGGTTTAGATGGTTTAGCAACAGGAACTTCAGCTATTATTGGAATAGCACTTGCCATTTTTGCCTATGTTTCTTCTAATATTCGTTTTGCAGATTATTTAGATGTCATGTACATTCCAATGGCGGAAGAACTCGTGATATTTATTGCAGCCTTCGTAGGAGCTTGTATTGGATTTATGTGGTATAACTCTTATCCTGCACAAGTTTTTATGGGTGATACGGGCAGTTTAGCTTTGGGTGGAATCATTGCTGTTTTTGCGATTTCTGTTCGAAAAGAATTGTTAATCCCAGTTTTATGTGGAGTATTTTTAATTGAAAATCTATCCGTTATTCTGCAAGTCGGTTATTTCAAATTCACCAAAAAGCGATTCGGAGAAGGTCGAAGGATTTTCTTGATGGCACCTCTCCATCATCATTACCAGAAAAAGGGAATTCATGAGGCGAAAATCGTTTCTCGTTTTTGGATTGTAGCAGTTTTACTTGCGGTAATTACTATTGTAACGCTTAAGTTAAGATAAAGATTTTCAATTCAGATAAAACCAAATTTAGTATTAAAATGAACAAAAAAATAGCAATTTTAGGAGCAGGAGAAAGCGGTGTTGGTACTGCCTTTTTGGCGATGCAAAATGCTTGGGATGTTTTTGTTTCAGATTTTGGAAAAATCAAAGAAGAATACAAAAAACAATTGATTGAACTTGGCGTTGAGTGGGAGGAAGAACAACACAATTTTGAAAAAATTCTTTCCGCTGACATCATTGTAAAATCTCCTGGAATTTCTCCAAAAGCAGAAATCATTAAACAAGCTGTTGCAAAAGGTATCAAGATTGCTTCTGAAATAGAATTTGCGGCCCAATACAACAAAGCTAAAACTATTTGCATTACGGGTAGTAACGGAAAAACAACCACAAGCATGTTGACTTACCATACCTTAAAAAAAGCTGGAATTAACGTAGGTTTAGCTGGGAATGTTGGTCAAAGCTTTGCAAAACAAGTTGCACAAGAAAATTACGATTGGTACGTACTTGAATTAAGTAGTTTTCAATTAGATGACATGCATGAATTTAAAGCAGACATTGCCATTTTGTTGAATATCACTCCAGACCATTTGGATCGCTATAATTACGAAATGCAAAATTATGTTGATTCCAAATTTCGAATCATTCAAAATCAAACTGAAAATGATTATTTCATTTACAATGCGGATGACGAATTAATCGTAAAGGAAATTGAAAAGCGTTTAAATAAAGCCAATCAAATTCCATTTTCAATAAAAAACCCAAAAATTAAAGATAACAGTACGTTTTGGGCGTACGCTGATGATAAAAATATACTAATAAATACAAAAGATCAATTCACCATGTCAATTCACGATTTAGCACTAAAAGGGAAACACAACACCCAAAATTCACTTGCAGCAGGTTTAGCTTCAAGAATTATCGATATCCGTAAAGATGTAATTAGAGAAAGTTTTTCTGATTTTGTGAATGTGGAACATCGTTTAGAATTCGTCGCAAAAGTGAATGGGATTGAATTTATAAATGATTCCAAAGCTACAAATGTAAATTCTACTTGGTTTGCACTTGAAAGTATGGATAAACCAACGGTTTGGATTGTTGGTGGTGTCGATAAAGGAAATGATTACGATGAATTGAAAGAATTGGTGAAATCAAAAGTGAAATCAATCATTTGTCTTGGAAAGGATAATCAAAAAATTATTGAAGCCTTTGGCGATGTTGTGGAAACAATTGTAGAAGCAGGTTCAGCTATGGAAGCAGTTGCTTACGGTTATAGATTGGCGAGTAAAGACGAAACCGTTTTACTTTCTCCTGCTTGTGCAAGTTTTGATTTATTCGAAAACTACGAAGATAGAGGTGTGCAATTCAAAAATGCGGTGAGATCTTTGTAAGCAGTTTTCAAGCTCTTTTTTTTATTACAATTAAAAGTATACCAAATGGAAAAAGCAACTAATAAAGCAATAGACATTCAAAAACAATTATTGGATGCTAGAAAACAAAGCCTAGATGAACAAGTAATTGGTTCATTGCGTTCGCATGGAAAATTGTGGGGAATGGATGTTTTTTCTTGGAATAAACCTAGCTTGTATGAATTAGAAAATACACTTTCTAGTTTTCCTGCGCCAATTTGTTGGTTTGCTAATGAAAGCGATATTTTAAATCTTTTAAAAGAAGAGACATATTGGATTAACAACGTCAAATTAATTTGTAGTTACGATAATGCAGGATTTAAATTACCAAATAAAATCATGGATTCTGTTGACACAGTATTGGGTGCTGCTGATATAAACGACGCATTGTATTTGTTACGTTCCTTAAAAAAGTCGCAAGGAATCTTATTATTTACTAGCTCTGGTGAAAACTGGAGTTCATCAAAACAAACCTTTGAAGCATTTTTAGCGCTTCACCAAGGGAAATAAAAAGAAACAATTAGAAAGTGAGAATAATACTAAACAAATATTTTAAAGGTGATATTGCCATTTGGGTGATTAGTTTGGTGTTGCTATCATTTTCATTATTAACGGTTTATAGTTTTGTTCCAATTCTGGTAAAAATTGAGGGTGGTACACCTATTCGCTACCTCGGCAAACACATTTTATATGTTGGAATCGCCATTGCAACCATGCTTTGGGTTCACAAAAAAGATCCTGTTTGGTTTTCAAAATTGGCACGATTCGGTTTTGTTCTAGCAATTTTCTTGCTGATTTTTACTTTTTTCTTTGGAACACGTGTAAATGATGCAGGAAGATGGATTAGAATTCCTTTTGTTGGCTTAACCTTTCAGTCTTCAGACTTTGCAAAATTGGCACTTGTCGTTTATGTTTCCAAGTTGTTGGCGAAGAAAAAAGACCTATTACATTCTTGGAAAGAAGGATTTTTACCAGTATTTTTCCCAATTTTAATTATTGCGGGTTTAATTTTTAAAGATAATTTATCTACAGCTTTAATCGTTTTTATGTTAGGTTTAACGCTTTTATTTGTTGGGCGTGTACCTTGGTCTAAACTTTTGTCCATTTTTGTTGGTGGACTTATTGCAGGATCGCTCGTTGTTGCCCTTCATCTAGCAGCCCCAAGTTTAAATCTATTACCTCGTTTTGAAACATGGCAAAATAGGTTATTAAACAGAATGGATGATACTAAAGATATCGTCGTAAACGCACAGGCACTAAACGCAGAGCTCGCGATTTATAATGGAGGAATGCTTGGTCAAGGTGTTGGAGATGGAAAACTGAAAGAATACATTCCTGAGGCCTATGCCGATTTTTATTACGCAACTTTTGTAGAGGAATTTGGTTTGCTTTTTGCCATTCTTCTTGTCTTAACCTATTTAATTTTAC
>JBIKSI010000204.1:0-4234 GCA_044348665.1 Crocinitomicaceae bacterium
CAGTTTCAAATTGTTGGAATCCTGGAAATCCTGAACCAGGAGTGGTTACAGCAACAGGTTTGACAATTGGAAGTCGCTATATTCTAATGGTAGATGGTTGGTCTGGTGATCATTGTGATTTTGTGGTTCAAGGTTGGTCGGCAATAGGTATTTTGTTACCGATAGAATTATTAAGTTATTCCGCTGAAACGATTGGTAATGAAGTTGAAATTAATTTTACAACTGCAACAGAAAGAGATGTAGATTACTTTGTTGTAGAAAACTCTAGAGATGGAAGTTATTGGCAACAGGTTGCAACAATTGATGCTGTTGGAAATAGTACTGACGCAAACTCTTACAAGGCAATTGATAAAAATCCAAGCATAGGAACTTCTTATTATAGAATAAAAGATGTTTCAGTTGATGGAAAAGGTCATTATTCAGCTGTTTTTTCTAATGAATTTTCAAGTTCTAAGTATTTGCTTTACCCAATACCTGTTAATAGCTCCATGTTTTTAGAGGGAAATGATATCATTAACTCAGAAATTAAGCTTGTAAACAATGTTGGTAAAATTATCCCCATAGATTACACTTTTTTTGGTGAAAAAGCTAGCTTCGATTTTAGTGGTATAAAAAATGGAATGTATTACTTAGTAATTCAATCAGCTTCGAATAGAAGAACTGAAAGAGTTGTAGTTGTTCATAAATAGAATTAATAACCGAAAAAATTTAATGACATGAAAAAGTTAATACTAGTAGTGTGTTGCATTGTTTGCTCACTTACAATAAATGCTCAAAACACACTTGAAAAAACGAAAGAAAGAAGTGTTTCTTTAATAAAAAAGGAGAAAATTAAAGCCTTTGAAACTAGAATTATCGCTGATGCAAATATTCCTAAAGATAAATTTAGTTCACTAATGGATAACTTTGCTGCTAAAGATGGTTTTATTGATTATGAAATAGTTAAAGATAATACCGATAAAAATTCTACCATTTTTATAATTTATCATTTAGAATATGTATCTAAAAGTACTATTAATAAGCTATTTACAAAAAGCAACATTGAAGCTTCTGTTGAAAGTTCAAAGATTTCAAAATTATACGTTTATTGAGTGTTAAAAAAAGCTTGGTGGTTTCCTTAATTCGATTTTTGCATCTTGGAATAAACTTGAATTTGCATTCATTCGGAACATAAAACTTTGATTGGTTCCAATTGGTATCCAAAAGAAAGAAAGGTTCCAACAATGTAAATTTCTGCTCAAAGTAATTCTTGAATTCGTGATTTTTTGGGTTTGTAAGTCTACATAAATATCAGTAAGGATCTTCCATCTTTTTGTGAAGGAAAAATCTGTATTAAATGTGATTGTTTGGTTGGTATTGAACTGTTTGTTTGTTAAAAAAGGAGTATTGCTTCGATTTAAGTTATATAAATAACCAATAGTCGCGCGCCAAGGAATTTCAAAATCAACTAATTGTTCTGGATGCAAAGCAAAATATTGGTAATCAGCATTCCAATTTTCGTTTATCTGTTCTGTGTTTTGCTCAATTTTCTTCCTGCTTTTTTTCGAAGTTAAAACAAAATTTGTATTCACAGAAAAACTATACATTCTCAATAATTTACCTCTTGTATTAATAGCAAATTCATTTATCTCAACATTGCTCGAATCAATCCAATTGTAAGGACTTAAATTCGAAGAGGCAACAATATTTAAAAATTCGATTGGATTTATACGTAAATTTGCATTTATTCTGCTCAATTGCATTGAATCCTTTAGAAAATTATAGCTACCAGAAAAAGAAAGTGCATCAATGATTCGTGTTTTCTTAAAACCTGTAATCGTATCTTTTTCAGATTTTCTTTTCAGTTCAAATGTATTATTGAATCCAAATGATAAAATAGCATTTGCTCCTTGGGTAGATTCTGTATAAATACTTCTTTCAAAGGGCGAATAGGTGATTGGGGTTTTATTCACTCCGATAGAGTCTGTAATCAATTTACTCAATTTTGGTGCATAACTAAAGGAGAAACTTGGTGTCAAAATATGTCGCATCAATGGTTTGTTTTTCCCTACAAATCGATAATAACTGTAAACAACCGTTGTTAATGAACTTGAAAATGACAAATTTTGAGTCATTCCAGTCTTTTTAATGGTATCAACAGCGGTTTCATTTAATGTTGCATCATAACTTTTATTGATTTGCTGAAAATTGATCTTATTGCTGTAATTAACAGAAGGTGTTAATTTCCATGTATTTTTAAACAAACTAACAGTAGTTTGCAAGGTTGAACTTTGATTTATTCCATTCAAAAAACTTGCTCCAATTAAATCATAACGACTCTGCTCCACCAAGGAATCCTGAAAAGTTGCTCTGTTTTGTCCCTCAAAATTATAAGTCATAGCCAATTGTTCATACCACTTTTTTGGTCCAATTTTATCCCTTCTCAAAAAACTCAAGGGTGAAAATCGAGAAACGTTTAAATTCACAATTGGACTTGTCACCGCAAAGTTTTTGCTACTTGAATTTTGACGGATTGACATTTTCATACCTGCATTAATTGGTTTTCCAGGGAAATACCTAATTATATTGATGTCAGAATTTAAACTATTTTGGAAATAATCAACATTTAATGGATCAATATTCGTTTTGGTACTGTTATCTGATACAAAATTTACATTGGATGAAAAATTCCATTTTGGATTTGCTTTTGAATCTTGCCTATGTGTCCAAACAACATTGATTTTATTTATTTTGTCCTTACTTGGGAAAGGATTTTTTAGCTGTTGAAAACCGACATTTAAGTTTCCGTCAAATTTGTACTTTATTTTATAGGAAGTTTGATTACTTAGTCCCCAAGTTCCTCGTGAATAAAGGTTCGCATAAAAAGTAGTGTGTAAACTGTCGTTAATAGGAACATAATATCCTAAGTTTTGAAAACCCATTCCATACGCTGATTGAATGGTGTATTGTGGAAAAATAAAACCATGTGAACGTTGTTCAATTTTCTTTTGTGGGATAAAAACAAAAGGTAAGCCTAGAGGGGTAGGAACGCCCTTCACCCATAAATTCATTGGACCAGAAACAATTCTTTTTTTTGGAATTAATATGGCTTTCGATAATTGGAAATGAAAATGTGGATCTTCTAAATCACAGGTTGTAAATCGACCTTTTTTAAAATGAATTTCTTCATTCGCTTGTCTTTTTGCCACTTCCATGTAAAGGTAATTTTCATCTTGTCTCAATTTCATTTCTTGAATGAAGCCTTTTTTCGAATCAAAATTATAGCGAATCTTTGCTGCGATGATATCTTCAGTGCCATCTGTAAATTTTGGTAAGCCAACACGATTACTGTCTTTATCAAAGGAATAAGACGCAAATACTTCATTTTTATTAAAGTCAACTAAGATGTAATCTGCACTTAATTTAATTTCTTCATAAAAAACATTTGCTTCACCATATAAATGCAATAATTTATTTTTTTGGTCGTGAACCATAGAATCTTTAGCACTTGCTTTTATTATATCTTCAATGGATTTATCGACTGTATAAATGGTGTCTTTTTTTTGACTTTGTATACTAGTATCAGCGAAAAAACTATTGTCTTGTGCGTAACAAAATCCATTCTTAAACATTATTAACAATGAATAGAAGATAATTAGATTTATGGAACGTTTTTTGAACAAGCTATTTGTATAATTTTGTGTTTAATTAAGAATGTAATATGTATAAACGACTGCAAAACTATAAAATTACACAGTTCTTTTCATCAAAAATGAAATTAATATGCATATTTAGTGCCATTATTTTATTATTTTCTTTTGAATTTGTTAAAAATAGTGAAAATGGAAAAGATAATGCGAATGTAAATGACATCAAAGTAGTATGTATTGATGCTGGTCATGGAGGAAAAGATCCTGGTTGTCATGGTGCTTCGGCTAATGAAAAAACCGTTTGCTTAAATATTGCTTTGAAATTAGGAGCGAAAATTAAAGAGGCTTATCCCAATGTAAAAGTAATTTATACGAGAGATAAGGATGTTTTTGTTGAATTAGAAGAAAGAGCTCAATTTGCTAATCGAAATAAAGCAGATTTATTTATTTGTATTCATGCGAATTCGGCATCGCCAAGTGCTTATGGAGCTGAAACCTATGTTTTGGGTTTGCACCGCACGGAATCTCAATTAAAAGTAGCTCAGCGAGAAAATAGTACCATTTATTTAGAGGATGATAAAGGTGAAAAATACAAGAATTTCGAT
>JBIKSI010000007.1:0-43164 GCA_044348665.1 Crocinitomicaceae bacterium
CTGAAAATTTGTATGATCTTGCAAATTCAATTTTTGTTTCAAAAAAAATCAAGGTAGAAGAACTTTGGATGAAAAGTACAAGTAATAAAAATTTGTATTTTGGAAATATTCTTTCGGTTTACTAAATTACATACTCTAAGACCCAAAACCGTTGCTTCATTACTTTGTGAAAAACTTTCAGGTCATCGATCAAAGGAATATTTTTTTGAATATGATGAATTAAAAGTTTGTTTTTATTAATTTGATAATCAATAGTATGAGGAAACTTGAAATTGAATTGTACTTCCTCATTCTTTTCAATAGAACGAATATAATTAGCCAATAAATTGACAGCTTCATTGTTCGAAAGTTGAAAATCTGAACTTGAAACCGAGCTAAAGAAATGAATTTTCTCTTTTGACCTTGTAAATAATACATTTAGTCGTTTGCTTCCTCCATCTTGATTTAAAGGTCCAAATCGATGATGGAATTTTCCGTTTTCATCCCTTCCATAAGCCAAACTTATTAACAAAACATCGCATTCATCGCCTTGAATTTGTTCCAAAGATTTAAAAAACAAATATCCTTCATTTATTTTCTCCTGAATGGAATCTAAGTAACTTGTTGATATGTTTTTTATGATACAAGAAATTTGCTGCTCTGAAAAGGCTACAACTCCAATTCGTTTATCCGTTTTTAACAATGGAATTAAGATCGAAACAAGTTCTTTTGCCTCCAAATTATTTTCACGATTAATAAATCTTGCGTCATTTATATAATGAAATTCAATGGGTTTATAAGTTTTAATGGCACTTGGATAAACAATCAATTCATTCTTGTAAAAATGTCGATTCGAAAAGTCAATTAATTCTGAATGAATACTTCGATAATGATGTTTTAAGCTGAAATTTGGCAAATAAAAAGAAGCTTGATGCAAAAGATCTACAGAGTTTATTTTACCTGCAAAAAAACTACTTGGTGACATCTGTTGTGAGTCTCCAGCGACCAACAATCTTTTTGCACGCTGCACACATGAAAGTGCCTTTGGTAAAATAATCTGAGAAGCTTCATCAAAAAGAATACATTCAAATTGATTTTTTTCAAGGGTGTAATTTCGTGATACCATCAAGGGAGATGACAAATGCAAGGGGCACAACAAATCAATCCAAATTTTTGCCTCGCTAGCATATAATTCCCGGAAAGATTTGTGTTGCTTGCTTTTAGAAAACTCCTTAACTAAAATCGACTTTCCAATTCGTAGAGATTTTTTTAATTCTTTATCTGATACACTTAATTTTGCTGTATTTGAATTCAATAAGTTATGAAATTCATCAAATTTTCGCTTCCTTTTGGAAATGATCACAGACGCAAAATGCTTATTTTCAGATTTTTCAAGTTGAATTAATTCATCTAAAAGCGAACTCAATTTCTGTCCCGTAAAAATTGACAACTCTGGAAATTGAGCACAAAATTTTACCCAATTAGATTTCAAAATCAAAAGTTCAAGTTCATCAAAATTTTCAGCAAATTGAAAAGAAGACAAAATTTGAGCAGAAAAATCTATCAAAAGATGTTTTGATTGAATTATTGAAGTTAAATTAGCTTTTAATTCATGTAAAATTTGAACCAAATTATCTTCGTTCTTAAAAAGAAAATAGCTTGATAAATTCTTTTCTAGTTTGATGACTTTTTCAAAATTTGAGGTGATGAAATTTAATTCCTCTTTTGAATAATGAGATAACTCATTTAACTCATTTTCTTCGCTTGACTCAAATTGTTTGATGATGTAATCTGCAAGATTTAATTCGTATTCAGGATTTTCAATGCCTAAATCAATGAAAGCATTTTTTATTTCCACGAGTATATTTTCCGAATTTTTAAAGTCCAAAAGTCGATTTAAAACTAGTTCAACATCAATATTATGAAGTTTATGCAATTTTAATACTTGTTTTCTTACCTTCCTTTTTTGAAGCCAAGTTCCATTTTTTAGTAATGATAAATGAGACTCAATTTCACTTTTCGATGGAATATAGTTCCAAGACTTCAATTCATTCTCAAAAAGACCTAATTCGTTTTGCAGTTTTAAATAATTGCTCTTTAATTTTCGATAATTTTTTAATTTTACTTTTGATTGAAGAATTTTTAAATATTCTTTATTTTTTTCATTTTCAAGTAATTGAATTCGAGAATGTTTTTTTTGTAAATTGTTGAGTTCTGCTAAACTTGTGGTCTTCACCACCACATTAATTGAATTCAAAAAATCAATTTGTTCTTGAATAATTAAATCAAAATTTTCAATATTTTTATAAACTGGAAGAGCAATTTTACTTAACAAATAAGGTTTTTCAATGGTCTCAAAAATCGTTACAAAGGCTGATTGCTGGTTTTTAAAATCAGTATAGTTTGGCAAGTTGGAAATAAATGGAAGATCTTTGAATTTTTTTTGTTCACTCAAAAATTGAAGTTCACTCAAGCTTTTACTTCCAAATTCCTTCGTTTGATTCAATTTATCAAAAATGAGTTGCAAACGGTCTTTTACTTGTTCGCTTAAATACAAATTTTTGTTTTCTTCCATCTTTTTAGAATCAAGAAAAGCCCAAGTATTCTGGAGAAAAGTAACAAAATCTGAATTTTTATTTTGAGAATGGAATACAAAGGCAAAATGACCCAAATCCAAGGTTTCCAATTTATTTTTGATTACCTGCAATGCCGTTTTCTTTTCAGAAACCAATAATTGTTTTGTATCGTTTAATAGAAGTTTTGACAATAAATTAGCAATTACTTGACTTTTTCCAGTTCCTGGAGGACCTTGCAGCACCAAATTTTGATTTTTAAGAGCAAGAGCTATTTCTTCTTGATTTAAATCTGTTCCGAAGCAATTATTAGAAGAAATTTCAATGCATTCCGAATTTTCTTCTTCAATTTTCCCCAATAAAATATCCAATAAATGATTGTGACTTTTGTGAGTAGAAATTTCCTCTAAATCTTTGATAATTTCAAAACGATGATGATGAAAATTTCCAATGATGCCTTTTTCAAGGACAGAAAAATTAATTTCATTTTCCTCAAGAAAATCAATCAATTCCTCAATTACATCAATAAATTCATTAGAAAAAACATGTTTATTTTCAAAACTTAAATTAAATTCATCCTTCAGAATTTTAATGATCACCGGATTTAGAAAAGCGTCATTTCTTGAAAATTCAAAAATCTGTTTGACCTTATTTATTTTAAAATTTAAGGGGAAAAGAAGAATTGGTGTTTGAATTTCACGATCTTTTATTTTCCAAGAAAGTAAAGAAGTTGATAAGCAAAGTGATTGGATATCAGAAGTTTTTTTAAAATTTTGAGCGATTTTTATCAATTGATTGATAGATGGAGAAAAAGGAATTTGAAAGTTTTCTTCGAAATGGCTGTCACTAATAAAAATCGATTTATTTCCAAAATTAACGTTCACCAGCGAATCCGAAAAATTAATAACGCTTAATTCATCGATAAATTCTTGTAAATCGTATTTTTCTCCCTTTTCCAAAACAAAATTCTAATCGAAACAAAGGTAATGAAAATATAAGAACCTAAGCTTTTGGAAATTCAATACTTTTTTGTAAATTTGAATTAAAATTTAAACCATGAAATCACTTTTTATTACTTTTCTTTTACTTGTTACATTTTCAAGTTTTTCTCAAACCAATACAGAAGCAATCAAATTTAATGATGATTTAGTAAATCTCCAAAATCAAATTGGAGAAAAAATTATTCTTTTTAATAGCATTGTAGGGGCTGATAATGCAACTTTTGAAACTGTTAATCCTGTTTTAAATGATCTAAAAAATGTTGTGAGTGATGTACTTTTGAAGGCTGAAAATTTAAAAGCGTATGATAATAATCTTGAGCTAAAAAATGCTTTTTTGGAATTATTCAGATTTTACAATAGAACAGTCAATAACGAATACAAGGAGATTGTTAAAATTATATTTGTAGATGAGAAAATGGACGTTGATCGTGTAAATCTACTAATAGAAAAAGTTATCTCTGAAGAATCTATATTAGACGCCAAATTTAAGTCTGTACAAAATGCTTATGCCTTAAAATATGGCTTTACCTTAGAGGAAAATCAAATTCAGGACAAAATCGATGAATAAGAGTCATTAAATCGATTTAATTATCAAGTTTTTTCAAAAGATTGTCTCAAAATTTTATTAGATTTGCAATTCAAAAATAATCTCATGTCGAAAATTAAAGTTGCAAACCCTGTAGTTGAGTTAGATGGTGACGAAATGACACGCATCATTTGGAAGTTCATAAAAGATAAATTAGTTTTACCGTATTTGGATGTTGATATCAAGTATTTCGATTTAGGAATCGAAAAACGTGATGAGACGAATGATCAAATTACAATTGACGCTGCAGAAGCAATAAAAAAATACCAAGTTGGAATTAAATGTGCAACCATCACACCAGATGAGGCACGTGTAAAAGAATTTAACTTGAAATCGATGTGGAAATCTCCAAATGGAACAATTCGTAACATTTTGGATGGTACCGTATTTCGTGAACCAATTGTAATGCAAAATGTACCTCGTTTGGTTACAAATTGGACAGCACCTATCATTGTTGGTCGTCATGCTTTTGGTGATCAATACCGTGCAACAGACGCTGTTTTCAAAGGAAAAGGGAAATTAACTATGACTTTTACACCTGAAGACGGTGGAGATGTGCAACAGTTTGAAGTGTACAATTTCAAAGGTGATGGAGTTGGAATGGCAATGTACAACACGGACGAAAGTATTGAAGGATTTGCTCGTTCATGCTTCAACATGGCTTTAACAAAAAAATGGCCACTTTATTTGTCAACAAAAAACACCATTTTGAAAAAATACGATGGTCGTTTCAAAGATATTTTTGAAGAAATTTACCAAAATGAATTCAAAGCACAATACGAGGCTGCTGGAATCACATACGAACATCGTTTGATTGATGACATGGTGGCATCTGCTTTGAAATGGAATGGAAATTTTGTTTGGGCTTGTAAAAATTACGACGGTGACGTTCAATCAGATACTGTTGCTCAAGGATTTGGTTCTTTAGGTTTGATGACTTCAGTATTAATTACTCCTGATGGAAAAATTATGGAGGCAGAAGCTGCACATGGAACAGTAACTCGCCATTACCGTGATCACCAAGCTGGTAAAAAAACTTCTACGAATCCAATTGCATCTATTTTTGCTTGGACAAGAGGTTTGGCTTTCAGAGGGAAATTGGATGGAAACCAAGAATTAATTGATTTCTGTGAGACTTTAGAAAAAGTGTGTATCGAAACAGTTGAAAGCGGAATCATGACAAAAGATTTAGCGGTTTGTATTCATGGAAACAAATTAAATCATGGTGAACATTATGTTTATACTGAAGAATTCTTAGATGCTTTAGATAAAGGCTTAAAAGCTAAAATGAACTAAGAAAATAAATATTTAATTGCTAGGGTGTGAAGAAATTTTCACCCTTTTTTTGTTTTTAACAAAATAGTTATTAACTTAGTTGCACAACTAAACAAAATTTATGCATTTAATCGATGAGTCAGAAATTCTGACTAAAATTTATTTTATCCGAAATCGAAGAGTGATGATTGATAGAGATCTAGCTGAACTATATGGGGTAGAAACAAAAGTTTTGAATCAAGCTGTTAAAAGACAAGCGAAAAGATTTCCTGAAGTCCCGATATTTAATCGGGATCATGTTTCGTATTACGGAAACAGAAAATAATTTTCTAAGGTCACAAATTGTGACCTTAGAACATAAAAAAGGTCAAGGGGGAGCACTCAAAATATTTACCAAATGTTTTTACTGAACAAGGAGTCGCAATGTTATCTAGTGTTTTGAATAGTGATCTTGCAATAGAAGTCAACATTCAAATTATTCGTGTTTTTACCAAATTTAGAGAGATAATTTCCAATAATCAAGAAATTATGCTCAAATTGGAAATAATTCAAAATGAACTATTGAAAAATTCACAAAAAATAAATCAACATGATGATGATATTGAAACCATTTTTAAATACTTAAAAAAATTACTTAACCCATCGAATCAAAAAAGAAATAAAATTGGATATGAGGGTCAAAAAAAAACATAAAATGAAAACATTAGCAACAATCATATGCTCTTTTATAGGGAGTTTATATTTTTCGCAATCTAATTTTCCCACATCTTGGCTTGGAACCTATCAAGGAGACATGTACATGGAATATTTGGATGGAATTAAAGATACGGTTCCAACAACATTTGAACTAGTAGAAACAAAAACCCCAAATCGTTGGACTTACCGTATGACTTACGAAAGCAAAAAATGGGGTATCATGGTGAAAGATTATGAAATTTTTTGGAATGACTCCTTGAAAAGTCCCAATTTATTCCTATTGGATGAAAAAGATGGAATTTTGATTCAAGAAATATTTATGAATCAGCGGTTTTACAGCCATTTTGAGGTAGAAGGAAATCATTTCATTACCCTTTTAGAACAAAAAGGAGAAGATTTATATTTTGAAATACGTTGCTCGGATCCAAAAAAAGGCTTGGTTTCTACCTCAAAAAAGGATGAAGATGGAAATACTTATCAAGTGAGTAATTATTTTCAATATACTGTCCAATATGCAACTTTTAGGAGGAAAAAATAATCACATCTTAATAACCTTCCCATCTTCCATTTCAATGATTCTGTCGGTGTTTTCAGCAAATTCTTGATCATGAGTCACAATCAGAAGCGTTTGGTCAAAAGAATGGGCAAGCTCCTTAAAAATATCAAAAACGAGCATGGCATTTTTTTTATCTAAGTTTCCCGTTGGCTCATCTCCCATGATTATCAAAGGATCATTAATTAATGCGCGTGCAATCGCAACACGTTGTTTTTGTCCTCCCGAAAGTTGATTTGGTTTTTTTAATGCTTCGTTCTCAATACCTAAAATTCTTAATTTTTCATAAGCTCTATGTTCAATTTCTTTCTCTGAAAATTTATTCAATTTTAAACCAGGAAGCATCACATTTCTCAACACAGAAAACTCATTCAACAGGTAATGAAATTGAAATACAAAGCCGATTTTTTCATTTCGAACAAAAGCCAATTCACTTTCTTTTTTGTTTTTCATGCTGATTCCATCAATAAACAAATCACCTGAATAATCAGTGTCCATCGTTGATAAAATATATAACAAGGTAGACTTTCCACAACCAGATTTTCCAATTACGGAAACAAATTCACCCTTTCGAATTTGGAAATTCACCTCCTTCAGCACTTGAATTGTCATAGGGTCATGAAATTCTTTGCAAATATTTTTAGCCTCTAAAACAATATCTTTCATCATTTTCCACGAATAATTACAACAGGATCAATTTTACTAGCTTTCTTCGCAGGAAAAAATCCAGCAAAATAGGTTGTTATGATGGAGAAAATTGCTCCAATTAAATAAAACTTCAGGTTGTAATTAACCGGAAAGGTTTTTATTGTTGGCAGCGCAGGTGTATCGAATGGAATTTGATCTATGAGTGAAGATAAGCCAAAACCAAAGAGTAGACCAAAAATCCCACCAAATAAACCGATTGAAAGTGCTATTGTAATAAAAATTCGTTTGACATCTTTCCCTGAAAATCCTGTTGCTTTTAAAATGGCAATCGAATCCATTTTTTCAAAAATCATCATGTTTAAGATGTTGTAAATTCCAAATCCTGCCACAATTAGCAAGGTTATTCCTACTGCATAGGAAATTAATGTACGAATAGAACTCCCCGTTTCAAATTGAGAATTTGCAGTTTGAATATCTTCTGCATCCACTTCAAAAATCTTTGAAAATTCTTTTGCCATGGCAGGAGCCACAGTCATATCATTTAATTTTATTTGTAAATCAGTGATGTACGAATTGGATTTGCCCACTAATTTTTGTGCGGTTTTAATGGAAGAATAACTTTGTACTTTGTCTAATTCTTGAAGTCCTGATTGAAAAAACCCTACTACTTTTAGTTGCACACGTTCACCTTGAGAAGTCGTAACTTGCACAACGTCACCCATTTCTGCTAACATTTTTTCTGCCAATCCTTTTCCAAGAATAATGCTGTTTGGAATGTTTTGCAAATCAATGTAATTTCCCTCTACGATGTATTCATTGAACTTAAACAAGCGATTTTCCTCTATTGGGTCAACACCATTTATCACGCCAGTAAGATCGGTGGCTCCAACATTGTAAAAAACTTGCGCTACAATCTTAGGTGCGAAACCCAAAACACGTTTGTCATTCTTTAAAAAAGTCTTAATAGCATTGTAATTTCTAAGTTCCGTTTTGCGTTTGTTGGGCTTGATTGATTTTATAAAATTGTATGAATCTTTGAAATTTTTATCTAAATTAATTGCTTGAAATTCAGTTGGTTTAACTTCAACATACAATTTAATATGAGGAGTACGGTTTAAAATCAATCCGTCTAATAAATCATTTAGTCCGTTCATAAAACCAAGCAGGGTAATAAACATGGTTATACTGAAAGTTACACCTATTGCTGCAACTAAGGTTTGCTTCCAACGTGCTAGCAATAAAGATTTTGCGATACTTGAAATCAGACTTAATTTCATTCTGTTGGTAGTATTATTTCCTCGTTTTCTTTTAATCCACTTAAAATCTCCACCTTTTCAAAATCCATTAAACCTGTTTTTACTTTGTGTTTTGATCCGTCACTCTTCAGCACAAAAGAATCATCTAGCAAATATTTTCTTGGAATCAATAAACTTTTCTTTTTTTCAAGTAAAATTACATTTGCTTCAAGTGATAAATTCGGAAATAAAACGGGAGGTAAATCTTTGAAAATTGCTTCTACGGTGAAGGTTTTTGAGCGTTCATTCAAAATTGGGTTAATCTTACTTATTTGTGCTTCAAAAGTTTGATTTTTATAACTGTCCATAGAAAGTATGATGCGCTGCCCTTTTTTGATTCGAACAATGTCAATTTCATCTACTTGCAATTCAATGTAAAAACTCTTAGCATTTCCAATCACTGCAATTGGAGTCTGTGGACTAACCATCTCCCCTTTTTCTTTCAAAATACTATAAACTTTACCAGGAATTTCACTTTTCACTAAAAAATCATTTTCTAGTTTTTGGGAAATTTTTAAATTTTGTTTAGCTTGTTGATCAGAAAAATTCAACTGCTTTTTCAAATCCAAGTACTTTAATTTTGCGGAATTATAGTTTGTTTTAGAATTTTGATACAGCAATTCACTTTGTTCCAATTGAAACTTTGAAACTGCCTTTTTCTCAAAAAGAGATTTTTGCCTTTCAAAATTTAAGGAATCATTTAGAAATTTGGTTTTTGCAAATTCAATGTTCAACTTGAAATCATTCAATTTCCCCGAATTGGAAGCATAGTCATTAAATTTAGCTGTCAACTGAGCATTTTCACGTGCCAATTTTGACGACTCATTAGAAATTGAAACCAAGACTTGCTGATTTTTTACCTCATCGCCTTCAGAAATGAAAATTTCTTCAATAATCCCAGAAACATTAGAAAAAACTTGGTACTGGTCGCTACTTTTTACAATTCCAGAGGCATAAACCGATTCTGTAATATTTCCTTCACGAACTTTTGTCGTCTCTACTTCCTTGGAACAAGAAAATAACAAGGTCGAAATCGAAAGTATTTTAATTATTTTAATCATAGTGTAAAGTTAGGTCTAAAATTGTGAACAAACTATGATAAAAATCAGTTCATGTATCAAACGATCAATTTTTCAAATAATTCTTCGTTATTTGCAATAAAATCGAGGGTTTCAAGAATTTCATCCAATTCGAAGGAAGTAACTAATTTGGTTCTATATTCCTTAAAATGTGCATAACCTCTAAAATAATTCGAATAATGTCGTTTCATTTCTGCAATTCCTAATTGTTGTCCTTTCCACTGGATACTCATCAACAAATGTTCTCTTGCTGCCTCAACTCGGTCCTTTAAGTCAGGGCTTGGCAATTTTTCACCTGTTTTGAAAAAGTGTTTTACTTCATTAAAAAACCAAGGATTTCCGATTGTTGCGCGTCCAATCATTATTCCATCCACACCGTACCTGTTTTTGTAGTCCAATGCTTTTTCTGGCGTATCAATGTCTCCATTTCCAAAAACTGGAATTTTCATACGTGAATTATTTTTCACCTCTCCAATTAATGTCCAATCTGCATCGCCCTTATATAATTGTTTTCTTGTTCTACCGTGAATTGAAATTGCCTCAATACCAATATCTTGCAAACGTTCTGCTGTATCAACAACAAACTTCGAGTTTTCATCCCAACCTAATCGTGTTTTCACTGTAACTGGCAAATTAGTTACCTTCACAATTTCAGCTGTCATCCTGATCAACTTAGGAATATCTTGTAACATTCCAGCTCCAGCACCTTTACAGGTAACTTTTTTTACTGGACAACCATAATTTATATCGATGATATCAGGATTGGTTTTTTCAATAATTCGAGTTGATTGAAGCATACTTTCGATATCGTAGCCAAAAATTTGAATCCCTACTGGCCTTTCGTATTCGTAAATATCTAATTTTTGAACGCTTTTTGCCGCGTCACGAATCAAACCTTCGGAGGAAATAAATTCAGTGTACATCAAATCAGCACCATGTTTTTTGCACAAAGCACGAAAAGGCGGATCACTCACATCTTCCATTGGCGCAAGAAGAAGTGGAAATTCACCCAACTCAATATTTCGAATTTTAACCATAGAATGCAAAATTAGGCAAAAAAATCAAGGCTCAAAGAAGAATATCAAATTTTAAAGCCAATAAAAGTCACATCATCAGTTTGTTCGTAATTTTTCTTCCAAATTTCGAATTTCTGTTTCAACTCTTCAATTTTACCTTCTAAGCCCTTGGATTCATTCTTTTCAAGAATATCTAAAATTCGTTTAAACGTGAATTTTTTATTAGAAATTTCTCCAAATTGATCTTGAATTCCATCTGTGAAAAAGAAAAATTCCAAATTTGGTTCATAATCAATAGCATAAGAATTATATTTTGAAAAATTGCTTTCAGCTACATCGCCAATGTGTTTGCTTTCCGCTCGATGAACTCGATATTCACTTCCGTTATATGTGATAAATTTTCCGCCAGCACATGCGTAATTGATGGTTTTTTCAATTTTGTCTAAAACCAAAATATTTATCTCCATGCCATCTCGAACAACAGAAGTTCCGCTTCTAGGCAAAATTTGCACTAATTTTTCATCCAAATAAGACAAAATTTCGCCCGCATCTAAAATCCTATTTTCCGCAATAACTTGATTTAATAAGTTTATTCCGAGTAAAGTCATAAAAGCACCAGGAACTCCATGCCCTGTGCAATCACCAACAACAAAAATTATTTTTTCATCAAATTGTTCTAACCAATAAAAATCACCACTTACAATGTCTTTTGGTTTAAAATAAATTTCATTGGATGAAAATATTGCGTCAAACTTTTGCTTAGATGGCAACAAATTAAACTGAATTTTTTTTGCGTAATTGATACTTGAAGTAATGTCAGAATTTTGATTTTCAATCAATTGCTGTTGCTCTCTCTTTTGAGTAATGTCCCGAGCTAAGGCTAAAAATCCCTTCACCAATTTTGTTGAACCTAATTCATACAACAAGGTGGTATTTTGCCCAACCCAAATCTCACTTCCGTCTTTTTTACGAATCGGAAACTCGTGATAGGTGTTTAAATTTCGATTTCTGAATTGGTTTTCATAAAATTCTTTGATTGTTTCCTGCTGATTTCCACCTACAATTGACAAACTTAATCTGCCGATTAATTCACGTTCTGAATAGTCCAACTCTTCTTGAAATTTGCTATTTACAAACAAAAATTTCCCCTCAAGGTCAACAGTATAAATTAAATCTTCCGCATTCTCAATAAACGATTCATAATTGTTTTCCAAGTTAATTCTTTCGGAAACATCCTGTCCGAAAACAACTTTAATGTTTTTAGAAAAAACTTGTGACGACCATTCCATCCACACTTCTTTTCCTGATGGACTAAACATTGGAATAATGTGTTTTTGTTCATCCTGAAAAATACTTTCAAAATCAATACGATGTTTCGTTCTTTGTGTAAAAATAAATTGATTCAAACTTGAAATTGCTTTTCCTAAAAATTGATTGGGGTTAATATTCAAATTTTTCAAACTATTTTCACTGATATAAGTGATTTTATTTGCTTGATTGAAAGCTAAGGCGATTATATTTCCCTTGTTAACAATTCCTGAAATAAATATTAATTTTTGTAAGGATTCATTGCGAATGTAGGTTGTAAAAATTGATAAACTCACAGAAACTATGACGGCAATCAAAAATAAGATTTCATTGTAAACGGGTTCTGAAATTAAAAATACGATTGAAATTGCTGAAAAAATATGGAACACTGAAAACAAGATAACCTCCTTAACTTTGTTCAAAATGAAGGGTGTCAAAGCAGTGCAAAGTGAAATTACAATTATGTATATTGGATGAATATTTGATAGATATGAACTTAAATAACTATGAATTAAAATTGAAAAAAGTGCAATTTGAAGTAGGTACTTTTTCAAGGATTGAAAACTGTTTTTGCTAATTGAAATCAAACATAAAAGGAAGAGAATTATTGAAATGGCAATATTTGGAGCAACTAAATTAGCAAGGTTTTTTTCAACGTAAATAGACAAGAAATGTGCAAAGGATACTGAAATAAATCCAAAAATTAATATGATACTTCTAATTCTAGAATTTATTTCAATATTTTGATTTTCAATTATTTGACTCAACTCAAAACTTTTTGATCGATCTAACACAATAATATTTGCAATGGCAATCGACAATATTAAAAACAAGATAAACCATTTCGATTTCCAAATTGGAGTTTGTTTTACAATTTTGTATTGCGCAATAGGGCTAAAATTTAATCCATCAAAACTTGATTTTACCTGGAAAATGTACTCTTGATCCGATAAATTCGAGAAATACGCTTCGGTTTTATTTGTTAGGTCGCTCCATGCTGTTGATTTCCCTTTTAAGCGATATGAATATTGTATTCCTTTTAACTTGGGATTAACGGCAAGAAAATTAATTTTTATTAGATCCTCATCTGAATTAAAATCACTTGAAGATTTTTTATTTTCTTGATAAACAATTGGTTTTGGAGGATTGGGTAAATTTTCTAGGTTTTCAAGGTTCAAGGAAAACATACCTTCAATGGTCCCAAAATATATGATGTTTCCCGACTTAAAATTTGAACGCATGTGGGTTTCATAACCTTCAAAACCATTGAAATGATTGTAATGATATGAATTTTTTACCCGTCCATTTTCGTCAATTTTCAATTTTGTAATTCCTTTATTTGTACCAACTATTAAATTGCCGTAATCATCTGAAAGAAGGTTGTAAAATAGCGTTGAATTGAAATATTTTTTATCAGAAATGGAAATGTATTCATCTCTTTTTGTAATTCCAATTAATTGTTTATCTAGTGTAAACCATAAATTCCCATAAACATCTTTTGTTGAAGTTCCTGAATAACTGCCCACCAATTTAAATTTATGATTTAAATCTCGTAGCTGTTTGTTGACCAAATTCAATTCAAAAATTCCATTGTTGGTACCAAAGTAAATCTTCGTTTGAAATTGATTTAATTGAGCAGTATAAACATGAGAAACATCTTTATTTTCAATTACTTTCTTAGTTTGATTACTTTTTAAATCTAAAACAGAAAGACCTTTATTCTCCTCAGAAAAATACAATTTGTCTTGGTGAAATAATATAAAAATCACCTTGTTTTTTATTCCTGAAAATTGGGAAGGTATCAAGGCAGCATTTTTCAAAACGTAAATCCCTTTGTTGGTGGCAAAATAACTTAATCCTTGATAAGTCGACTGACAATACACGCGTATATTTAATTTTTCGAAATCGGGTTTGGTATAGGAACTCAAATAGGTGAAACCATTATAATCACTTAATATCAAGGAATTATCTGTTGTGCGAAAAATAAAGGACAACAAAGGATTTTGATATACGGAATGTAATTCAATTTTTGTAAATGGCTCTTCAGACACCTTATAAACACCTTCATTACCTGTTGCAAGCCAATAATCGTTATTAATATCTATAAATGCTGTTTGTAAAACAAAACCTTGTTTGGAATAATTTTTTGGAATGTATCTAAATCCATCCATATAATGATAAATCTCATTTTTCGCATCGATGAAAACAATCTTTTCATTTTTCGAAAATGCGTTTTTTACTTCAATTTGATTTAATCGGGCAAATTTTGAAGACAATTTTTCAATTTTGGTAGAAAAAAGTTGATTCTTTGAGTTTAGGTAAGCTACGATTTTTGTTTGATTTTGGAAATTAAATAATTCTAATTTATTCTTATTGAATCGACCTATTTTGAAAGTCTGCAAATTAAACTTTAGTTTTAGCCACTTTTCTAATGGAATAATTTCTTTGTCAGTGATAAAAAATGAACTTTTATTTCCAATTAGGATGCAGGAGTTATCCAGGGACAAAATCTGAATTATATAATCATTGTAATTTTCTTTGTTGTAAGTAATTTCCTTAATGATTTTTTTCCCACTTAAAATTCCGATCTTCCTTGTTCCAACTAAGGCGTAATTGTCCTTAAACTTTTTTATTGCCAAATATTCACCAAATGATTTTGGTTTCAAGAGTAAGTTTATCTTATTTTTTTCATATTTATAAAAACCATAATATCTTGACGAAAAATAGATAGTATTTCCAATGGGTTCAATAAAAGAAACATGATGTTCATTGTTTTCATCTGAGGTTTTTATGCTACTTACATTTTTTCCGTCGAAGCGTTGTAAACCAGCTCCATCTGTTCCAATCCAAATAAACCCATTGCGATCTTGTGAAATACTTAATATCGACGATAAACTTAAGCCGCTTTTGTGATTGAAATTTTTAAACGTAAAAAGCTGACTTTCAGAACAGAAAGAACAAAATAGTATAAATAAAATAAGTAGCGCCGTTCTCAAAAAGTAAATTTAAGACTATGAAAATAAGGATAATTTTCTTAATCCAAACAATGTAGGACTCAAAATTTACGCTTATTTAATTTCTAAGCAATGACTTTTATGGTTTTTTGAACAAAACGACCAATTTCTTTTGCCTTCGTTAAATCTTCATTCGTGATGGTAACATGTCCCATTTTACGGAATGGTTTCGTAAACTCTTTTCCATAAATATGAGGTTTTACTCCTTCCAATTCAAGAATTTCTGACAAACCCTCGTAGCGAGCTTTTCCTTCAAAATTTGCCTCTCCTAAAAGATTGATCATCACTCCAGCCTGAACAATTTTGGTACTTCCAAGTGGCAAATTCAAAATGCTTCGCAAATGCTGTTCGTATTGTGAAGTAATATTACATTCTATGGTATGATGTCCGCTATTATGTGGTCGTGGTGCAATTTCATTCACCAATAATTCTCCGCCTTTAGTTAAGAAAAATTCCACTGCCAACACCCCTACCATGTCGAGTTTTAAGATGATATCTTTGGCAATTTCCTGCGCCTTCATTTCAATTTCAGAACTTATTGCCGCTGGAGCAAACAAAAATTCTACCAAATTTAATTCTTCGCTGAATTCGCATTCCACACAAGGGAAAGTTTTTATTTCCCCATGCTCATTTCTCGCAACAATTACTGCCAATTCTTTTTCGAAATCAATAAATTGTTCTAAGACAGATGGCACATCAAATCCCTTTTCAAAATCAGCACTTGATTTTATGCTTGTAACCCCTTTTCCGTCGTAACCACCTGTGCGCATTTTTTGAATGAAAGGAAGAAAATCTGTGTGTTTATCTAGTTCATTTTTAGAATCAATCAAACGAAATTCAGCTGTTGGAATATTATTTTCTAGGTAAAAGTTCTTTTGCAAACCTTTGTCTTTAATAAGTTTTAAGACATTTGCTTGCGGGAAAACTTTTTTACCTTGGTTTTCTAGGGATTCCAAAGCTTCAATGCTAACATTCTCAATTTCAACCGTAATTAAATCTTTGTCTTTTGCAAAATCAATCACTGTTTGATAATCATTCAAGGAACCTTGCTGAAAACTCGTTGCAATTTCAGAACAAGGAGCATTGATATCCGGATCTAAACAATGAATTTGCACATTGAGGTTGATTGCTTCTTGAATTAACATTCGTCCGAGTTGACCTCCACCCAAAACTCCAATTTTATAGTCTGATTGATACCACATCTTTTGCATCTTGCAAAGATAATTAGATTTAAAAATTACTAAAACGTTTCGATGAAATATTTATTAATTTCGTTAAAACTTAAATTTTTTAGTTCGTTTTTAGCTAAAATTCTTAATTTTGTCAAAAAATTCAAAATTTTGGTACAAATTCACGATAAGTCATTTGGTGTTTTTCTAAGTGCAGAAGACATTCAAAAAAAAGTGCTAGAGCTTGCAAATCAAATCAATGAAGAATATAAAGGACAAGAAGTTGTTTTTATTTCTATCTTGAATGGTTCGTTCATGTTTGCTAGTGACTTGTTAAAAAAGATTACTTTACCATGTCAAATTTCCTTTGTAAAAGTGAGTTCTTATAGCGGAACAGAAACATCGGGAAGAGTTGATGAATTGATAGGATTAAACACAGATATTGCAGGCAAACACATCATCATTTTGGAAGATATTGTTGATACTGGAATCACCATGAATAAAGTGTATTCTTATTTGAATGCATTTCAACCAAGTTCCTTAAAAATCGCTTCATTTTTATACAAACCTGATGCTTTTGAAGGAAAACATAAGCCAGATTATTTTGGTTTTTCAATACCTAATTTCTTTGTTATTGGTTACGGCTTAGATTACAACCAACACGGTAGAAATTTTGAAGCAATTTATAAACTAATTGAAGAATAGCATGTTAAATATCGTTTTATTTGGTCCTCCGGGAGCAGGAAAAGGTACTCAATCTGAACGACTAATCGAAAAATACGGCTTAGTTCATTTATCAACTGGTGATATCTTCAGATCCAACATTAAAGCGCAAACAGAATTAGGTGTTTTAGCAAAAAGTTTCATGGACAAAGGTTCTTTGGTTCCAGATGAAGTAACGATAAACATGTTAAAAAATGAAGTTTTGAAAATTGAAAATCCCAATGGATTCATTTTTGACGGATTTCCAAGAACAAACGCGCAAGCTCAAGCTTTGGATGATTTTTTAGCAAGCCAGAATACTTCAATATCTTTAATGCTCGCATTAGACGTGGAAGAAGAGGAATTGAAACAGCGTTTGTTAAAAAGAGCAGAATTTAGTGGCCGACCTGACGATGCAAATCCTGAGGTAATTGCTCACAGAATTCATGTTTACAAAACAGAAACTGCTCCAGTCAAATCTTTTTATGAAAATCAAAACAAATTTGTATCCATCAATGGTTTAGGAACGGTGGATGAAATTTCGGAGAGCTTGTATAAAGTGATTGATGGTTTGAAGTAATTTCATTTTACCAAATTTTCTCGAATTGTAAACTATTTTTTCACTGGAAAAAATAATTTAAGTAAAGCTATTTTCTACCTTTTCAAAGAGGTATGAATTCCACTTCATGGCAATCCATATTTTGGAAGATTCATTTTTGTTTAATCCTTTGGAATTAAACCCAAGAATCTATTTTTCAGCATTTTCAATTTACAATTTTCACAAAATGGATTTTAAATAAAAAATTACAAATTAAATTTATTTTATTGTTTGTCTTTTAAAATTATATACCTACCTTTGCACCCAAAATTGACTAGTTTTTAATTTAAAAAAGGCTGCAAAATGTCCCAAATTCAAGGAAAAATATCACAGGTAATCGGACCTGTAGTTGACGTAAGCTTCGCGAAAGGTGTAGCATTACCAAACATTTACGACGCATTAGAAGTAAGAAAACAAGACGGAACTCGAGTTGTTTTGGAGGTACAATCACACACAGGTGAGGGTACAGTTAGAACAGTTTCTATGGATTCAACAGATGGATTCAGAAGAGGAATGGATGTTGTTTCAACTGGAAGTCCAATAAAAATGCCAATTGGTGAAAAAATCAAAGGTAGATTATTTAACGTGGTAGGTGAAGCAATTGATGGGATAAACGAAGTTGATAATTCTGATGGTCTTCCAATTCACCGTGAAGCTCCGAAGTTTGATCAATTATCTACAGCAACAGAAGTTTTATTTACAGGTATTAAAGTAATTGACTTAATTGAGCCTTATGCAAAAGGAGGTAAAATTGGTTTATTCGGTGGTGCTGGAGTAGGTAAAACAGTATTAATTCAAGAATTAATTAACAATATCGCTAAAGGTCACGGTGGTTTGTCAGTATTCGCAGGTGTTGGTGAAAGAACACGTGAAGGAAATGACTTACTTCGTGAGATGTTAGAATCAGGTATTATTAAATATGGTGACGCATTCATGCATTCTATGGAAGAAGGCGGATGGGATTTGTCGAAAATTGACGTTCCAGGAATGACTGAATCAAAAGCAACTTTCGTTTTCGGACAAATGAATGAGCCTCCAGGAGCACGTGCTCGTGTAGCTTTATCAGGTTTGACAATGGCGGAATATTACCGTGACGGTGAAGGTGACGGACAAGGAAAAGACATACTTTTCTTCGTTGATAACATTTTCCGTTTCACGCAAGCAGGTTCTGAGGTATCAGCTTTATTAGGACGTATGCCTTCTGCAGTAGGTTACCAACCAACTTTGGCTACAGAAATGGGTCAAATGCAAGAGCGTATTACATCTACAAAAAATGGTTCTATTACTTCCGTTCAAGCGGTTTACGTACCTGCGGATGATTTAACGGATCCAGCTCCAGCAAATACTTTTGCTCACTTAGATGCAACTACGGTACTTTCTCGTAAAATTGCTGAGTTAGGAATTTATCCTGCGGTGGATCCATTGGATTCTACTTCTAGAATTTTGACTGCTTCCATCTTAGGTGATGCACATTATGATTGTGCAATGAGAGTAAAAATCACTTTACAACGTTACAAAGAATTACAAGATATTATTGCGATTCTTGGTATGGATGAGCTTTCTGAAGAAGATAAATTAATCGTTCACAGAGCAAGAAGAGTTCAACGTTTCTTATCTCAACCATTCCACGTTGCAGAGCAATTTACAGGTTTAAAAGGAGTATTGGTAGATATTCAAGATACAATCAAAGGATTTAACATGATTTTAGATGGTGAAATGGATCAATATCCTGAGGCTGCCTTCAACTTAAAAGGAAGTATTAGCGATGTAATTGAAGCTGGTGAAAAAATGCTTTCTGAAACTGTTTAATTTATAAAAAATGAAATTAGAAGTTATAACACCTGATTCTAAGGTTTTTGCTGGTGAGGTTTCAGCAGTTCAATTTCCTGGAATCGATGGTTCTTTTCAAGTTTTAAATAATCATGCTCCGCTTATTTCGTCTTTAAAGCAAGGAAATATCAAAGTAGATTTAACTGAAAACTTCGAAAGCGACGAAAAAACACATGCTTCCATACAAACGAGCTCCAACACGAAATCCATTTCGATTTCTATCAAAGGCGGTGTGGTTGAATTGTTAAACAACAAAATTATCGTACTCGCAGAGTAAGAATAATATTTTTTTGAAAAGGGATTTGGGAAACTGAGTCCCTTTTTTTGTGGATCAATGAGACAAAAAGACATAAGAATAAAGATATTAGACAAGAGACATAAGACTTTAGATTTTTGCGATAAAATAATTCTGTGTGTATCTGCGTATTTTTCTTCTTCGAATCTGCGGGAAAACTTTTTAGATGTCAAGATATTAGGATTTTAAGATTTTAGGACGACAGATCTTACTTGGAAATTAAAAGCACAAATCAATATCTTGAGCTTGTCGAAATGAAATGCATAAAACGAAATGTTCTAAAAGTTCTATCCTAATTAAGAAAACCATTTTATGACAAAAAAGCCTCAAACAATTCAAAAATTTTTGTATATTTGTTTGTGTCAAGTAATCGAGTAACTCACTAAAAATTGTAGTAAAAATGCAAAGATTATTGAAATTTAATCTCATTGAACTAAAAAATAGCCAAGCGGGATTATATATTGTGCAAGTGTTGTGCTCTGATGGCTCATTTGAAAGAACCAACATGATAGTTATTCATTAACAATGAAAACACTACTTTATTTTATTTTTGACGTGGGCTAATAGTTCCTTATCGCAAAACTATTTCCAAAATATTTACAAATTAAATGATACGATGTGTATTTTTAATGATATAAATATTTTCCAGGAAGACACTGTATTGATTAGTGGCACAACTGGATTAATAAATTCTCATTTTGTTACAAGTTTATGTTACATTAATGGTAGTGGTTCAATTAATAATCAAATAAATAATACAAAACCACCGTTAACTCAATTTGCTTGCTTTAGTAGTACCAATTCTCAATTTAACAAAAATGATAATTTAATATTTTGCTTTTCAAATTACAAATTCCCATACAACTCGCCAACTGCACCAAGAATTTTGGAAGTAAATAAAGCTGGTGAAGTCATTTTTGATACCACCTTTTATTTTTTCTATGACGATAGTATATATTTAGATCGTCCAAATTTGCTTTATCACAATGTGGATTCCTGCCATTATATTTCTTTTTACTATAAAGATGACAAAACTGATGACAATCCCAATGCTGGTTTTCACGGAGAAACTGGGGTAATTGTATTGAAAATAAATTCAAATTATGAAATAAAATGGAACAAAAAAATCAGATTCGAAGCGCAAAATATTAAAACAAATTTACCAGGATATTCTTGCAAACTAAATGATTTTTCCTTTCTCTTTGTGGTTGAAGAGTTTCTTTCATACGGTGGCACTCCACAAGACTGGGGCAAAACCCACTTTTACACGCTAGACACTGCTGGTACCATTTTGAGTCACAAAGTGTTTCAAGATACACCATATGACATCAGTGGCAATGCTTACTTACCTTTACCAAATGGAGATATTATTGCTACTTATTTTGAGTCACAACTGTATGGCACGGGAAACATTCAATACTTTGAACACCGTCCACTAATCACGCGTTTAGATAGTAATTTGAACCAATTATGGAAGGATACATTATCTTCTGATTTTGCTAATTATTCTAATTATGCCATGCCTTATAAATTACTTTCTGTTAACGATTCAACAATTGTTTGCGGGTATGAAAACAGAATTTATTTTAGTCCAACATATAAACTTTCAGGAGTAAATATTGAAAGCAGAAACTTAAATGGTTTATTAAACTGGAAAAGACATTACTACTACTATCCTCTAACTTATGTTAACGATCCATCTTATCAAATACTTGATGTAGAAAAATTTGCAAATGGAGACCTTATTTTTGCAGGCCAAGTAATTAACAATGATCTAATCAACCAAAACAAATCTGGTCAAAATGGCTATGTATTAAAAACCAACTGCTTAGGTTTTATGGGAGACCCGCAGGCAAATTTTTCTTTTACTGTGTTAGACAGCAACAAGGTTCAATTTGTAAACTTAAGCGCACAAGCAGGCTCGTATTCTTGGCATTTTGGTGATGGCAATTTATTGCAAACTGGAGAGAAAGTCGATACTGTTTTTCATACTTTTGGCAAAGACTCCATTTTTTCAGTTCAATTAATAGCGCATGGTTGCAATGCCATTGCAGATACTTTTAGCGTAAACTTAGATTTTCAAAAAACAGACAGTGTTCCACCCAATTTTGAGAGCCTCCTTACAGTTTACCCCAATCCGCTTGGCTCAGAAGAATTGTTAACCGTTTATGTAGGTGCTATTTCCTCAAAAAAACATTCCTTGGTTTTATTGGATGCTCTTGGTAAAAAAGTGGCAACATATCTAGTTCCTAAAGCAAACATTAACTTAAGTTTTGATGTTCCGTATGCAATTGGAACTTATTTTATAAGCTTGTTGGAAGAAGATAAGGTTTTGTTAGTGAAGAAGATTGTTGTGAATTAGACATAAGACATAAGACGTAAGACATAAGACTTAGATTTTTGCGATAAACTAAATCTGCGTTACCAGCGAAATTATCTGCGAATATCTGCGGGAAAACTTTATGGATATTAAGAAAAAAGACGGAAAAAAATAGACATAAGATAATAGACATAAGACGTAAGACATAAGACGTAAGACATAAGACGGAAGACAGAAGACGGAAGACAGAAGACGGAAGACAGAAGACGGAAGACTATAGACATAAGACAATAGACAATAGACATAAGACTTAGATTTTTGCGATAAACTAAATCTGCGTTACCAGCGAAATTATCTGCGAATATCTGCGGGAAAACTTTATGGTTATTAAGAAAAAAGACGGAAAAAAATAGACAATAGACATAAGACTTAGATTTTTGCGATAAACTAAATCACCTTACCTGCTTAATTATCTCCGACTATCTGCGGGAAAGATCCATCGAAAAGTAAAATACAAGCAGATTAAACAACAAAAAATCCCCATTTCTACTGATTCTGCATCTGTTAAGTTATGTTAATCAATAATTTTATTTAACTTTGTTAACATTTTACAACAAATTTTTACATTAATCTTGTAAATCGAATTTTATGAGCATACTTTCACAAATTAATTTAGATAATGTTCCCCAACATATCGCCATCATCATGGATGGAAATGGTCGTTGGGCAAAAAAACAAGGGGAACAGCGTTTATACGGTCACTCAATTGGAGTTGATTCCGTAAAAAACACCGTGAAAGCAGCTCAAAAAATTGGTGTCAAATACCTTACATTTTTTACTTTTTCAACTGAAAATTGGAATAGACCAAAAGAAGAAATCGATGGATTAATGAATTTACTCGTGCAATCAATCGCAAATGAGGTAGATGAAATGAATGAAAATGGTGTACGTATCATGAGCATTGGCGACAATAGTCAATTGCCAATCGACGCACAAAATGAAATAAATGCCGCAATGGAAAGTACTTCAAAAAATGAAGATATCACCATGGTACTTGCCCTAAATTACAGTTCAAGATGGGAAATAACGAATGCAGTAAAACTAATTTCGCAAGACATAAAAACGGATAAAATCAAAAACGAAGAAATAAATGTTGATTTGATTTCTTCCTATTTAACAACAAATAAAATTCCTGATCCGGAATTATTGATACGCACCAGTGGTGAACACAGAATAAGTAATTTCTTGCTTTGGCAAATCGCTTACACCGAATTTCATTTCACAGAGGTACTTTGGCCAGATTTCAATGCAGATGACTTGTACAAAGCAGTATTGGATTACCAAAGTCGTGAACGAAGGTTCGGAATGATTACAGAACAATTAAAATAAATTGAATGAAAAACATAATTTTAGCATTTTTAAGCATCTATTCTTTTGTTGTTTTCTCTCAAGGAGATTCAACTAAGCTTAACAATGAACTTATTTTAGATGGAAAAATTAAACAAATTGGTGACGATCAAAATTTTTCATATAAATCACCTAAAGAATTTGAAATTGGTCCAATCAGAGTAAGTGGTGCTGAAAACTATGACCACCAAGCAATTAAATTAATTTCTGGACTACGTCAAGGGGATAAAATCCAGATTCCAGGAGAAAAAATTAGCAAAGCAATAAAAAACCTTTGGGCTGAAGGCATCTTTTCTGATGTGGCAATAAGCGTTGAAAAAGAGATGAATGGCATTGTATATTTGAACATTTCTCTTAAACCAAGACCAAAATTATCTCGTTTCAAATTCGAAGGATTAAACAAACGTGAAGCCGATAAAATTAGGGAAGAAATTTCACTTTTTTCAGGAAAAACAATAACGGAAAATCTCGTCTTTTCTACCCAAAATAAAATCAAAGGGTATTTCCGTGAAAAAGGATATTATTCCGTTGCTGTAAACATCAAAAGATCTCAAGATGAATTGATGAATGACTCTGAAATGTTCACAATTGATGTAAAAAAAGGAAAAAAAGTCAAGATTGGTGAATTGATCGTTGAGGGCAACACAACTCTTCCCATGTGGAAATTAAAAATGGCAATGAAAGATACCAAACAAAAAGCATTTTGGAGATTTTTCAAACGTTCTAAATTCTCAGTTTCCGCTTATGATCGAGACAAACTTGCTTTGGTAAGTAAATTCAACGCCATTGGGTTAAGAGACGCTGAAATTGTGTTCGATACAGTTTACATGAAGGATGAAAAAAATCTATTTGTGAAAATCAAAATTGATGAAGGAAAAAAATACTTCTTCGGCGATATCGAATGGATTGGAAATACCAAATTTAGAAGCGGATATTTAGATACTGTTTTAGGAATAAAACGAGGTGACACCTACAACAAACCCTTGCTTGACCAACGTTTAAACATGAGTCAAGATGGTAGAGATATTTCCTCTTTATACATGGATCGTGGATATTTATTCTTCCAAGTAAACGCCGTGGAAATGAAGGTAAAAGACAATTACATTTCTTACCAAATGCGTATTATTGAAGGAAAAGAAGCACGCGTTAAACGCATCATTATCAAAGGAAACACGAAAACCAATGAACACGTAATTCGTCGTGAAATTAGAACAAAACCTGGAGATTTATTTAACCGAAACGACATCATTCGTACGCAACGAGAGTTGTCTCAATTAGGCTATTTCAACGATCAGGCATTTCAAATTAATCCATTGCCAAATCCACAAGATGGAACGGTTGACATCGAATACGTGGTGGAAGAAAAATCTTCGGATCAAATAGAATTATCAGGTGGTTATGGAGCAAATAGAATCATCGGTACATTGGGATTAACGTTCAATAATTTCTCGATTCAAAATACCTTTAAAAAACACGCATGGTCGCCTTTACCTTCTGGTGATGGTCAACGATTATCAATCAGAGCACAATCAAATGGACGTTTTTACCAAGGTTATAATTTCTCTTTCACGGAGCCTTGGATGGGTGGAAAAAAACCAAATTCCTTCTCTACATGGGTAAATCACACACAATTTTCTCAATCTGGAGTGGTTCGTAAAAGTCAAGAGGGTTATTCAGGTGTTGGAATTACAGGTGCTGGAATTGGATTAGGAAGAAGGAAAAAAATTCCAGATGATTATTTTACAGCTTATTACGAATTCGCGTATCAATACTACGATGTAAGAAATTCTGCGTCTTTATTCCCGAATTTTAGTAATGGTTTCTCAAACGACATCAGTTTTAAATACGTTCTTCAAAGAAATTCCATCGACAACCCAATTTTCGCAAAAGAAGGTTCAAAATTATCTTTGACAGCTAAAACTTCTGTTCCTTATTCCTTATTGGATGACAGAGACGATTATTCTGGCTTATCTGAACAAGAGAAATACAAATTCTTAGAGTACTACAAAATCAAATTTACTGGAGAATGGTATTTGCCATTAACAACAGACAAAAAATTGGTTTTAATGCCACGAGTTGGATTAGGTTTTATGGGTAATTTTTCTGCAAGTAAAGGAATTTCGCCATTTGAGCGTTTTTATTTAGGAGGAAATGGCTTAACAGGAATCAACCAATTTGGTGGACGTGAAATCATCGCACTACGTGGTTATGAAGACAATTCACTTTCATCGGCAAACGGTGACCCAATTATTGCGAAATACACCATGGAATTACGTTACCCAATCTCCTTAAATCCACAAGCAACATTCTTTGTTTTGGCATTTGGTGAAGCAGGAAACACCTATTCTTCAGCAGCTAAATTCAATCCATTCAACGTGAAAAAAGCAGCTGGTGTTGGTGTTAGAATTTTCTTACCAATGTTTGGAATGTTAGGTCTTGATTACGGCTGGGGCTTCGATCAATTAGATCCGCACGCTTCTGGTTATCAAGGAACAAGTGACCAAAATATTCAACAAAAAGGATATTACGGAAAATTGAACTTTACGATTGGTATGAATTTAGGTGAATTGTAAAAACCAGTTTCGTCCGAAAAAATAATGCCTGGGAATTCACCAAAGTGTACAGTTTTCTGATATAATGCGAGAAAAATCATTCCCGAAATAAAAATCTAACTTATTGAGAATTTTAAATTTAAAAATTGTAATTTTGCGTAAAGGTCAAAAAACAAATGTTAGAAGTAAAAGAAAAAATAAGTATAGAAGAATTTGATGGTAAAAACTATCAAATAAAACTTATAGAACCTTACGATAAAGCATTGATTACTCATTATTTACACAACTACCGTAACGGAATTTCAAAGCATTATAAAGATGATGCTGAAAAAGTTTTAAATAATTTTGTTGAATACAAACAAGTTGAAGAACAAGTAAATATTGTTGCGGAAGAAGCTTTACAACAACTTCTTTTTGAAGTTGAAAATGTTCCATTTCCAACTCCCGAAAATTACACGTTTAAGTTTATAGACCTTTTTGCTGGCATAGGTGGTTTTAGATTAGCAATGCAAAACGTTGGTGGAAAGTGTGTTTTTACAAGTGAATGGGAACTAAGTGCCCAAAAAACATATAGAACAAATTTTGGCGAGGTTCCATTTGGTGATATTACAAAAGAACGAGTTAAAAATTATATTCCAGAAGAATTTGATGTTTTATGTGGTGGGTTTCCTTGCCAAGCGTTTTCAATTGCTGGAAATCAAAAAGGTTTTGCAGATACAAGAGGGACTTTATTCTTTGACATTGAACAAATTGTTGAAAAACATAGACCAAAAGTTGTGTTTTTAGAAAACGTAAAGAATTTATTTTCACATGATAATGGAAATACTTTTAAAACAATTATTTCTGTTTTAGAAGATAAATTGGGTTATAAGGTTTTTTCAAAAATCTTAAATTCAATGACACATGCTAATGTACCGCAAAATCGTGAACGGATTTTTATTGTAGCATTTGACCCAAAACAAGTTAAAAATTATAATCAATTTAAATTTCCTTCGGAAATTAAATTGACCAAAACGATTCACGATATTCTAGAAAAAGAAAAACAAGCTGATAATTTATATTATAAAAAAGATCATCCATATTTCCCTGAACTTGAAAAAGCAATGGTTTCAAAAGACACTGTTTATCAATGGCGTCGAGTTTACGCAAGGGAAAATAAAAGTAATGTTTGTCCGACTCTAACAGCAAATATGGGAACTGGTGGCCATAATGTTCCGCTAATAAAGGATGATTTTGGAATAAGAAAGTTAACCCCAAAAGAATGTTTTTTATTTCAAGGTTATCCAGAAAATTACATTTTACCAAAATTGGCAAATAGTAAACTTTATATGCAGGCAGGAAATTCTGTAACTACAACATTAATTGAGCGAATTAGTAATGAGATTATAAAAATTTTATGAAATCATTCGCTGAAATAGACATAGAAAACAAAGGAAATTATTTGAAATTACTTTCAGCAGTTTCGAAGCTTTCTGGTCTTTTTAGTGAAAGTGCTATTCCCTTTATAAACTATCGTGTTGCTGAAAATATTTTTTGTAGAAGTTTTGATGCAGGAAATCTCTCTCGTTCTGACACTGCTTTTGATGCAAACTATAACTCTATTGGAATTGGTTTAAAAACTTTTACTTGGTATTCAAATAATAGCACGGAAAAAGTTGCAGAATTTAATTCACTTTCAAGGGTTTTATCTGATTTTAAGGGAAAAGATTTAGCTATAAAATTGGGTGAATTTAGAAATGACAGAATTAATTTAGCGAACAGACTTTACGATATTGAAAGTTCACTTTATCATATTGTTGCTCGTAAAGAAAAAGAATTATTGCTTTACGAAACTGATTATACTAAAATTGATATTGCAAATATTCATTCTGTAAAAGATAATAAAGCAAGTTTGCAGTTCGAGGATGGTAATAATTTTTATTCTTTTAATTACTCCAAAAGCACACTTTTTAGAAAGTTTATTATTCCTCAAAATGCTTTTCGATTACCTATAGAAATACTTGAAGACCCTTATACTTTGTTACTTGAACTATTCGAGGAAAACAGTAATTTAAAAATTGCAACAGATAAACTTGTAAAAGGAGAAAACTATGTTATTTTACCTCTTTATGGGATTCAAAAAGGTGAAAAATATATTTTTGAGAGAAGTGGTTTAAATCAATGGAACGCAAATGGAAGAAAAAGAGATTTTGGAGAAATTTATATTCCAATCCCAATAGATTTACATAAAAAATATCCAAACTTTTTTCCAAAACGTGATCAAGATTTTAACTTACAAATTCCAACAGGTGAAATTTTCTCTGCAAAAGTTTGTCAAGAAAACTCAAAAGCTCTAATGACAAATCCAAACAAAGCTTTATCCGACTGGTTATTAAGGAAAGTTTTACAATTAAAAGAAGGTGAGTTAGCAACAATTGAAAAATTGGATAAACTTGGTTTTGACAGTGTAATTATTACAAAAAATGAAGTTGGAGATTTTAAAATCGACATTATGAAAACCAACACATACCATGAATTTAATAGTGAATCGGAATAAAAAAAACATCAGATAATACACTTAGATAAACAGCCGAAAATTATCGACACGAAAAAACATAAAAACGTAGAAAACTAATAATCGCCCAAAAAAAAAACATGGTCAAAACACGGCTTCTTCTCTAAGCACGAAGAAGATTTAACTATTCTTGCAAGCAATAAAGATGGATCAAAAATTAAGTTCACAAGCATATTTTCTTAAAAAACACGGACTTGCAGCGGACGCATTTGAATTAAGGAACTTTACATTAGAAGCTCCTAAATCGAATGAAGTACAAATTGAAGTGGAAAGTTTTGGTTTAAATTACGCCGATGTGATGGCTCGAAACAATTTATACAAAGAAGCTCCTACTCTACCCTGCGTCATTGGTTATGAAGTTGTTGGAAAGGTAATTTCGATTGGATTAGATTGCAATCAAGATTTAATGGGGAAAAGAGTTGTTTCTTTTACACGTTTCGGTGGCTATTCAAAACACATCAATGTTCCAGTTTATGCACTTGCCGAAATTGGTTCGATTCCCGCAAATCACGCCTTGGCTTTGGCAACTCAATATGTGACAGCCTATTACATGGCCTATTATTTGTCTCCGATTTATGAAAATAACACGGTTTTAATTCACGCTGCCGCCGGAGGAGTTGGAACAGCTTTAATTCAATTGTGTAAATTAAAAAAAGCACATGTAATTGCCAAAGTAAGCTCAGAAGAAAAGGAAAATTACGTCAAAAAATTAGGCGCTGATTTCATTATCAACTATACAAAAACGGAATACGAACAAGAACTCCCAAAGCTTCTGAAAAACAAACGTTTGGATGCAAGTTTTAATCCAATTGGTGGAAAAACTTTTAAAAAAGACCTTCAATTAATTGGTTCAGAAGGAAAAATATTTCTTTTTGGAGGCTCAGAAAGATCTGGAAAACGTATGGGAATTTTTTCGACCCTAAATTTTGTTTGGAACATGGGCTTTGTTATTCCGATTGCTTTGATGATGAAATCAAAATCGATTTTAGGAGTGAATATGTTAAAAATCGCCGATAACAAACCAGAAATAATAACACATTGCTTACAAGCAGTTTTAAAACTTTATAAAAATGAGCAAATAGTTATTGAAAATGGAAGTGAATTTCAACATGAAGAGCTCGCAAAAGCACATTCTTTTTTAGAATCTGGAAAATCAATTGCCAAGATAAGTGTGAATTGGACAAAAAATAATTAATTTTGTCGCACAAAGATGAAAGTACATTTTGATTTTAATGAGATTGCAAGCATTCAAAACCCGATTTTAACAATTGGTACTTTTGATGGCGTGCATGTAGGACACCAAAAAATAATCAATAAATTAAATGAAGTTGCCAAGCAAAAAAATGGCGAATCCGTGCTTTTTACTTTTTTCCCTCACCCACGTTTAGTTTTAAACAATGAAGGTTCTGGGGATTTGAAAATGATTCAAAATCAGTTAGAAAAAATTCAAAAACTGGAACGAATGGGCTTGGATCATGTCATCGTCTATCCTTTTACGAGAGAATTTTCAAACACCAATGCCGAAGATTTTATCAAAGAGTTTTTGCTTGATAAGCTGCATGTAAATACCATCGTTGTTGGATACGATCACCAATTTGGAAAAAACAGAGAAGGTTCTTTGGAACATCTGCTGAAACTTTCAAAAACATTTCCATTTGAAGTGATTGAAATTCCAGCACATGAAATTGATGAAGTAAATATTAGTTCCACAAAAATTCGAAATGCCCTTTTGAATGGGGAAATCGAAACAGCAAACATCTATTTAAATGAAGCGTTTGAACTATCTGGAATTGTTATTCACGGAAAAAAATTAGGTCGAACGATTGGTTATCCAACTGCAAATATTGAAATAGAAGACAAAAACAAATTGATTCCAACGCATGGAGTTTACGCTGTGGAAGTAGAATTAGAAGATAAAAGTAAACATTTCGGTATGTTAAATATTGGAGTTCGACCAACCGTTAGCAATGAATATAAATTGAGTTGTGAAGTTTTTATCTTGGACTTTGACGCAGATCTTTATGGCTCAAAAATTGCAGTATTTTTAAAGAAAAGAATACGAAAAGAATTCAAATTTGACGGCATTGAAGCACTCAAAGAACAAATTGGAAAAGATGAAGAAGCTATTCGCGGCTATTTTAATTTGCCTAAGTCCTAGTTTTTTACTGCTCGCCCAAGAAGAGAAAATCACATTTCTATCTTTAGAAGAAGCAAAAAAATTTCATCCAGATTCGGTATTCAAACTTAGTTTAAAAAAATCAAAATTAGATTCTCTACCGAGAGAAATATTCAAATTTAAAAACCTAACCCATTTAGATCTAAGTTTTAATAAACTTCAAACCATAGATGCAAACATTTCTTCCTTTGAGAAACTCATTTACCTAGATTTCAGCAAAAACAAATTTGAACTATTTCCAAACAATATTTGTCAACTAGAAAACATAGAAGTCTTAAAATTTAATCGGAATTTCATTCAAAATATTGATTCTTCCATCATCAATCTTCAAAAATTGAGTTACATAGACTTTTGGGATAATCCCATAAAAACCTTTCCAACAGCATTTTTAAACCTAAAATCATTGAAAATTATTCATGCCGAAGGAATAAAATACAGTCCAAAATTTCAAGAAAAATGGATTTCTGCCTTAGATAAAGTCACAATTTATTTTGACCCACCATGCGATTGCGTAGATTAATTAAGAAAATAGTTAAAAACTAGCTCAAAGCGAGGCTATCAAAGAATTTTATGATTTTATTTAAATCTATTCTAAATTACACAAAATTGACAAAACTATGACAATTAAAACAATAATTGTGAGCAATTTTGTACTTAGAAAAAAGAAAAATGCTAAATTCGTTTCACATTGTTGCCTTTACCCACAGAAATCTAGATGTTTCTGATGTAGGAAAACTACATATTGAAACTGATAATCAACACGATAGATTACATTTTTTAAAAGAAAACAAGCAATTAAAAGAATTGATGTTTTTATCTACCTGTAACCGCGTTGAATTTGCATTTATTACAGAAAATGAATTATCAAATGATTTTTTAGAAGATTTTTTCGCAAAACTTTATCCACATTTTGAACTTGAGCAATCGCAATTCTTCGCTAATAAAGCACAAGTCTATAGTGGTTTAGCAGCAATCGAACACTTATTGCAAGTTGCCTCTTCCATTGACTCAATGATTGTTGGAGAAAGGGAAATCATAACGCAAGTTAGAAATGCCTACGACCTATCCAAAAAACTTGGAATTACAGGAGATTTTATTCGTTTAGCAATTCGACACACTGTAGAAACAGCAAAAAGAGTTTACACAGAAACGAGCATTGCTACAAAACCAGTTTCAGTTGTTGCCTTGGCTTACCACACCTTACGTGATATGGAAATCCCATTAAATGCACGAATATTAATTATCGGTGCAGGGATGACTAACACCAACATGAGTAAATTTTTGAGAAAACATGGTTATCGCAATTTTACCGTGTTTAATCGTACATTCTCAAAAGCTGAAAATTTAGCAAAAGACTTGAACGGAAAAGCCTTTGAACTAAGCGAATTAAAAAATTATACTGGAGGTTTTGACATCATCATTACCTGTACAGGATCTGAAAATCACATCATCACTCCAGAAATATACGACAATTTATTACAAAAAGAGACTGATCGCAAGCTTGTAATTGACATCGCAATCCCACCTGATTTGGATAAATCAATTATAAATGCACATAATGTCGAACATATTTCCGTTGATTATTTGCAAAAAATATCCGATCAAAATTTGAAGGAACGATCCAAAGAAATTACACATGTGGAGGAAATTTTAAAAGAAGCTATTTTTACTTTTCAGGAATTAAACCGTATCAGAAAAGTAGAAATTGCCATGCGTGAAGTTCCAATTATGGTAAAAGACATTAAAAAGACAGCTTTCAACCATGTTTTCAAAAATGAATTAGAAAATTTGGACGGAGATTCTCGTGAAGTCTTAGATAAAATCATTTCCTACATGGAAAAAAAATACATCAGTGGTCCAATGTTATTAGCAAAAGAAATAATGCTAAAACAAGAAAACTAAAGCCCAATTTATAAATGGAAAAAATTATTATCGGTTCCCGAGGCAGTGACTTAGCTTTGTGGCAGGCAAATCATGTTAAAAATCAATTGATTTCACTTGGAAATGAAGTTGAAATAAAAATTATTATTACCCAAGGAGATGCTATTCAAAATTTGAGTTTTGACAAATTGGAAGGCAAAGGATTTTTCACCAAAGAAATTGAAAATGAATTACTTGCAGGCACAATTGATGTAGCAGTTCATTCTCACAAAGACTTGGAAACCAATCCTCCATCAGGATTAAAAATTGCTGCAGTTTCAGAACGAGAAGACCCATCAGAATTACTTTTGATAGACAAAAACAAAGTTGATGTAAACCAAAAATGGTCATTGACAGAAAATGCAAGCATTGGAACTTCCTCTGCACGAAGAAAATCATTGGTGAAATTATTCCGTAAGGATTTAGAAATTAGAGAATTAAGAGGTAATGTGCCGACTAGAATTCAAAAATTGAGAGACGGAAATTACGATGCCATTTTACTTGCCAAAGCAGGTGTAGAACGTTTAAAAATTGATTTATCAGAATTTCACGTTGTGGTATTAGACCCAAAAGAATTCGTTCCAGCACCAGCTCAAGGTGTTTTGGGTTTACAGATTAGAGACGAAGATGAACGCATGTTTCGCATCATTCAGCAATTGAACAATGGCGCAGTTGAACAACAAATTGTAATCGAACGAAAAGTGTTAAATTTAATGGAAGGAGGATGTCAATTGCCCTTAGGAGTTTACTGTGAAAGTCAAGATTCGGTCTATGTTTCCTTTGCAAAAAAATGGGAAGATGGAGCAAAATTGAGCCACTTCACTAACTCAAACTTTGAATTGAATGCAGAAAATATTGTAGCAGTTTTAAAAAGTGAATAAAAATCCTGTCATAAAAGGTAAAACTAAGCTTTCGATTTTTAATGCTATTTTAGGCTTTTTGCAAAAATTTCAACTTGTGCCTAGAAAACGTGAATCTGGCACCTTTCACAATAAGTAAGCGTAAAAAAATCAAGTGTTTGAGCGCAGCGAGTTTTGATTTTTTAGCGTCGTTTGTAGAAAGGTAGATGCGTTTTCAAGCACTAGACTTTTGGTTCTTTTTGGCAATGAAAAAGAACAAAAATTAAACTCAAAATTAAATTAGTTTTTGTGGTAATTATGAATACACCGACAAAAAAATCCTTATTCATATCTAAAAATAGAGATGAACTTGCAGAATTTTCAAATTTTTGCAAAAATAATTCAATCGATTTATGCGCTCAATCACTCATTTCCTTCAAAGAAATAGAAACAAAAGAGAAGATTAATACAGAATTTGTCTTTTTTGGAAGTAAAAACGCCTTTGATTTCTATTTAAAAAATAAAGATTTTCCTACAAACATCAAAATTTGCTGTGTCGGTGACGCGACAAAAAAACACATCGAAAATCTTGGTTTTAAGGTAGATTTTTGTGGCGAAAACGCTGGAAATGTGGAAGAAGTTTCAAAGCAACTAAATCTTTTTTTAAATGGCTCTTCAATCACATTTATTCAATCCACAGAAAGTAAAAAAACTATCCAAAAACACATAGATTCAGCAATTATACATGAATTGGTTATTTATGAAACAAAATTTGAAAGTCACCAATTTTCACAAAACTTTGATTTCCTGGTTTTTACAAGTCCAAGTAATGTAAACTCCTTCCTTCTTACCAATAAAATAAGCGAAAAATCAATACTCATCGCTTGGGGGAAATCTACTGCAAAAGTACTACTTGAACGCGGAAATGAAGCAAACTTTGTTTTGAAAAATTCTACAATTGAAGAATTAATGGAATTGCTGCAAAAATTATAACCTACAAATCACTTCCTTAAATTCATTCTTTTCTAAAGCTTCAATGAGTGCCAAGGCAACATCATCAGCACTTCGCAGCGAATTTGATTTTTTCAGCTCAACAAAATTGTCTAAAGAAGAAAAGTCGGAAGCGGAAATGGAACGTATTTTATCTTGCATTTTGGTGTCAATTACCCCAGGAGCGACAGAAAAAATTCTATTTTTCGAGCCTTTTTCTATTTCCTCCAACTGATAACATTCTGAAAACATATCTAAAGCCGCTTTTGAAGCACAATAATTTGCCCATGAGGGAATTGCTCTTCTCCCAGCACCAGAACTGATATTAACAATGGTAAGCACTGAATTTTTTTTTTGACATAATTGACTAAAACGACGAATCAATTCAATGGGTGCTAATACATTTACCGCAAACAATTCATTCGAAAAATTAGCACTTTGATCCGAAACCCTTTTTATGTCGCCAATTTGACCAGCATTATAAATTAAAGATATCTCGGAATTTTCTTGGATTTCAACATCAAATTGATCTAAAAAATTTGTTTCGCTTAAATCACATGAGTAGAAATAAAAATTGGGATGATTAAAGGTGTGTGATCTACCAATTCCGATTACCTCGTATCCTTTAGATAAAAAATTTTCTACCAAGGACTTTCCTAAACCTGAGGACACACCTGTAATAAAAACCTGCTTCATAATTGAAAGGACTAATTAATTTGTTGCCAAGATATCTGAATTAACTGGTGCTGTTTTTCGTGAAATTTCAAATTTTCCAATCTTGATGAAAAAACCTCCTTGCTTGTTTCTTGTTGCCCTTGCTGAACGAAAATCAACTTCTTTTTGCAATCTTTCTTTCAATCCATTGGTAACAACTGGCGCAGGATTTTTCATGTCACTGAAAGACAAATAGGTGTTCGTTTCATTTTCTTCCACTTGTAAGCCTTTTTGCTTCTTGTTTATATAAAATGCCTGATCTAATTCCTCTGGCTCATAGTAATGGTTTTTTGAGAAAGAACTGGAACTAATTTTCTTAAAATTAAGTTTGTCAATAACTGCAAAGCTGTAATCCTGATTTTCGTTTACTGTATTGTTTTCAAGTCCACTATTTTCAGTTCCGACATGAGAATAATTTACATTTTTCAAGGTGTTTGGATCTTCGGAAGGCAGATTACTAATTTTTTTGCCTGATAAAGATTTCAAAGAAGCAGAAATATGATTTGCAGAACCGACATTAATTAAGGTTTCATTAGAAAATGGGTAAAGCAGTACAACTAAAATAATTGCCGCTGCCACAGCCACCAAACGAACATACATTGGAATTACCACAGCGCGCTTAATCGACCTTTTGTCTTCATAAACAATTGAAGTATCAGCTTTGAGAAAACTTAATCGATACAATTCAAATTCTGACTTTAGACTTGGGTGTTGATTTAAAAAAGTCGTTAATTCATTAATTTTATCTTGACTTAAGGTTTTTTCATAGAAAGCAACAAAAAATTCCTCACAGTTAGTAGGAGAAATTTTCTCATTCAAACTATCAATCTTTAAGCTATTAACAAAAGATTTATCAAGCTTTTCCGCAGAATTTAATTCAAAATCAAGGAAATCATGTTCCACTTTCAATTCAGGATGTAAGTCAAGAAAAGATGAAAACTCTTGCATTTCTTGTTCATTCAAATTCCCTTCAAGGAAATCTAAATAAAATGCTTCGTAATTTTCTATATTTATTTTTAAACTCATTTTCTTTAATTTTAATTGAGAATTTCACTTCCCTTTAAATAATTTTTAAGACTTTGTCTTGCCCTAAAAATGTACACCTTTACTTGTGCCTCACTCAAATTTGTAATTTCAGCAATTTCATCGTAAGAATATGCTTCGTAATCACGCAACAGAACAACTGTTTTTTGAATTTCAGGCAAGGTGTTTAATGCTTGATCTAAAATTCTTTTCAAATCACTTTCATTGGCAGAAAAATCTGCAAAATCGGTGGAAGATAGATGCATATCCACTTTTTCAAAATAACCACTTCTTTTTTCCTTTTTCACAAAATCTATGATTGCATGATAAGCAGTTGTAAACAAATAAGATTTTACCTTTTCGTACGAAACTTGCTCATGTTTTTCCCATACTTTCAAAAAAGTTTCTTGTACCACATCTTTTGCAGCCATCTCATTTTTGAGGTGTTTCAAAGCAAAGCGATAAATGTTATCGGCAAAACTATCTACTGCAATATTGTATTCGCGAGCGTTCAAATTTACAAATTCTTCCTTTAAGACATTTAAGTTACAAAAAAGTTACAGCTTTTTAAAAAAAAATGTTAAAATTGACAAAAAATTTGAATTATATAAATATTTGTCTTACATTTATTTCATCAAAAGTTCAAGCAATGACAAATAAAACGTATCAAGAAGAAATAAATAAAGAGTTGGATCGCTTTATAGATTTATTGAATGTAACGCTTCCACGCTATACTGAACTAGTAAAAAAAGGTAATATTTCAAAAAATGAATTAGATGAATTAGGAGAATTGGAATATTTTTTGATCCAAATCAACGGGAAAATTGCCGATTTGAAAAAGAAAATAGAACATGATTTGTTTGGAATCAGTTTGGACCTTTATTACAAATTAAAACACAAAGCTCAAAATGGTGATATGGAAGCTGCGCGTAAAATTGTAATCATGAGAAAAGCTTTTAACAAATCTTTACAAGGAAACGATTTTATTATTTGGAATTGAAAAACAAAAGTGAAGTTTTAATAAGCTAAAAACTCCAAACTAAAATCCTACTTTGCTTCTGCCCTTGTGCTTGTTCAAGGATTTGAATTTTTGCCCTCACATTTTTGAGGGAAGCAACAAACACATCTAAATTCTCTTTTTTGGAAACCAAGGTGGTGAAGAATTTACAATTTTCTTTAAAAAGAATGCTTTCTTCAATCATTTTGAGAATAAATTGCCGTTCACCTCCATCGCACCACAATTCATCATTCTGACCGCCAAAATTGAAAAGTTCTTTAGCAGATTTATTCTTTTTAAGATTATTCCATTTTCGTTTGCTTCCAGCATTTGCTTCCTCAAGTGAAGAATGAAACGGCGGATTACACATAGTCACATCAAAACGATCTTCTTTTTCAATAATTCCTTTAAAAATTTGATTTTTGTCAGCTTGTTTTCGAAGGTAAATTTTTTTACCTAAATGCTTGTTTTTCGATCGGATTTGTTCCGCATTTTCGAATGCAGTATCATTATTTTCAGAAGCAATGAAATCCCAATTCAACAAGGCTGCACCAAGAATCGGATAAATCAAATTTGCACCTGTTCCTATATCTAATGCCCGCACTGATTTATTTTCATTAATTCCTAAAAGGTCTGACAAATTCAAAATGTAATCTAATCTTCCAGGAATTGCAGGACAAAGAAAATGAGGTGGAATTTCCCAAAAATCAAGCTTATAATAATGAAAAAGTAAACTTTTGTTCAGGGCAATTAATGCTTTTTGATTACTGAAATCAATGGTTTTATTACCATATTTATTTACAAAAACAAAATCTACCAAGGATGAATAGCTTTGGCAAAGAATATCAAAATCATAGCCAAAGCGATGCAAGTTTTTAGGATGAAGATTTGTTTTTTCTATCATAAAATAAAAAAGAGACTGAAATTCAGCCTCTTAATTGTTGTAATTTATTAAAAAGTAACAAAAGAAGATTTCTGTATGAGAGAAGCCTTCCTTTATTTTGCAAGTTCTTCTTTAACGATACTTGCTATTAACTTTCCGTCAGCTTTACCGGCTAACTTTCCTGATAATATTCCCATTACTTTGCCCATTTCCTGTGGACCCGAAGCTCCTGTTTGGGCAATTGCATTTTGAACTTCCACTCGAACTTCATCTTCAGAAAGCATTTTAGGCAAATATTCTTCAATCACTTTTGCTTGAAAAATTTCATCATTTGCTAAATCTTCTCTGTTTTGTTCGATGTACAACTGATATGTTTCCATACGTTGCTTATGCAATTTCATTACAATTTTCATTGCTGTTTCTTCAGAAACTTCTCCTGCACCAGAAGTAGCTTCCAACATTAATTTTGATTTAATATCACGCAAAGCAGCTAGTTTTTCCTTCTCTTTAGCTAGCATTGCGCTTTTTATATCTGCATTTATTCTTTCTGTAAAAGTCATTTTATTGTTGTATTAATCTACGTTATCGTGAAGAAAAGAATTGTTTGATCTCAATGTACTTCCGTTTTCATCTGTGGAAATGTTGAATCTTGAAACAGAAGATTGAGAGCTAAAATCAGATTTATCAATCGTGATGCTTCTTCTTTTGTAAGCAGGCTCAACTTCCAATTTATTTAAACCTTCTGGTTTTTTCAATAATTTAGTATATTGATTGATTCTTTCCATACGAGAACTTGCCAATCTTTGTTGTTCTTCTGGAGAAATACCTGTTCTAGAACTACTAGTTGAATCTAAATTAAATTTATCCTCTTGGTCATCGTCCAAGTTTAAAACAACCTTTTCTGGTGCCTTGTACTCGACTGGTTTTTCAATAACTTCTTCACGTTTGATTTCCCAATCCATTTCATTTGAAACAGTTACATTTGGTTTATATTCCTCCTTTACAGGTTCAAAATCCAAATCCAATCTTCCAACAACTTCCGTTTTCATCAAAGGAGTTTCGATTTTATCGGTTATCTCTACAATGTTGTTTTTTAAAAATGGTTCTTCAACAACTTGCGCTTGAGTCATTGTTTTTTCAAAAGGACTATCTAAAGGTTTTACAACTTCCTCTTTAACCGTGTCTTCCAAAACAACCACTTTTTTCTCTGGTGCTTTATCCAAACCTGTTAAAGGTTGTGTATTAAAACCAGTTGCAATAATCGTTACACACAATTTTTCACCCAAGTTATCACCAGGACCGTAACCCCAAATAACATCAGCAGTTGAACCAGCTTCTTCTTGGATGTAATCCGTAATTTCACTAATTTCATCCATCGTAACTTCTTTGTCGCCAAAAGTAATGTTCAACAATACATATTTAGCACCTTCAATGTTGTTATCATTTAATAAAGGAGAATTTAATGCATCTTGCACACAACGTAAAGCTCTATTTTCGCCTTCAGCTGAAGCAGAACCCATGATTGCATGACCAGAATCTCTCATTACCGTGTTAACGTCTTTGAAATCCACGTTGATATTACCAGTAACTGAAATTACTTCAGCAATTCCTTTAGCAGCAGTATTTACAACATCATCTGCTTGTGAAAAAGCATTTGTTAATGATAAATTTCCGCTAATTTCACGCAAACGTTCGTTGTTAATAACAAGTAATGTATCTACATTTCCTCTCATTTGCTCCAATCCATCTTCCGCTTGTTGGCGACGTTTTTTCCCTTCAAAATTGAAAGGAATTGTAACAATACCTACAGTCAAAATTCCAAGTTCACGAGCAACTTGTGCAATAACTGGCGCAGCACCTGTTCCTGTTCCACCACCCATTCCGGCAGTTACGAAAACCATTTTTGTGCCTTTTGAAAGCAATTCTCTGATATCTTCAATATTTTCAATTGCTGCATTTTTTCCAATTTCTGGAATAGAACCAGCACCCAAACCTTCTGTCAAACTTGGGCCTAATTGTATTTTGAAAGGAACTGGAGAAATATCTAAGGCTTGTCTGTCTGTATTACAAACAATAAAATCTACTCCCTTAATTCCTTGATTGTACATGTGGTTCACAGCGTTGCTTCCACCTCCACCAACTCCAATTACTTTAATAATTGAGTTATTCTCTCTTGGCATATCGAATTCCATATTCTTTTTATTTATTCGGTTAATGATTAATCTTCTTCTGCAAAGAAACCTTTGCTTTTTTGTAATAAATTCTTGAAAAAATTTCCTTTTATTTCTTCATCATTTTCATGCGTTTTTACAGGAGATTCAATTCTATTTTCAAGAACATTTTCATTCTTCTTTTTGCTTTCAAAACCTTGAATTACTAAACCAATTCCTGTTGAGTAAATTGGACTTGTAAGGTTTTCAATCGTATTGTTATTCGCTAAATGTTCTGTTGGGTAACCAATTCTTGTTTCCATTCCAGTTATGTACTCAAACAATTGTGTAATGTGTTTCAATTGAGCACCACCTCCAGTAACAACGATTCCACCAATCAAACGTTTTTCGTAGCCAGAATTTCTAATTTCCAAGTAAACATGCTCAATGATTTCTTCCATTCGAGCTTGAATAATTGAAGAAAGGTTTTTGACAGAAATTTCTTTCGGTTCTCTTCCTCTTAAACCGGGAATACAAACAACTTCCGTTTGTTGACTTTCACTTTCAAGGGCAGAACCAAATTTAACTTTTAATTTTTCCGCTTGATTTTTCATGATTCCACATCCTTCTTTGATGTCTTCGGTGATAATATTTCCACCAAAAGGAATCACGTGTGAGTGACGAATAATGTTTTCATGGAAAATTGCAATATCCGTTGTACCACCACCGATGTCAACTAATACAATTCCAGCATCTTTTTCTTCTTCTGATAAAACTGCTTCTGCAGATGCAAGCGGTTCAAGAACCATTTCTTTCACGGATAATCCTGCACGCTCAACACATTTAATAATGTTCATTGCAGCTGAAACTTGTCCTGTAATAATATGGAAATTAGCTTCCAATCTTACACCAGACATCCCAATTGGATCCTTAATACCTTGCTCATTATCAACAATGTATTCTTGGGGAAGTACGTGAATAATTTGATCGCCAGGTCTCATTACCAAACGATACATATCTTCTACTAACTCGTTAATATCTTTTTGGGAAATTTCAGATTCGGTATTTTTTCTCACGTAAACACCTCTGTGTTGCAAGCTGTTAATATGTTGACCTGCAATACCAACAATAACATTTGAAATTTTTAATTCTCCATCTAATCTCGAAACTGCCTCGTCAACAGCACGTTTAATAGATTCTACTGTATTGTTAATATTTGACACAACACCTCTTGAAACCCCAAGAGATTCACTTTTTCCCATGGAAATAATTTCTATTTTTCCATGTTCATTTTTCTTTCCAATAAAACACGCTATTTTCGTTGTACCAATGTCGAGTCCAACAATCACAGGCTTTGATTTTTTATCAGGTGTCATATTTAATTTTATTAATTTTTGTTAATTTTTTTACAAACAATTTGTTTTTCATACTTCAAATTAATCACATCGTACTTGTTCCAGCCTTCATAAGGAAGCCCTTCTTTGTAAAAATAGACTAATTTTTCAAATTTCTTTGCAACTTCATTTTCAGTTTTAGCCGACCCAAAAATTATCGTATGCCCACCAACTTGCGGGGTTAAGACAAAATCACCATTCTTTTCAAGGTGAATTTGACCAATTTGAGCATTCAAAAAGGGATCATTACAAACATATAGAGAAATTCTATAGATATCGTCTAATAATCTAATAGTTTTCAAGGAGTCATTGTTAATAATTATGTCCACTGAAATTGAGTGTGCTCTATCAGGAATATTTCCCGTAACAACCATAACACGAGCTGTATACAAAGGAGATGTTGCCATAGTATGTCCTAGATCATCGAGGTAAAAAGTTTCACCTGCGGAATTAAAAATTCGTGCAATGGGTTTTCTCAATTCAATATCAACATTCCAACGATTTCCGATATGCGAATACACTTTGCAAGTACGAATTTCCGACATCGATTCAAGGTAATCTTCAATCGCTACAATGTTAATTTTCTCAAACTTTTGATTTGGATAAACCAAAGCCTTTCTAGACAAACGGGTTAAAACCTCATCTTCGGATAAAAATGCATTTTCACCGTCAACTTTTATATAAATTGCAGGAGAATTACTTACCAATTCAGCTTGCTGGGATTTGGATAAACTCAAACCTATGAAAACTGCAAAAGTAAATGCAATCCAAAAAGATATTTTAAGCCATTTTTTCATTTATTATTGCGCTCCTTAAGCGTTAAATTTTTTGTTAGTTCACTAGTAATTAATGGTACAATACGATCAATATCCCCTGCACCTATTGTTAAAACGATACCCTCCGAAATAGTTTTTACCGTTTCCAAAGCTTCTTGAGCAGATAACACTTTTTTATCCGAATTGGTACATTTTGAGAGTAACAAATCACTGTTAATTCCTTCCATTGGTAATTCACGCGCTGGATAAATCGGCATCAGAATTAATTCATCAATTTTTGATAATTCAGCAGCGAAGGCATCCATAAAATCCCTCGTGCGTGAAAACAAATGTGGTTGGAAAATTCCAGTAATTTTTTTCCCGGGATAAATTAATTTAACAGAATCAATAAGTGCTTTAATTTCAGTAGGATGATGCGCATAATCATCAATATAAACTAATTTTTCAGTTCTAATTTGATATTCAAATCTACGTTTTACTCCTTTGAATGTCTTAAGTCCAAAACGAATTTCTTCTTCACTTAATCCCAAAAAGGTAGCTAAAGCAATGCAAGCCAAACCGTTTTCTGCATTGTGGATTCCTGGTAAACCTAATTCAACGTTCTCCAATGAAAAATTTGGAGCTGTTACATCCATGAAGAATTTTCCATTATCAATCCTCAGATTTTTCCCTTCAAAATCAGCACTTTCATTGATCGCATAACTTTGAATTGGAGTTTCTGATGTTAATTCCAGTCCTTTTCTTAACACAATCAATCCATTTTTATCGATTTGATTTGCGTACAATTGAAATCCTTCCAAAAATGTTTTTGCATCGCCATAAATATCCAAATGATCAGCATCTGTGGATGTG